>NZ_JAWLIR010000004.1:0-409668 GCF_033485195.1 Sporosarcina beigongshangi
CAAATCCGTGGTTTGGATATGGCGGCTAAAAACGCTCAAGATGGTATTTCTTTAATCCAAACAGCTGAAGGGGCACTAAACGAAACACACTCAATCCTTCAACGTATGCGTGAACTAGCAGTACAAGCAGCAAACGATACAAACGTTACAGCTGACCGTACATCTATTAAAGATGAATTAACTGCACTTACATCTGAAATTGACCGCATTGCTAAAAATACAGAGTTTAACACTCAAAATCTATTAGATGGCTCATTCTCAGGTAAAACATTCCATATCGGAGCGAACTCTGGACAAGCAATTACACTAACAATTGGTAGTATGGATTCTACAAAATTAGGTGTTAATACTATTTCTGTAAGTAATACATCTAAGGCAAGTGACGCTATTACAAAAATTAATACAGCAATTGAATCAGTTTCAACACAACGTTCTAAATTAGGTGCTGTTCAAAACCGTCTAGAACATACAATTAATAACTTGGGTGCTTCAACAGAAAACTTAACAGCGGCAGAATCACGTATTCGTGACGTAGATATGGCGAAAGAAATGATGGAGTTCACGAAGAACAATATCTTAACACAGGCAGCACAAGCAATGCTGGCACAAGCGAACCAACAGCCACAAGGTGTTCTTCAATTACTTCGATAAGATTATTAATAGTTTAAAACAGCACTTTGGGTGAAATAGGCCAAAGTGCTTTCAGAAAAAAATTCTGAGTTTGCAAGGATGCAAACAATAGACACTCAAGGAGGAAATTAAACATGAGAATTAATCACAACATCGCAGCACTTAATACGCACCGCCAACTATCTTTCAACAATGCAAATGCTTCAAAAAACCTAGAAAAACTTTCTTCAGGTTATAAAATTAACCGTGCAGGGGATGACGCTGCAGGTCTAGCGATCTCTGAAAAAATGCGTGGTCAAATCCGTGGTTTGGATATGGCAGCAAAAAATGCGCAAGACGGTATCTCTTTGATCCAGACAGCTGAAGGTGCACTAAACGAAACACATTCAATCCTTCAACGTATGCGTGAGCTAGCAGTTCAAGCAGCAAACGATACAAACGTTGCTAAAGACCGTACATCTATCCAAGACGAGCTAACTGAACTAACTGCTGAGATTGACCGTATTGCTAAGAATACTGAGTTCAACACGCAGAACTTATTGAATGGTTCGTTTTCTGCAAAAACGTTCCATATTGGAGCGAATTCTGGACAAGCAATTAAGCTATCAATTACTACTATGGACTCAAAAGCTTTAAAAGTTACAGCAGGTGCTGTGGCAGTTGACACGACAACAAATGCAAGTAAAGCAATTACTGCAATTAATACAGCAATTGAATCAGTTTCAACACAACGTTCTAAATTAGGTGCTGTTCAAAACCGTCTAGAACATACAATTAATAACTTGGGTGCTTCATCAGAAAATCTAACAGCAGCAGAATCTCGTATTCGTGACGTAGATATGGCGAAAGAAATGATGGAGTTCACGAAGAACAATATCTTGACACAAGCAGCACAAGCAATGTTGGCGCAAGCGAACCAACAGCCACAAGGTGTTCTTCAGTTACTACGATAATTTATAACAATTATACTTGGACCTTCCCTTTATATTTAGGGAAGGTCTCTTTAAATTTTACTAAATTGACCGATATAAAATAGGAGGTGAAAAAGTTGGTGCAGACTTATATAATTGAAAAAATTCCTGCGAAAAATGGTTTATTCACACTTAAAGTGAATAATTTATTTTTACATAGTAAATATGATCCGTTAAAGGAATCAGAACAATTTGCCCAAAAACATTATACAGAAAACTATTTACACATAATGTTTGGGTTTGGACTTGGCTATTATGCAAGTGCTCTTCAAAGGAAATTTGGAGAAAACGACAGGCTAATCATTATAGATCCGTTATTTGAGAAACATGAAAACAGTACTGAACTAGAGGGGATTCCAATTTTTTACGATATTGATCCCCAAAAAATAGAATCGGAAATAAAGAAATTACTTGTTGAGTATGCGGTTAATGTAAAAGTTATTTGTTTGCCAAATCATGAAAAGTTATTCCCTACAGAATATAAAAGAGTATTGAATATCGTTCAAGATGTATTGAGAATAAATGCAATTTATCGTAATACTATTAATTTTTTTGCAGAGTCGTGGCAAGAAAATTATGTTCGTAATCTAATTCATGTACTAAAGGATGAAAGTTTGACAACATTGGAGAAAAGGTTTGATTTTCCAGTAGTAGTTGCATCTGGTGGACCATCGTTAATCAAGCAAATACCGAAGCTCAAAGAAGTAAGAAATAAGATAATTTTAATAGCATCTGGCTCCACAATTAATACATTGCTTCATTACAATATAGAACCTGATTTTATAGTTTCAATTGATGGTAGTGAAAATAATTATAATCATTTTAAAGACAATGTTTTTACAAATTCTTATTTTATTTACAGTATTCGAAACCATTATAAAATCCGTAACCAATTTAAAAAAAGAGCATTTAGTTTTATACCTTCAATTGAGTCTGATGTTCGGGAGCATGTAGAAAAGATAACCCACCAAAAACTACCTATGTTATTTGGTGGTTCTTCAGTAGCGAACTATGCTTTAACAATCAGCTTATATATATCAACTGGGAAAATTGCACTAGTTGGTCAAGATCTTGCTTATACTGATAATAAAACACATGCTGAGCATAACAAATATTTTAAGAAAGTGGATGATAATTTCAAGAAGGAAAGAAGTGCATTTTATATTGAAGGATATAATGGCGATCAAGTCCTAACAGATGCCCCGCTTCTATCTATGAAAAAGAATTTCGAACAAATTTTGGAGCTTTCAAATGAAAAAGATAGACTATTTAACTGTACAGAAGGCGGAGCAAAAATTGAAGGGTTTCAACAAATAAGTTTTAATGATTTTTGTTGTGATTTATCAGATATTAATATAGATTTAAATTTTGATGAGATTAATAATATAAATATAGGGAATTTCGTGGATGAAATCGAAAAGGAAATTATAACATACGAGAAGCTAGTGGTATCATTGGACAAGGCTTCAAAGTTATTAAAAAGAAATAAAAGTAATTCTACTTTTAATAATAAAGTTATTAGAGGATTAGATAAGATTGATAAAGAAATCAAAAAAATATTTGATACTGTTTCGATGAATTCGATTGTCGAGCCGATTACTATAGACACATTAAATTACTTTTTACCGAAACAAAATGAAAGTAAAAAAGAAGAGTTTGACCGAGTCTTTAGTCAAAATGACCAATTGTATAATCGATTATTGAGTGCAGCAAAGCTATCTAAGCAATATACCGAAGAATTACTAGAAGACGTGACTAAAATAACGGAAGGTGAGAATAATGATGGATCTACACGAACTAATTGAATCTTATAATGAATATATTAAAAAAATGCCTACTGGTTGTCAAAAAGTTGCAGATAGTTTACGGGAAGACCGAATTTCCGAAGCGATGCAAGATATTATTGATTTTTCAGAAGGAGCTAATTGGTTAGCTAAAATGAGTGAATATTTTAGAGAAAATGGTATTTTGGTTAACTTGGAAACAGGTAAAATTCATGAATATTTACATGAAGTGAATAGTGGATTGGAAATTCAAGATTATATCGTTGTTGCAGATATGTTTGAATATGAAATTATGCCTTTCTTTGATGAGAACAGTCAAGATGTTAAATTGATGATATGACATGGGAAGTGGAAGAAAGTCGTAATGGTTCCTATACGTTAAAAGGAAATGGTCTATATGTTTATAGTAAATATAATCCTGAACAGGATGTTGAGAAGTTTATAACAGCCGAAACAAATTTTTTAATGGACAGCTATTTTCTAATAGGATTAGGACTTGGCTATCATATCCGGGTATTACTGGAGAAGACTAATCATCAGAAAATTTATGTTTTTCCAGTAAACGATACGGAGTTAAATGTATTTGAAACCTACAGTAATAAGGAATTGTTAAATAATGAACGGGTTTTGTTAGTGAGTTTAGAGCAAATACCAGAGATTTTAATGATGGATAATCTACAAGTCATTATACCGTTACAATGGGTTAAGGCCCTAGGAAATAAACATCCGTTACATGACTATCTTCTTGATATTAAAACGCGACAAATGAGTTATAAATCTTCAAATCAGTTATTAAAAGAAAACTTTTATAATAACATTCAAAATGAGGATCCAACTATTACTGAATGGCAACAGTATTTTGCAGGGCAGGCTGCGTGCATTGTATCAGCAGGACCATCATTAGACGAAACGATTAGTTTATTACAGAAAATTAAAGATAAAGTTTTTATTATTTCAGTGGGATCAGCGTTGAAAGTGTTAGTAAGTCATTCTATCATACCGAACGCTGTCATCATTACTGATCCATCAATACATGTAGTTAGGCAAATTGACCAAGCAAAATATGTTGGCCCACTTTTTTATTTATCAACGGCAAATCATAATATGACCCAAATCCATAAGTATAACCGATATATTATTTTTCAGGAGGGTTATCCTGATGCAGAAAATTACGCAGATACTTTAAATGCTTCGCTGTTGGAAACAGGTGGCTCGGTCGCAACAACTGCTTTATCTTTATTGGAGTACATGGGGTTTCAAAACATCTTTTTATTTGGACAAGATTTAGGATTTACTAAAGGTAGAACGCATGCGAATGGTTCGACATCAGGTGTATCAGTCAGTGAAAAATATAACTTTCAAGAAGTAGCAGCGAATAGTGACGACATGATCTATACAACGCCCAATTTATTAGCTTTTAAAAAATGGTTTGAAAGAAAAGCGAAAAGGACTCATATGAATATTTATAATACGTCTTGGAATGGTGCAAATATCAAAGGTGCTCCATTTATTGTTGAAGAAGACGTGCTCAGAATAGTTAATTTGTCGGATCTAAATTAGAAATTATTAATAAAAGGTATTTCTACAAAGAATGGGATGAATATAATTGACTAAAAAAATTCTTATAACTGGCGCAGATGGTTTCATAGGATCTCATCTAACAGAAGAACTAATCCAACAAGGCTATGACGTTCGTGCATTCGTTTATTATAATTCATTCAACTCATGGGGGTGGCTGGATCAATCATCTCCGGAAATTCAGAACAATTTAGACGTTTTTGCAGGAGATATCCGTGATCCACACGGTGTGAAAGAAGCAATGAAAGGCTGTACGCACGTTCTTAACTTGGCTGCGTTAATTGCAATTCCTTATTCGTATCATTCACCTGATACATATGTCGACACGAATATTAAAGGGACTTTGAATGTTGTCCAGGCAGCGCGGGAGTTAGGCGTTGAAAAAGTTGTCCACACATCGACAAGCGAGGTGTATGGAACTGCACAATATGTACCTATTGACGAGAACCATCCTTTACAAGGACAGTCCCCTTATTCGGCAACAAAAATAGCAGCAGATCAGATGGCTCTTTCATTTTACCGATCTTTTGATACACCTGTGTCAATTATCCGACCGTTTAACACCTACGGACCACGACAATCCGCCCGAGCGGTTATTCCAACGATTATTGGACAGCTTGCAGCAGGAAACACAACCATCAAGTTAGGTGCAATTAGCCCAACACGCGATTTTAACTATGTAAAAGACACAGTGAATGGCTTCATCTCTGTGATGAATAGCGATAAATCTGTCGGTGAAGTGATAAATATCGGCTCTAACTATGAAGTGTCAATCGGTGAAACTGCCGGAATGATTGCCGACATTATGAATGTTAATTTAATGATTGAAACAGATGAACAGCGTCTACGTCCAGATAAAAGTGAGGTAGAGCGCCTGTGGGCTGCCAATCAAAAGGCAAAGGATTTACTTGGATGGGCACCGAATTATGGTGGTAAAGAAGGCTTTAGGCGAGGCCTTGAAGAAACGATTGAATGGTTTACAAACTCCAAGAATCTCGCATCTTACAAAACGGATGTGTATAACATATGAACGAGCAATGGATTAGCTTTGCGAATGGCATAAAAGATTTATATCAAAAGGATTTTGTACCACTTCATGAACCGACTTTTAATGAAACAGAAATCGACTATGTAACGGATTGTGTCAAGTCAGGTTGGGTTTCTTCAGTGGGAAAGTATGTTGATCGTTTTGAGCAGGAGTTAGCTGAGTTTACAGGAGTGCAGCGTACAGTTGCCGTAGTGAATGGCACTGCCGCCCTTCAGATAGCTTTGAAGATAGCGGGAGTACAACAAGATGATGAAGTGTTTATGCCCTCTCTAACGTTTGTAGCGACAGCTAATGCAGCCTCATACTTGCAAGCAGTCCCACATTTTGTTGATGTGAGTGAAAAAACACTTGGACTGGATCCAGTTAAACTTGAAGAGCATATTAAAGACATTGGGGAAATGAAAAGCGGGCAATTGACGAATAAGCACACAGGTAGAATCATTCGTGCGGTCGTCCCCATGCACACATTCGGACATCCAGTTGACCTTGATCCTTTAATCGAAGTATGTGAGCGCTATAATTTTGTTCTTGTGGAAGATGCCGCTGAATCACTTGGTTCCTATTATAAAGGAAAACATACAGGTGGTTTTGGCCGCGTGAGTGCACTTAGCTTCAACGGTAATAAAATCATGACAACTGGCGGTGGCGGTGCTATTTTAACGAATGATGACAAGCTTGCCGATTATGCTAAACACATAACGACGACTGCGAAAGTTCCGCATCGCTGGGCATATGAGCATGATGAAATTGGTTATAATTATAGAATGCCGAATATTAATGCAGCACTTGGCTGTGCACAGTTGCAAAAAATATCGACATTTATTGAAGAAAAAAGACAGCTTACAGAGATATACGAGGAATTGGTTAGTGGATTAGATGGCGTATCGCTATTTAAGGAACCCACTAATACAACAGGAAACTACTGGTTGCAAACATTGGTGTTAGAGCAAAAGCATAATCGTGATGCTGTCTTGGACTTTTTAAATGAAAATGGTGTCATGTCGCGTCCGATTTGGACTCCCATGCATGAGTTAGAGTTATTTAAAAATATGCCGACAGCTGATTTAACGATTACGAAGAAGTTAAAAAATACATTGATTAATATTCCAAGTACACCGCTGAAAGTGAAGTGAGATAATGCGTCGGAAAATATGTATTGTCACTGGGACACGTGCGGAATATGGACTGCTGTATTGGCTCATGAAAGAAATTCAACAAGATGCCGAGTTTGAATTACAAATCGTTGTCACGGGTATGCATTTGTCGCCAGAATTTGGTTTGACCTATAAGCAGATTGAGCAGGACGGCTTTGTTATTGATGAGAAGGTAGAGATGCTGTTGTCATCAGATACCTCAGTCGGAGTAGCTAAATCAATGGGACTTGCAACAATCGGCTTTACAGACGCATTGGATCGTTTAAAGCCGGATCTCCTTATTATTCTTGGCGATCGATTTGAAATGCTAGCGGTAGCACAAACGGCGCTTGTGATGCAGATTCCTATCGCTCATATTCACGGCGGTGAATTAACTTTTGGTGCCTATGATGATGCCATTCGCCATTCGATTACGAAAATGGCGACTTGGCATTTTGTCAGTACAGAATCACATCGTAAGCGAATTATTCAGCTTGGGGAACATCCAGAACGTATCTGGAATGTCGGGGCACTTGGGATTGAAAATATATTAAAAATTCCTTTGTTATCTAAAGCCGCATTATATAAAGAACTAAAAATTGATGATAACATGCCGTTGTTTTTAATTACCTATCATCCGGAAACAAATGGAGCTACAAATGGTATGCAACCGTTGTTATCTGCTTTGAGCCACTATCCGAATCACAACCTTGTTTTTACAAAAGCAAATGCAGATAATGGCGGAAGAAAAATTAATGAAGCAATTGAACAATTTGTATTAAACAATGCGAATGCATTTCTATTTGAATCGCTGGGACAATTACGTTATTTAAGTGCAGTAAAGCATTCAACTGCTGTGATTGGTAATTCCTCCAGTGGACTAATTGAAGTGCCTTACTTGCAGACACCGACGGTTAATTGTGGTGATCGTCAGTTAGGAAGGCAACGTCCGTCTTCAGTTATAAATACTTCCCTTGATGAAGAATCTATTGAAGAAGCAATTGATGTAGCGCTGAAATTTGAAGGACCCTACGGACAAATATTTGGTGATGGAGAAGTTTCGACAAAAATCATCAAACAAATTAAAAACTTATCGTCCTATTCAATTCAAAAGGAGTTTTATGACTTATGAGTAATCAAACGTACATCATCGCCGAAGCAGGCGTCAATCATAATGGCTCTCTTGATATGGCAAAAAAACTAGTAGATGTCGCAAAACAAGCTGGTGCAGATGCAGTGAAGTTTCAAACGTTTAAAGCGGAAAATTTGGTGACACGAGCTGCACAGCAAGCTGGTTATCAAGTGAGTAATTTAGGAGAAACAACATCACAATTTGAGATGTTGAAAAAACTTGAATTATCCTATGAGGAGTTTGCTGAGCTGAAGAATTACTGTGATTCTACTCAGATTGAATTTTTATCGACGCCTTTTGATTTTGAAAGTGTTGATTTTTTATTAGATGATATTGGGATGAATACGCTCAAAATACCATCTGGTGAGTTGACAAATAGTCCTTTTATTCACTATATCGCAACAAAGAGAAAGCCGATGATTATATCGACAGGTATGGCGACGATGGATGATATCCATGAAGCATTGTCTTTCTTGGCCTATGGTTTAGCCTTTCCAGATCAATTGGTTGAATTGGAAAAAGTGGAAATACATTATCAAACACTAGAGGCCAAAACACTTTTGAAAGAATTTGTGACCGTTTTACATTGTACTACGGAGTACCCTGCACCATTTGAAACTATTAATTTAAGAGCTATGAATGAGATGGAAAAAGAACTTCGATTGCCGATTGGCTTTTCAGATCATTCTGAGGGAATCGCGGTCCCAATTGCTGCGGTGGCACTAGGTGCAGTAATAATCGAAAAGCATTTCACGTTAGACTGTAATTTACCGGGACCTGATCATCGGGCATCATTGGAGCCGAAAGAATTAGAGGAAATGGTGGTTGGGATTAGAGTAATTGAGCAATCTCTAGGCTCAGGAAATAAGCAGCCAACTTCAATTGAGCTTGAAAACCGTCTAGCGGCAAGGAAGAGTATTGTTGCCAAAGTGCAAATTGCGCCAGGTGACATACTGACCGAAGCTCATTTAGCCATTAAGCGACCTGGCAATGGGATGCCACCAACTGCTTATTGGTCCTTAATTGGAAAAACGGTCAAGCAATCATATGAAGTGGATGCACTGATCGATGAATAGGCCTATTATTATGATTGGAAACGGTGGACATGCATCGGTTTTAGTAGAAACGTTGATTGCTCAGCAAAGAGAGATAAAGGGGTATACAGCACCTCAAGAAGAAAAAAACGTTTTTAACTTATCACATTTGGGGACTGATGATGTAATCGCTACATATGACCCGAATGAAGTGGAGCTTGTTTTGGGATTAGGTATGATTGATGTTTCAACTCTAAGGAAGTCGATATTTGAACAATTCATAGCAAAAGGCTATACGTTTGCTGACGTGATTCATCCAACGGCTATTGTGACATCTTCAGTGAAAATGGGGCATGGAGTTCAAATTATGGCGGGTGCAATTCTTCAGACGAATGTATCCATTGCTCATAATACTGTTATTAATACAGGAACGATTGTTGATCATGATGGTGTGATCGGTAGCCATGTTCACCTTGCTCCGGGAGTTACTTTATCAGGCGGAGTTAAAATAGGCGATAATTGTCATATCGGCACTGGAACTTCTATTATTCAAGGAATTACGATAGGTGATAAAACATTAATTGGCGCAGGCTCAATCGTTGTGAAAAATATTGGAGATAGGAAAACTGCCTATGGAGTTCCAGCAAAGGAAGTGTAGTAGATGAAAAGTTGGAAGGACGTTGTCATTCAACCAGAAACAACGATTTTACAAGCCATGAAAATCATCGATGCTTCCACTATGCAATTTGCAGCGGTCGTAGATGATACTATGCATTTACTCGGAACTGTAACAGATGGTGATATACGTCGTGGTATTTTAAAGGGGCTCCCGCTTGAAAGTGCAATCTGCGAAGTGATGAATACCTCTCCGTTTAGTGAACAAGATGGTAAAAATCTTGTTCACTATAAAAAAAGAATGCGCGAACGAAAGTTAAAGCAATTGCCAATCATTTCGGGGGATAATGTGTTGCAACGCATACTATTTTCAGATGAGCTTGAGTTAGCCATTCAGAAAAAGAATACAGTGGTGTTAATGGTTGGAGGACTCGGTACAAGACTCCGACCGTTGACTGAGACAGTACCTAAGCCGATGCTTATCGTTGGAAATAAGCCAATCGTCGAAACGATTATTGAAAGTTTTAAAAATTACGGTTTTACAAATTTTGTCTTGTCAGTTAACTATAAAAAAGAAATGATTATGGATTATTTCCAAGATGGCACACATCTCGGAGTGACAATTGAGTATATTGAAGAAACGAAAAGGTTGGGAACGGCGGGGGCGTTGTCATTGTTGTCAGAAAAACCAACCGAACCTTTTTTCGTGATGAATGGTGATTTACTAACCAAAATCAATTTCGAACAACTACTTAATTTTCATAATGAAACGAATTCTACGGCAACCATGTGCGTACGTGAATATGAGTACCAAATTCCTTATGGAGTTATTGAAACGGAAGATCATCGATTGTTATCTATAGTAGAAAAACCAGTACATAAAAGCTTTGTGAATGCGGGGATTTATGTGTTGAATCCTGCTGTGTTAGATTATGTCCCGAATGGTGAATTTTACGATATGACTGAATTATATAAGATATTGATAAATGAAAATGATAAAGTTTCAGCATTTCCATTGAGGGAATACTGGTTAGATATAGGTCGGTTGGATGACTATGAAAAGGCGAATGGGGAATATAAGGAGACTTTCAATGATTAATGACAAAAAAGTTCTTGCAATCATTCCAGCCCGTGGTGGTTCAAAAGGAGTTCTGCGGAAAAATATAAAAGAGTTAGCAGGAAAGCCACTCATTGCATGGACAATTGAGGAAGCAAAGAAATCAAAGTATATTGATCGATTAATCTTATCATCTGAAGATGACGAGATAATTAAAATTGCAAAAGAGTTTGGTTGTGAAGCTCCTTTTGTTCGTCCTAGTGAATTAGCACAGGATGATACCCCTGGAATAATCCCTCTTCTACATGCGCTTGAGGAAGTCATAGGATATGATTATATCGTCTCCTTACAGCCAACATCCCCTTTGCGTATTGTGGATGATATAGATGCTTGCATTGAAAAAATGATTGCGACGAGGTCGCCTGCTTGTGTTAGTGTGGCGGAGCCGACAAATTCTCCGTATTGGATGTATACAGTAGATGAAAAAGAGAACATGGTGCCATTGATTAAACAGGATAACCTTACGACTAGACGACAGGACTTGCCATCAGTTTATTTATTGAATGGTGCAGTGTATGTAGCGGAAGTAACATGGTTAAAGCAAACAGCATCCTTTTTAACAGCAGAAACTACTGCATTTATAATGCCCAATAATCGATCGCATGATATTGATACAGAAGAAGACTTTTTATTGGTCGATTCCTTGTTGAGAAAATTATTTGTGATTTAGGATATATCGCTGTTTAAAAAGTAGTTCACTAAACATTTTTTTTAATTAGAAATAAATATATTGATATCAAGGGTTTAGTAACAGATTATTTAAAAAATTAATTGTGGATATTGCTTAGTAGATAGTTACGTTACTGATTTATTCAAGGATGTCGTTGTAGCCTTGTGGAATATAATAAGATAAGGTAGTTTTGAAGGAATATAGGATGGTAGAGAAGTCGAAGTACTCAATATTGGTTTATTTTACTTTTTTAAAAAGGAGTGAACAAGTAAATGAAAGAACAAAAGAGAGAAATTATACTTCCTGAATATATGACTAAGTTTCAATGTATTGGTTCAGCATGTGAAGATACTTGCTGTGCTGGGTGGAAAGTAATTGTTGATAAAGAGACGTTCAGAAATTATAGAAATACGAAGCATCCTGAAATGAAAGAACTGTTGAAGAAAAATGTAAAAAGGAATCGTTCAGGGGCGGCTACTGATGAAAACTATGCCAAAATCAATATGGATAGTTCCGGGAATTGCACTCTTTTAGATGAGAATCGTCTATGTAAGATTCAAACAGAATTGGGTCCGGAATTCTTATCGAATACCTGCGCGATTTATCCAAGAACATTAAACCTAGTGGAAGATGTAGTTGAAAAGAGTGCTACATTATCTTGTCCTGAAGTGGCAAGGCTTGTTCTCTTGAAGGAAAATGGAATAGATTTCATCCAGGATGTCGAACCAAGTGATACAAGAGGATTTGTAAAACAGAATACCATGTCAAAGACACAGCAAGCACTATTTTGGGATATGAGAATATTCACGATTAAAACTTTACAGGACCGGAGAATGACGATTGAAAATAGACTTATTATTCTTGGGTTATTTCTTAAGAAATTTGATGAACTAGGTTCTGATAAGGAACCTGAAAAAGTTCAATTATTAATGCAGGAATTTGAAAAAGGTATTAATGATGAAAGTTTAGTGAATTCGATTAATCAACTTCCTACCAATATTTCATTTCAAATTAGCTTGTGTAAAAGTTTGATTGAATATCGGTCGACAACTTCGATAAATAGTCATAGGTATATCGAATGTCTTGAGGAAGTAGTAGAAGGGCTTGGCATGAATGGGAAAGCTACTGACGAGGAGATTATTCATCGTTATAAAACTGCTTATGAAGTGAATTATAAACCATTCATGGAAGACCATGAGTATATTCTTGAGAACTATTTAGTAAATTACATTTTTATAAATTTATTCCCGTTCGAAAAACAGACAGTTACAGATAGTTTTGCAATGCTCGTCATTAATTTCTCGATGATTAAATTACACTTAATTGGGATGGCTAAGTATCATGAAAATTTAAATCTTGACCTTGTCATTAAACTTGTTCAATCTTACTCGAAGACGATTGATCATAATGCGGCTTATTTGAAGAATGTCGAAAGTCAAATGAAGTTGCAAGGATATATAACTTTGGCCCATATGGCAGTGCTTGTTAGAAGTTGAGGCGAGTATTCTGTGACGTAGTACATAAACTAATAATTGGGAAAACAGGTATCATTTGGTGCGCGCATGAAAAAATGCATTCTTGTCTTATGGCAAGTAATCTATTGACGATGATGACATTGCGGCGGTAGTGGAAACATTACTGGGGTCGATTATACGGCGGAAATAGTGACGGGGATGTGAGTTAATTAACAACGTATATTACGTTTGTAGTGATATCAAACGCAGTGTTATATTGCGGTGTAACACCAGTTTTTCGGACGTTGATGAGCAGAAGTAAAATATTAATTCGCAAGAAATTAAGAAGGAAATTATTGCAAAAAAAGCTATCATGCCAATAGATTTTACGGGACAAGCAATTAGTCAAGATGCCATTATGGAAGCCGCTAATCGCAATAACCAAACTTGAATAGAAGATGGTGCTCATTCTGAGTATGCTTTTTGGTTGAAGGAAATTTGAAGGTCATCACTTAATTGTGATGGCTTTATTTGTAGTTTTATAATAAGGAACCTAGCATCTCTAAATAACCGTCGTAAGAAAGTAAGTCTTATAGTATAGTATAATATAACTAATGATGAATGAATGTATAGGACTATTAGGTAGCGTATTTCTGTGTTTCTGAATTGATAATTTAGGATAGCGTGATAAACTATGGTTTTGTTCATGAATTAGTCACTTAACAACTAGTTATTTGTATTGCTGTAGCTAATAAATTTTGATTTTAATAAACTGTAACGGGGTGGAATGATGGGTTTTCTAAAAGAGGTCTTTTCGTTTGTAGGGGAAGTTGCGGGAGAAGTGGTGGGTGGTACGGTTAATAAAATCGGTGATGTAACAGGCAGTGAATTTATAGGAGAAATTGGTGACGGCATTAAAAAAGCCTCTTCCTTTGCGGGTGATAAGTTAGGTGAAGCCGCAAGTGGTACATGGGATATTGCTGCCGGCATTATTACGCAAGATGAAGCACAATTAGATGTTGGACTGAATGATATGGGAAAAGCGATAGGAGATACCGCTAGAGCGGCAGGTCATACAATTTGTAATGTCGTTGAAAATGGTACGGATGTTGTAGGCGGTTTAATAGATGGGGATAATGAGCGCTTGAAGGAAGGGGCAAAAGGTGTTTTAAAAGTAGGGGTTGTCGGTGCGCTATCATTTGGGATCATCGATTTGGTTGATGGGGCGGACGCAGTTGATGGTAATTCTACGGCAATTGCCATGGATGGAGCAAATGGACAGACAGCGCTAGCTTATGATCATTCGCCAAGTGTAACGAGTGACCCTGAAATACCTGCTTCCGATAGCGATGTGACATTGGTGGACAACCCTAATAACCATCATGTCGAGCCGCATTGGAGAACATTGTCGGATGGTACAAAAATTTGGGTTGATGGCGATGGCGATACATCCGTTAATACATTTGAAGGATGGAATCAATCAAGCCCGGATTATAGGGTCGAAGGGTAATGGGTTGAAGGAGTGTAAGTTAACAAATCTAGATAGTACGTTTTGAAACATTTTACTTCATATCCTGTATAAGTCGTCAATCGAGTTTCGTCATCACTAAAAATAAGTATATTCGAATAACAGACAAAACCCGCTGTAGACATAATGTCTAAGCGGGTTTTGCTATTTTTTTACACCTTAAACCGATTAACCGCCAAGCTTAATTCCTCACTCAACTCCGTTAACGTTTCCGCTGCATCTGTTACAGATTGAATCGCACGTAGTTGTTCGTCTGTTGATGCGCTTACCTCTTCACAGGCAGCTGCTGTTTCCTCTGAGGTTGCCGCCATCGTTTGAATCGTTTCTGAGACATCTTCTTTATGTGCCGCGACTTTTTGAATTTCAGAGTAGACAGCATCGATGGAGTCTTGCATGTCAGCCATCAATGTAGAAATTTCCCCGAAAGTAATTTCAGTGTCGTTGACGACAGTTCCTTGACGCTGGAAGTTTTCGCGTGTGTCGTTCATTTGCTGGGTTACGAGCTGCGATTCTGCTTGCAGTTCTTGAACGGTCACTTTCACTTCTTCCGTCGAACGTGCGGATTGTTCTGCGAGTTTGCGGACTTCATCAGCAACTACGGCGAATCCTTTACCGTGTTCACCTGCGCGTGCAGCTTCGATACTAGCGTTTAAAGCAAGTAAATTCGTTTGTGATGAAATCTCCGTGATGGTTTCCATGACGCCACCGATTGCTTTTACTTTCGTTTCCAGTGTGCTAATAACTTCGGACATGGATTGCAAATTCGTTTCCCAATCGTTGAAGGACAGTTTTAGCTGTTGCATTTGGCCCTGACCGTTTGCATTCATGTCTCCGGCTTTCGTTGCAATATCGGACATAACGCCTGCTTTGACAGTGATTTCATTAATTTGCTGGCCGAGTAAATCTGCACGCTCCGTGACAATTTCGGCATCCTCGGCAGATTTTGATGCGCCATGCGCAATTTCTGTAACCGCATGTGCAACTTCTTCGCTCGATGCACTCGTTTCCTCTGCAACAGCACTCAAGCTTTCAGAACTGGCCCGAACATTGGAAGCTGAGTTATTGACGACAGTAATAATAGCATTCATATTGTCAATCATTGTGTTGAAATTACGACCTAGTTCACCAATTTCGTCCTTTGTTTTAATGTCGGTTCGAACGGTTAAATCACCTTGAGAGACAGAGTCCATCAGTGTGTTAACCTGCCCGAGTGGTTTAATCGTCCGACTGATGAGGAAATAAAGTGCAACAAAGATGACGAGTAATGTGATTAGGGCAACAGTAATCATGGAGATACGTAAATCATTTGCCATTGCAGCAATATTTTTCTCATCATAAACGGCTAATACTTTCCATCCAAATTTCGGAATGGTTGAGTAAATTAACGCTTTGGGAACGCCTTCATATACATAATGAATAGTATCACGGTCAGCTCCCTCATACATTTTAGCGATGAATGGAAGATCTATGAGATTTTCTCCCCCCAGTGTTGGATGTACAACGGCTGTCCCTTCTAAATCGAATACTGCGGGGTAGCCACCATAGCCAATTTCACTCGCCATAATTTTATCGGTTAATGCGGCGAGCTGAACGTCTAGGCCGACAACGCCAATGACTTTCCCATTCGCTTGTACAGCTTTTGAAGCACTGACAACAAATTGACCAGTTGCTTGGTCAATATAAGGACTTGTCCACTGAACAACGTCAGGAGTAGCAACTGCTAATGTATACCAACTACGTGTTGTTGGATCGAAATCTGCTCCAAGATCTGCGTAAGGCATTATAATAGTTTGTTTGGTTGGTAGTGAAAAATAGACTCCCGAAGCATCTGCATAAGGATCAAGAAAGTTTTTAAGCGTTGTATTTAGTGCTTGAAGCGTATCATGCCCCGTATCATTATTCATGCTGGCAAATTCAATGATCGTGGTTGAGGTAGAAAGTTGAGTAAGACCTTTTTCATATTGACCGAGAAAGTTCTCGATAGCATAACTCATCTCATTGACAAGTGCACCGCTCGAGTCAATAACGCTGTTCTCCGTATTTCTTTTTACTTGCGTACTGCTAATCGCAGTCATAACGGAGACGCCGACTAGGAATAATACCATGACTGTCATAATAATTTTTGTTTTTATTGATTTGAACATATCGCACCTTCGCTTTCTCCCTAAATTAGTCTTACTATATGAATTTCGGTTTATTCCTTCGTTTGTTTAGATAAAATGAAAGAGTGAGAATAGTAGATGTTATTAAAGTACCCACATGTGATTACGAGAAAACCTACAGGACATAACTCTGTTTGTAAATGAAGATGTTTAGTGCTGTGAAAAAAAGGATTTCAGAAAGCACTTTCATACTTTTTATTGCCAATTAACTCAACTTCCTTTTTGCCATGCCGATATAAATCATAAGTAAGTTCTCGAGAACAGGGAGGTTTGAGGAATGGTAAGTCGTATGGATGGTGGAACGGTAACGCGCCAAGCAAGCGTTTCAGTAGAAAAAGCAGCTCCGGACAAGGAAGTTACGGTAGTGCAAACACAGCCAATTACGGAGCAAGTACAGCCGCAAGCTGACCAAGAACAACAACTTCCGGCAGATAAAGCAAAACAGATGACGGACAGTATGAACACGTTTTTGGCAAGTGCTAATACGCAGCTGCGTTTCAAATTTCATGACAAACTCAACGAATATTATGTAACGATTATCGATTCGAACACGGATGAAGTCATTCGAGAAATTCCATCGAAGAAACTGATGGACATCCATGCGGCGATGCGTGAGTTTGTAGGTTTACTAGTAGATCGAAAAATATAATGATGAAGGTGTGAAGGATTATGAGGATTGGTGGATTAGCATCAGGGATGGATACAGATTCGATTATCAGAGATTTGATGAAAGCAAATCGTATACCACTCGACAAGATTACGCAGAAGAAAGCATATTTGGAATGGCAATTGGAAGATTACCGAAGCATTAACCGCAATCTTCAAACCTCTATTTATAAAATTAACGATACAGTGTTGCGGGCAGGTACGTTTAGTGCAAAGAAAGTTACTGTTTCTAATCCGAATGTAGCAGATATTAAGAGTGTGAACTCGACAGCAGATTTTTCAGGTACTCTGGCGGTTGGACAATTAGCAACGCAGGCAACTTGGCAATCGGATGAATTAGCTAAGGATAAAGAGGGAAAAGATTTAGTTACTGAACTGGGCGTTACTGGTAATATAATGATTAATGATAAAGAAATTGAGGTTGATACTAGCACAGATACTATCGATTCTTTAATTTCAAAAATAAATGCGGATCCAGATGCAGGTGTAAACGCATTTTACGATTCACATACTGGGAAAATTGTGATGACAGCTAAAAATAGTGGTGCTGATCATAATATTACGGTCACTGGACTCGGTTCTGGCTCAGGAACATTGGACCCAGGCAAAAATGCGAAGTTTACATTTAATGGTCTTGTAACGGAACGATCATCTAATACATTCCAAATCAATGGCTTTGAATTTGTATTAAAACAAGTTACTGGAACTGAGGCAGATCACGGAGTGCCAATCACGTTCAATTCAACTGCGGATACAGATAAAATTGTCGATTCAGTCGTTCAATTCGTCGATGATTATAATAAAATGATTGAGGAATTAAACGCAAAAATTAGAGAGCCGAAATATCGTAACTTCCCAGCACTTACAACTGAACAAAAGAGTGATATGAAAGAAAATGAAATTAAATTATGGGAAGAAAAAGCAAAGAGCGGCACGCTTAAAAGTGACCCAATTCTTTCAAGTATGTTATCCCAAATTAGAACAGCGTTAGTGGATGCAAAAATAGGTGAAAAAACGCTAAGTGATATTGGGATAAAACCATCTAGTAATTATTCAGACAATGGAAAACTTATTATTGATGAAGTAAAACTTCGTGCTGCAATTGCTGAAGATCCTGAAAAAGTATCCCAATTATTCAACGAAAAGAAAACAGATCCAACTAAACCAGCTGGGACAGAAGGCGGAGTTGCTGTCCGGATGCGTGATATTATGGACGTGAGCCGCCAAGCGATTGCTGAACGTGCTGGAAGTGTGGGATCTGGAAATAGTACATTTACACTTGGCCGAAATTTAGAAGATATGAACGAACAAATTACTCGTTTCGAAGATCGTTTGAAAATGACAGAAGACCGACTATGGAGACAGTTTACGGCGATGGAACAAGCTATCAATCGTGCAAACGCTCAGTCGGCACAACTTATGAGTGCATTTGGCGGTATGTAATACAGCAATACAAAAGGAGATAGACATTAAATGGCAATGAACAATCCATATGCAAAGTATCAGAATAACTCAGTCAATACTTCTACACCTGGTGAGCTGACACTCATGCTGTACAATGGCTGCTTGAAATTCATCCAACAAGCGAAAAAAGGTTTGGAAGAAAATAATATTGAAGAGAAAAATATGGCCATTCAAAAAGCACAGGCTATTATTTCTGAGCTGATGTTAACACTTGATACGTCCTATCCAGTCGCAGAAAACATGCTCATTCTTTACGAATTTGCCAATAGTCGTCTCATTGATGGCAATATTAAAAATGATAGTGCGTTGTTTGACGAAGCATCGGCTATTATTATGGAGTTTCGTGATACGTGGAAGCAGGTTATTCAAATTAACCGGCAGAAGCAATATGCGAATGTGGATGAGATATGATTCGGCCCGCGATGATGGCTTGGCGTGATGTGACAGAGAAACTATTAGCATTGCCAGCAGGTGAGATTTCAGAAGAACAGCGCGATGCCATGATTTTGGGCATTGAAGGATTTCTAGATGATCGGGACAAGTTACAAGCGCAAATCGTTGCACCGTTTACTTCTGAAGAAGAAGTGTTCGGTAAGGAACTTGTCGCAATGGAAGCAGATGTTCAGAAAAAACTTGCCTTCTTCACCAAACAAATCCGTATGAATATTTCAGAAAGTCAATCCAAAAAAGACCATATGAAAAACTACATCAATCCCTACAGCAATGTAGCGCGAGATGGAACGTTTTACGATACGAAACAATAGCAAGACCTTGGTAGAGGATTTTTCTCTATCAAGGTCTTTTTATGTTTTTATAGTATCTATGTTGAACTAATGATCCCGGGTAATATCCAGTGAAGGCGCCTTACTGGGGTAGCCGAAGCGGTAAGACGGACAGGGGTCTTCTGTCTGGCTTATTGCGGTAGGCATCCCCTAGCGCCGAGCGTTGTTAGTAGGCTTTTTTTATATCGATAAAGTATAAAGAATAATTAGTTAGTTTCACCTATATGAATGGTCATTCATTAATGATACATTTTACATAGTGGTTTATTTCTGTGTAAAAAAGAACAATTGTTGCTTAAGGAGTGATTGTGAATGAATATACATCAATTAAAACGGGAAGATTGGCTTCGGAAAAATCAAATTATGATGATTGGCTTTGCGCTTGCAGCTGGACTGGGCTTGGTAGCACAGCTTATACAGCGGTCACCGATGACCATTATTTTACCGGTGGCAATCCCTTTTGTGCTAGCAATCCTTTTCTATAGCTTAAGTGTAAAGATTCAGAGGGTATCGCGACTTCTCCCATACATACTGCTTACCTTAAATTTTGCAATTGCGATGGGTGTCATCTTTTTCTCGGAAGCAAATCTTGGAACAATCGGCATTATTCTACTCATTATTGTGCTTGCCTCCATTCATGGACAGATGCGCATTATGGCGTTTGGATTTGTACTCGGAGCGATTGCAGTTATCGTGAATAATCAGTTATTTGTTGCGCCAGAGCTTATCGAGAAAAGCGGGACAAATCTAATCATTTTATATCTCCTATCAGGAATTTTACTATTTTTACTCGTTCGCCAAAATAGACAGGTATTTATGCACGTCGAGCAATTGGTTGAATTGACAGAGACGAAGGTACGAGAAGAGGAAGCGTTAACGGAAAAACTGAATCAGGCAGTTGAAAAAATTACCGCCAATCTTGGTCATCTTCGTTCCAATACAGAGACATCTGCTACATCGCAACGTGAAATGCTTGCCGCTGTCAATGAAGTGAGTGGTGGTAGCCAACAGCAGGCAGATCATATTGCAGATATTGCGGAAAATGCGGAGCGAACACATGAGTCGGTTCAGGTCATCGCAGAAGGACTCGGACAAATTGTCATACAGACAAATGAAGCAGGTCGTAAAGCGGGTGATGGCACGGAAAATATCACGAAGCTCAAACAAAGCATTGATACTTTCTCTACATTTTTTACCGAGCTTCATGAAACGTTTACTGTCTTATCTGGAAAGATTGAGGAGACCAATGCATTTGCTGGTTCTATAAAAGAAATAACAGACCAAACCAATTTATTGGCGCTGAATGCATCGATTGAAGCAGCAAGAGCGGGTGAACACGGCAAGGGCTTTGCAGTTGTTGCTGAAGAAATACGGAAATTGGCTGGCTTAACAGATGAGACATTGAAGAAAATTGATAGTAATTTGCTAGAAGTGAACAATTATAATGAGCTCGCTGTTCAAAAGCTGGGGGATGGATTGCAGCAAGTCGCTATGCAAACGACTGTGGCTGATGAATCGAGTGCGTCGTTTGAAGACCTTTTTGACACGATGACGGTTTTGCAACAGGAATTATCATCGTTTATTCAAGACTTTAGTAAAATTACAAACGACAGTGAAACGATCCGTGAACGCACGATGGAATTCGCGGCGATTGTTGAACAAAGTACGGCGGCTGTTGAAGAGTTGAATGCAACACTAACTGAAATGACAGAAGAACAGCAACAAATTACTAACTATATTAATGAAACACATGAAGAAGCATTGTTGATGAAGCGATAATTCAAAATCGTCCTGAACTTGGGGCGATTTTTTCACAGATTCGATTATCAGTTAAGTCGTATAATTCATTACACGACTATAGATAAAATCTTCTGGGGGGATGAAAAGATGAATCATGTAGAGACGATGCGGCAGAAGGAATTTGCGAATAAGAACTTCATTTTATTCATAACGCTAGGCGGTTCGAGTTTCATTGGTTTGATTTTTTATTTCGTAACGGGTCAAGAGATGCTGAAAACGGCTAGTATGGGAATACCGGTAGTGATTACACTATTGTTCTACGGGCTTTCAAAAAAAATCATCATTGTAGAACGATGGTTTCCATGGATCGTTCTTGGCGTGACAGCCTTTGCAGCGCTCTTGAACGGAGTCATTGGAGAGCCTTCGATTGCGACGGCGGGCATTGCCTTTTTCATCGCCGGTATTGCAAGTGTGCATTTGTCGATGAGGATTATGACATACGGGTTTGTGTTATCACTTGCAGTTTTAGGTGTGTTTATTGTGAATTATCCTTTTCAGGAGCAGATTGCTGATAGTAAAGGCAGTTTGGCGCTCGTTCTCATTTTAATGGCAGTAGGGCTTTTCATTCAAATAAAACAGACGAAAAAGCTGGAAGAGCAAGTGAATTTATTTACAGCGGAGCAGGCGTTACATGCGCAGGTAGAAGCGGATAAGCATCGTGCACTCAATGCAAATGTAGAGCAAGTAGCGGATGATTTGACGACGATTGGGGAGACGGCTACGCGGCATTTGGCGGCGCAGAAAGAGTTGTTAGAAATTATGGATAGTGTTGCGGCAACGGTTGAGAAAGAAACGGTTCAAATTGCGAAAATAGCTGACAATACGGAGCGAACGCAAAGTGAAGTTAGCGACATGCATAAGGAAACACGGACGATGAATGTGGATACGGCCAATTTAAGCTTGGAGTCTAGTGAAATTGTTGACCTGATGCAAAGTTTGCGTGGAGGGATGCAAGAGGTACAGTCGTTGCTAGACGATTTAAATGGCTCGTTCGATGCGCTAACGGAAAATATCGATAAGACGAATACGCTTGCGAAGTCGATTGCGACGATTACTGAACAGACGAATCTTCTGGCATTGAATGCGTCGATTGAAGCAGCACGGGCGGGTGAAAATGGCAAAGGCTTTGCAGTAGTAGCCGATGAAATCCGTAAACTGGCGGGACTGACTGCAGTCACGCTCACGGAAATTAACAGCAATTTAGCTGATGTCAATGCGATGAATGAACGCTCACGCGACAATTTGACGAGCAGTACAGGAAGACTTGTGACGCAGACGGCATTGACGGTGGATGCAGAAGCAAAAATTGGTCTCATGCATCATACATTGAATGAGCTTCATCAGAAGTTTGGGATGTTTGATGAGAAAATGGCGTCAATCACACGAGAGACGACAGATATCGGACGTATGACTGGTATGTTTGCCGATATGTTGACGGAATCAAGTGCATCACTCGAAGAGGTCAATGCGACGATTCATACAACCGTTGCTGATAATGAACAAATTGTCGCTACGTTAGATGGGACAATGCGAAGAACGAAACATTTGGCTGAAGTTCGATGAAAAAATGTCCATCTGGTATACTGGAGGAAATTAGTCGCGGTGCGATGGAACGGAGTGTGTGGGATGCTTTATAAACGCCATGAGTATTTCAGGTATACCTTTGGTCAGCCGCTTGAGGGCGAATTTCGAATTGTAGTAGAGGATAAGCAAGGGCGAGAATCAAGTCCTGGCCACTGTCAGCTTGTTGACATTAGCCCAGGCGGTGCAAAGCTTTTTGCTAAGTTTAATATTCCAGTAGAAAATGGAACAGTTCATTTGCGTATTAAATTTAAGTTGCTTGAAGAGACGAGGGAAGTTTCAGGTGTAATTGTCTGGAGAAAGCCATTTAAAGACGGCTATTTATATGGCTATGATTTTGATGAGGATGCTGAGCTTGAAAATATCATTGTGGAAGAACTTAAATTACGTAGGCGCTCTGAAATGAATTTAGATGAGGTTTGAAAAAACGTCACAATTCGACAAAAATAAAAAATAAATAATGTTTCTAGAAGGACTTTAAAGGGAAGATGTAGAAGAGTACTATATGGTCAACTAAAGGAGGAGTTCATATGTTAAACTTCAACATCCGCGGTGAAAATATTGAGGTGACTCCGGCGATTCGTGAACACGTCGAGAAGAAAGTCCAAAAACTCGAAAGGTATTTCACAGAAGGCACAGATGCAGCAGCTAATGTGAATATGAAAGTGTACAATGATAAGCAAACAAAAGTGGAAGTCACAATTCCAATGAAAAACTTGACACTTCGTGCTGAAGAACGCCATAACGATCTATATGCAGCCGTTGACTTAATCGTAGATAAGCTCGAGCGTCAAATTCGCAAATACAAAACAAAAGTAAACCGCAAGTTCCGCGAACGCGAAGGCGTTGCTGCATTTTTTGCATCCGTTAATAAGAGCGACGATAGAAATGGCGATGCAGCTGTTGAAGAAGACAACGCATTCCCAATCGTTCGTACAAAGCAATTCGATTTGAAGCCGATGGACCAAGAAGAAGCCATCCTGCAAATGAATATGCTGGGCCACAATTTCTTCATCTTCACAGATGCAGAATCGGACGGCACACATATCGTTTATAAACGTAAAGACGGCAAATACGGTTTAATCGAAACAAATTAATCCATTGAATAACTTGAACCCCTAAGTGAATGCGCTTAGGGGGTTTTGCTGTCTATAAGGGGAATGGAAGGCTGCGGGTGGAGGTTGTACACTTTGCGTGTTATGTTGTACGCTCTCTCGCTTTAGTTGGAGGCTTTGCTGTTAATGTTGGAGAGTTCCCCCGATGTTGTACACTTTGCGTGTTTTGTTGCACGCTTTCTCATTTTTGTTGGAGAGCTTGCCGTTAATGTTGGAGAGTTCCCCCGATGTTGTACACTTTACGTGTTTTGTTGTACGCTCTCTCGCTTTAGTAGGAGGTTTTGTTGTTAATGTTGGCGAGTTGCCAGATGTTGTACACTTGCCCGCTTTAGTTGGAGAGCTTGCCGTTAATGTCGGAGAGTTCCCCCGATGTTGTACACTTTACGTGTATTGATGTACGCTCTCTCGCTTTAGTTGGAGGCTTTGCTGTTAATGTTGGAGAGGTCCCCCGATGTTGTACACTTTACGTGTATTGATGTACGCTCTCTCGCTTTAGTTGGAGGTTTTGTTGTTAATGTTGGAGAGTTGCCAGATGTTGTACACTTTCCCGCTTTAGTTGGAGAGCTTGCCGTTAATGTTCGAGAGTTGCCCGATGTTGTAAACTTTGCGTGTTTTGTTGTACGCTCTCTCGCTTTAGTAGGAGGTTTTGTTGTTAATGTTGGCGAGTTGCCAGATGTTGTACACTTGCCCGCTTTAGTTGGAGAGCTTGCCGTTAAGGTTGGAGAGTTGCCCGATGTTGTACACTTTGCGGGTTTTGTTGTACGCTTTCTCACTTTAGTTGGAGGCTTTGCCGTTAATGTTGGAGAGTTTCCCCGATGTTGTACACTTTGCGTGTTTTGTTGTACGCTTTCTCACTTTAGTTGGAGACTTTGCCGTTAATGTTGGAGACTTTCCCCGATGTTGTACACTTTGCGTGCTTTGTTGTACACTTACACGCTTTAGTTGGAGACTTTGCCGTTAATGTTGGAGAGCTTCCCCGATGTTGTACACTTTGCGGGTTTTGTTGTACGCTTTCTCACTTTAGTTGGAGACTTTGCCGTTAATGTTGGAGAGCTTCCCCGATGTTGTACACTTTGCGGGTTTTGTTGTACGCTTTCTCACTTTAGTTGGAGACTTTGCCGTTAATGTTGGAGAGCTTCCCCGATGTTGTACACTTTGCGGGTTTTGTTGTACGCTTTCTCACTTTAGTTGGAGACTTTGCCGTTAATGTTGGAGACTTTCCCCGATGTTGTACACTTTGCGTGCTTTGTTGCACACTTTCTCACTTTAGTTGGAGGGTCTGCCATTAATGTTGGAGTGTTGCCCGGATGTTGTACTCTTTGCGTGCTTTGTTGCACACTTTCTCCCTTTAGTTGGAGGCTGTGCTGTTAATGTTGGAGAGGTACCCCGATGTTGTACACTATGCGTGCTTTGTTGCACACTTTCTCCCTTTAGTTGGAGGCTGTGCTGTTAATGTTGGAGAGGTACCCCGATGTTGTACACTATGCGTGCTTTGTTGCACACTTTCTCCCTTTAGTTGGAGGCTGTGCTGTTAATGTTGGAGAGGTACCCCGATGTTGTACACTATGCGTGCTTTGTTGCACACTTTCTCACTTTAGTTGGAGGGTTTGCCATTAATGTTGGAGAGTTGCCCGGATGTTGTACACTTTGCGTGCTTTCTTGCACACTTTCTCACTTTAGTTGGAGGCTTTGCTGTGAATGTTGGAGAGTTACCCCGATGTTGTACACTTTGCGTGCTTTCTTGCACACTTTCTCACTTTAGTTGGAGGCTTTGCTGTGAATGTTGGAGAGTTACCCCGATGGTGTACACTTTGCGTGTTTTGTTGTACGCTTTCTGGCTTTAGTTGGAGACTCCGTCAAAATGGTTGTACACTTCGAGCAAATGGTTGGAAACTCCGCCGAAATAATTTGACGCCACATCAATTTTTCACCCACTCCACCATGCTACGACAGATTTCTCTACACTTCGGACTAGACCATTTGCACCTAGCATTTTACAATGTTAAAATGAAGAGTGAACCTAATGAGGATGTGACCTAAATGCTTGGCGTATTGAATAAAGTGTTTGATATGAATAAACGAGATTTAAAACGTCTCGACAAGATTGCAGATAAGGTTGAACAGCTTGCTTCACAAATGGAGCAGCTAACGGATGACCAGCTCACTGCTAAGACAGATGAGTTTAAAGAGCGCTTTGTAAAAGGCGAAACGCTGGATGATCTTCAAGTGGAGGCATTTGCAGTCGTTCGTGAAGCGTCACGTCGTGTACTTGGCATGTATCCGTTCCGTGTGCAAATCATTGGAGCAGCTGCTTTACATGAAGGAAATATTGCTGAAATGAAAACTGGTGAAGGGAAAACGTTGACGTCTACACTGTCGATTTACTTAAACGCGCTTGCGGGTAAAGGTGCGCATGTCGTGACGGTGAACGAATACCTTGCCAGCCGTGATGCTGTGGAAATGGGACAGCTGTATGAGTTTCTTGGTATGTCGGTCGGTTTGAACTTGAATAGTTTATCGAAGGATGAAAAGCGTGAAGCGTACAGTGCAGATATTACGTATAGTACGAATAACGAGCTTGGCTTCGACTATTTACGTGATAATATGGTGCTTTACAATGAACATAAAGTGCAACGCCCGCTGTTTTACGCGGTTATAGATGAGGTTGACTCGATCTTAATTGACGAAGCGCGTACACCGCTTATTATTTCTGGACAGGCTGCGAAGGCGGCTGAGCTGTATCGTTTGGCGAATATGTTTACGAAAACGCTCAAGAATGAAGAAGATTATTCATATGATGAATCAACTAAAGGCGTTGTTTTAACGGAAAGTGGTATTGAAAAGGCGGAAAAAGCGTTTAGCATTGAAAACTTATTTGACTTGCAGCATGTAACGTTGAATCATGCGATCAACCAATCGTTGAAGGCACATGCAAGTATGCATAATGACATCGATTATGTTGTGCAGGAAGGCGAAGTTATCATTGTCGATTCATTCACAGGGCGTTTGATGAAAGGGCGTCGTTATAGCGATGGTCTGCACCAAGCAATTGAGGCGAAAGAAGGTCTCGAAGTCCAGAATGAGACGATGACGCTTGCAACGATTACATTCCAGAACTTCTTTAGAATGTATGAAAAGCTGTCGGGGATGACAGGTACAGCTAAAACGGAAGAAGAAGAATTCCGTAATATTTACAATATGAATGTTATTGCGATTCCTACAAATCGTCCGATTGCGCGGGACGACCGTGCGGATTTGATTTACGCCTCGATGGATGGTAAGTACAAAGCCGTTGCGGAGGACATTAAAGACCGCAATGCTAAAGGTCAGCCGGTGCTCGTTGGTACGGTTGCGATTGAAACGTCTGAAATTATTTCGAAGTACTTGACGAAGTTTGGTGTGAAGCATAATGTGTTGAATGCGAAAAACCATGGTCGTGAAGCTGAAATCATTTTGGAGGCGGGGCAAAAGGGCTCTGTGACAATTGCGACGAATATGGCTGGTCGTGGTACGGATATTAAATTAGGCGAAGGCGTGCAGGAGCTTGGTGGTCTTGCGGTTCTTGGTACGGAGCGACACGAGTCACGCCGTATTGATAATCAGCTGCGTGGTCGTTCAGGTCGTCAAGGCGACCCAGGTGTGACGCAGTTCTATTTATCACTTGAGGATGAATTAATGCGCCGTTTTGGTTCGGATCAAATGAAGTCGATGATGACGAAATTAGGGATGGACGATACAACGCCGATTCAGTCGAAAATGGTGTCGCGTTCGGTTGAGTCTGCGCAAAAACGGGTAGAGGGTAATAACTTCGATGCACGGAAACGTTTGCTTCAGTATGATGATGTGTTGCGTCAGCAGCGTGAAATCATTTACAAAGAGCGTAACGAAGTGTTGGAATCGGATAATATTCGTGATGTGCTGGAAAATATGTTGGCAAATATTGTCGACCAGTCCGTTGCGATGCATACGACAGAAGAGAAGCAGGAAGATTGGAATTTAAAAGGGCTTGAAGATTTCCTTGGTGCGAATTTATTGCCAGAGGATCGTTTGAAAGCTACTAATATGGCCGGCAAATCAGTGGAAGAGCTGACGGCATTGATTCAACAGGCAGTTACGGAGCGTTATGATGAAAAAGAGGCTGAAATGTCGGAAGAGCGTATGCGCGAATTCGAAAAAGTCGTCTTGTTGCGTGCCATTGACTCGAAATGGATGGATCATATCGATGCGATGGACCAATTACGTCATGGCATTCATTTACGTGCTTATGGGCAAACAGATCCGCTGCGTGAATATCAGTCGGAAGGCTTTGCGATGTTCGAGGAGATGCTGGCGTCGATTGAGTCAGATGCGTCTAAGTACGTCATGAAGGCAGAAATCCGTAATAATCTTGAGCGTGAAGAAGTTGTCAAAGCGCAGGCAGTCAATCCGAAAGAGGATGGCGAAAAAGTAACGAAGAAACCAGTGCGTCGTGCAGTAAACATCGGACGAAATGACCCATGTACTTGCGGTAGCGGGAAGAAGTATAAAAACTGCCACGGTAGAGCATAAGCGCCGGGCAACCCAAATTCAGGAGGAATAACAATGATGGAATTATCCGATGTACGTAATGAGCTAGACAAATCAGCTAAGAAATTAGCGGACTTTAGGGGGTCTCTTTGACTTAGAAAACAAAGAGGCACGTATTCAAGAGTTTGACGAAATTATGCTGGATCCACAATTCTGGAATGATCAGGACAGTGCGCAGAAAGTAATTTCAGAATCAAAGGCATTAAAAGACATTGTTGGCGATTACACAGAGCTGACTGACGAGCAGGAAAACTTGGAAATGACGCTTGAATTATTGCGCGAGGAATTCGATGCTGAAATGCAAGAAGACCTCGGAGCAGAATTGAAGGAATTTAAAACGAAGCTAGAGGCATTTGAATTACAAATGCTGTTAAGTGACGAATTCGATAAAAATAGTGCAGTTCTTGAACTTCATTCAGGCGCTGGTGGTACGGAGTCTCAGGACTGGGCATCTATGCTGCTGCGGATGTATACACGTTGGGCAGAGCATCGTGGTTTTAAAGTGGAGACACTCGATTACCAGGCGGGTGACGAAGCGGGCGTAAAGTCGGTGACGTTGTCCATTAAAGGGCATAATGCTTACGGCTATTTGAAAGCAGAAAAAGGTGTTCATCGCCTTGTTCGAATCTCGCCATTTGACTCATCTGGCCGCCGTCATACGTCATTTTCTTCTATTGAAGTCATGCCGGAGTTTGAAGGAGACGTTGATGTAGAAATCAAAATGGAAGATGTCAAAATTGATACGTACCGATCAAGTGGTGCGGGTGGTCAGCACGTCAATACGACGGATTCTGCTGTACGAATGACGCATATTCCAACGGGTGCGATTGTAACGTGTCAAACGGAACGTTCACAAATTAAGAACCGTGAGCGAGCGTTAAATTTATTGAAGGCAAAAATTTACCAAATTCGAATTGAAGAAGAGGAAGCACGTCTTCTCGAAATTCGAGGAGATCAAAAGGAAATCGGTTGGGGCAGTCAGATTCGCTCTTACGTTTTCCATCCGTATTCTATGGTAAAAGATCACCGGACGAGTGCGGAAACAGGCAATGTTGGTGCAGTGATGGACGGCGACATCGATTTATTCATCAATGCGTATTTACGTTCACGCATTTCATAAGAATTGTTAAAAAGAAAAGTACACTTTACGGTGTGCTTTTTCTTTGCAATCAATCGCGCCTAGGCGTGATTGCGTCCAGATTTTGAATTGCGCTTGCGCAATTGACTTCCTTCAAAATCTGTGACATCCGCCGGAGGCTTAACTTTATTCAGCAGAGGTTTGGCCCCTCACTGAATTTGAGGGCATATTTAGCATTCATCCTTCAACTTATAGAAGTGGAGGACTTCTGCTGGATTAAGTTAAAAAATGTTTGTTAAAGGGTTTAGAAATGCGGGAAAGGTGTATAGTAAGCGATAGAGGCGTAAAAGAGCATTTTACTATTGCGTAATAGGGAAAATAATCATGTTCACAAATTTGGAACAATTCGCGAAGCCTTGATATGGATGCGTTTTTCGTTAATTTAAGTTATAATTGATTTCTTGAAGCGCGGAAGTTTTTTGAATCCGCGGATAGTTTTGGTATACTTATATATGTAATATAACAATTAATGAAGGAGGAAGAAAATGAAGAGCAAACTTTTAGCAGTCATGTTCGGAGCGGTACTCGTCCTTGGCGCATGTGGTGGCGATAAAGCCGGCACAAGCACAGACACTGGTGGAACGACAGCAACTGCTGATGCAGAAGCAATCGTTAACAAAAGCTGTATCGCATGTCACGGCAGTAACCTTGAAGGACAAGGGAATGCGCCTGGAATAGCTGATATCGGTGCACGTATGTCTGAAGAGGAAATCCATACAGTCATTGAAAAAGGTCAAGGTAGCATGCCAGGTGGTCTTATCAAAGGTGAAGACGCTACAGCTGTAGCAAAATGGCTTGCCGAGAAAAAATAATATTAAAAATGAAACCGTTTGGGCTAAGCTTCATGCCTGAGCGGTTTTTTTATTTTTTCGCGGGATCGAATGTGTACTTACTTCAGAAAATTCACCTCCATTACAGATGATTTATAGAATAATAGATGATTATTCTTGTTTGGGTCGAATAAGGTAAAGGGGTAGTCCTTCAGTCACGATTTTTGTATATGAGAAAAGTACTTATATATACGATTATCAAGGTTTATTGGGAAGCGCAATTGAAACACAACTGTAATGCTTACATAGATTATTCATGTTATAATGGGCTTGTTGGTTAAAAAGAGGGAAATTTATTTTCAGGTGGTCTTAAGATGATTGTAATGAAAAATGTGTACAAAAAGTATCCCAATGGGGTTGTAGCTGCAAACGGCATTAATATTGAAATTGACAGAGGCGAATTCGTCTATGTGGTCGGACCGAGTGGAGCTGGAAAGTCGACATTCATCAAAATGATGTATCGTGAAGAGGCTTCTACAAGCGGTGACATTATAATTAACGGCATCAACCTTTCTACAATTCGCAACAAACGAGTGCCATATTTGCGTCGTCAAATTGGTGTTGTTTTCCAAGACTTCAAATTATTGCCGAAGTTAAATGTATATGAAAATGTCGCGTTTGCTCTTGAAGTGATTGAGGAGTCGCCCGCACAAATTAGAAAAAAAGTAAATGATGTCCTTGGACTTGTGGGATTAACTCAAAAGGCAAGAATGTTCCCTAATGAGTTATCAGGTGGAGAGCAGCAGCGCGTTTCAATTGCAAGATCAATTGTTAACGTTCCTAAAGTTGTTATTGCAGATGAACCGACAGGGAACTTGGATCCTGAAACATCATGGGAGATCATGAGGATTTTCGAACAAATCAATGCTCGCGGAACGACAATTGTCATGGCCACCCATAACAGGGAAATCGTAAATACCATTCGGCATCGTGTCATTGTTGTGGAAGGCGGACTTATCACCCGTGATGAATACGGAGGTGAGTACGGCTATGAAGGCTAGAACCTTAGGACGGCATTTACGTGAAAGCTTGAAAAGCCTACGTCGTAATAGCTGGATGACATTTGCTTCGGTGAGTGCTGTTACCGTTACACTATTACTAGTCGGTGTCTTTATCGTCATTATGATGAACTTAAATCAGCTGGCGGAAAATATTGAAAATGATGTAGAAATTAAGGTGGTAGCGGATCCGGCGGCAAATGAGGAAGCTGTGAAGGCGCTACAGAAAAAGGTAAGTGAAACAGAAGGTGTTTTGGAGGTTGTTTATTCATCGAAGGATGAAGAATTAGATAAGCTGATTCTATCTTTCGGTAAAGAACTAAACTTATATAAGCAAAGTAACCCACTTGGTGATGCTTTGTTTGTGAAGGCGAAGGACCCACAGCAAACCGCGGCGATTGCGGGGATAATTAATACATATGATTACGCATATGAAGTAGAGTACGGAGAAGGAAAAGTTGAAAAGCTATTCAGTATTCTGAATGCGAGTCGTAACGTTGGTCTTGTACTCATCTTGGCCTTGCTGTTCACAGCGATGTTCCTCATTTCGAATACGATTCGTATTACAATCGTAGCGCGAGGAAGAGAAATTGAGATTATGAAGTTAGTAGGAGCAACGAATAATTTTGTTCGTGTGCCATTTTTACTCGAAGGGATTTGGCTTGGTGTTCTAGGGGCAATTGTTCCGATGCTCATCATTTCGATTGCCTATTATAATCTTTTTGAATATTGGGAGCCAAGACTGCAAGGAGAGCTGTTTCAATTATTGAATACGATGCCGTTTATTTATCAATTGAATGGCTTGATTTTATTCATGGGAATTTTTATCGGTATTTGGGGTAGCTTTATGTCCGTCCGGAAGTTTCTTAGAGTGTAATTAATTCTAGTACGATTTCTTAGTTAGTGCGTGAAAGGGGAACGAAGACGTTGATGAGAACGAAATGGTTGATTTCGAATAGTATCGTCATTCTTTTGCTTTCCACGATGTTAGGTGGAGCGGCTGTTTTAGCAAGCCCGTTGAGTGATTTGAAACAAGAGAAAAAAGAAGCTGAGCAGAAGAAGAATGAATTGAATCAAGGTATAGAGCAAAAATCAGCGGAAATTAAAACAAACGTATCGACAATTGATAAAATCCTCAAACAAATTAGCGAGCTGAATAGTAAAATTGACAATACGAATACTAATATTAACCGTGTCATTAAACAAATCAATCAGACAACAGTTGAAATTGATGAGCTAAAAGCTTCCATCGTTGATCTTGAAAAGAAAATTGCCGAGCGTGATGCAGTTTTACGTGAACGCGTTCGTGCGATGCAAGTGAAAGGTGGAAAAGTGAACTATTTAGATGTGCTCCTTGGGGCAAATAGTTTTGCAGATTTCATCGACCGATTTTCGGCTGTCAATACATTGATGGAAGCGGATCGTAAAATCATGAAGCAGCAGGCAGAAGACGTTGAGCAGCTGGAAAATGAGAAGGCACTTGTCGAACAAAAGCTTGCGCAACAGGAAGTTGCTAAAGCTGAGCTTGAAGGTTTGAAGGCATCTCTGTTAACGCAGAAAAAGGATAAGGACAAGCTGATCGATCAGTTAGAAATCGAGCAGGCCGAGTTAGAGGATGAAAAGGATCATCTTGAAATGGAGCTTGATGAAGTTGTTGAGGTAGAGGAAGAGCTTCAGCGTCAAATTGCAGTAGAACAAAAAAGAATTGCTGAAATTGCACGTAAGGCAGCAGAAAAGAAAGCTGCTGAAGAGCGCGCAAGACGAGAAGCGGCCAAAAATAATGCAAGTCAAAGCATCCCTTCTGTATCGAGTGGTAGTTGGACAAGACCGGCTAATGGTCGGTTCACATCGTCATTCGGTTGGCGTTCACTTGGTGGGATAAGCCGCCAACACCGTGGTGTAGATATTGCCAATTCGGTTGGAACATCAATCGTGTCTGCCGCTGATGGAGTTGTTTCATATGCCGGTTCGCTAGGCACATATGGAAATCTAGTGATGGTGACACATTATCTTGAAGGTCAGACGTTTACAACTGTCTATGCGCATTTATCTTCTATCGGAGTGAGTGTTGGTACGCAAGTTGATAAAGGACAATATATCGCTGCAATGGGGAATACCGGTCGTTCAACTGGCCCTCACTTGCATTTCGAAATCCACGTAGGCAACTGGACAGCAAGTGGTCCAAGTGCAGTCAATCCACTACGTTATGTATCGTTCTAATCATTTGTTAAAAAGGTCCGTCTACAGTCGACGGGCCTTTTTGTGTGTTAGGATTTTGAGTGGGGGTAGACGAGTTTGCCTGGGGTAGCTCAGTTTGCCATCGAGGTAGTTGAGTTCGTCGTCGGGGTAGCCCAGTTTGGGAATGTGGTAGTCGAGTTTCCTCGAGGTAGCTTAGTTTAGCGAAAAGGTAGTCCAGTTCGCAGCCGGGGTAGCCCAGTTTGTGAATGAGGTAGTCGAGTTTTCCCGAGGTAGCTCAGTTTGACAAAAAGGTAGTCCAGTTCGCAGTCGAGGTAGCCCAGTTTGCGAATGAGGTAGTTGAGTTCCCCCGAGGTAGCCCAGTTTCCCATTTTGGGCAAAAAAGTCGCCTTCATATCTCATATCCGCTAGCATAGAGGATATACATAGTAGAAGGAGACAGTCGATAATGCCTGTGACAGATTATTTTACAATCGTCAATACATCCGTCCCGTCTTCTTGGATTGCACTCATTGTGGCGTTCGTTGTCGCATATAGTGCAATCCGGATTCGTTATGGAAAAAAGTATGCAGAAATTTTGTCAGATGCGTTTTTTTATCTAATTATTGTGTGGAAATTAAGTGTCCTCCTTACTGATTTTAGTTCGGTAATCCGCTCACCGCTCTCGTTGATTTATTTCGATGGAGGTGTTGTTGGTTTTTATCTCGGCCTGGTGTTTGTTGCAGGAAAAATTTTATGGGACAGTAAAAAGAAACGGCTGACTGCAAAGGGAATTCAAGCTCTTCTGACGGGTGCAGTTGTTGTGCAGGCAGTGTATCAGGTGATGATGGTTTTATTGAATGACGGAGAGTTAGTTGTGCAGGTCGTGACCGTTGTCGCATTTGTATTGTTTGTGATTGTTTATTGGATGAAAGGTGATGGATCACTTCCATTCATAGGGTTGTTCGTGGCGGTTCATGTCTTTGTTGCTGTATGGCAGCCAGCTGGACTTCTCGATACGCCATTTATAACCACTTTACTAATAGGTCTTTTTTTCATGGTGTTAGATCGGAGGAACAGATATGAATAAGAAAATAATTGGCTATTTGATCACAGTGCTACTTATTGGCTCGATGGTAGTGCTGATGATAAAGTCGAATTTAGAGAAGACGGAACCGATTGAGAATTACCTCGCCGGCTCGGAGGAAATGCCTGGATTGAAAAAGGGAACGACGCCACCTGACTTTGAACTTACGACGCTGGCAGGGGACGTTGTGAAACTTTCCGATTTGAAAGGTAAAAAAGTCGTATTGAACTTTTGGGCATCGTGGTGTGGACCATGTAAGGTAGAAATGCCGCATATGGAAAAGTATTATAAGAAAAACAAGGACAAAGAAAATGTTGAATTTCTGGCGGTGAATTTGACAACTGGCGAGAAGAGGGGCATTGAAGGCGTCGAGCAATTCGTTGACGCTTATGGATTAACCTTTCCGATACCAATGGATTTTGATGGGACTGTTATGAAGCAATATGAGGTCATGACGATACCTACGACTTATATGATTGGGACAGATGGAATCATCGCCTTTAAAAAGGTCGGACCGATGGATGAAAAAATGTTGAAGGCACTTATAGATAATTTGAACTAAATTCAACGGGGTTCAAAACCCAAAAGCTGATGCTTCGCTTTCGGTACAAATATATTTGCTGAATGAAGTTAAGCCTCCCAGCGGATGTCATAAACCTGGACGCAATCACAACGAGGCGTGATTGATTTGAAGAAAGCCGGTTCTCTCTGTCGTAATGTACCTTTTCCGTTCATATAGTGGACGGAGGAGGGGACATTGCATAATGCAAAGAAGCCGGTTTTTGCTATTCGTAATTTTAGTTGTGATGTTGCTCGGCTTATTTTTAATACTAGATGGCTGTGCGGCGAATAACGAGCAAGGGACGGGTACGGCAAGTACGTTCCCGGTAATTGATGAGGCGCTGGATGTGATTAAGGACAAAGGGGTTTATCCGGTTGAACAGGAGTTGCTGATTGAAGGGGCGCTGCGTGGCATGGCCGATGTGATTGGCGATCCGTATTCGACCTATTTAACGCAGGAAGAGGCGGCTGCGCATAAGGAATCGCTTGCAGGTGAACGGATTGGTATCGGTGCCGAAGTGACAAGGTCGAATGGGAAATTCATTATCGTTGCGCCAATGAAAGGTTCACCTTCTGAGAAAGCAGGCTTGCAGCCTTATGATGAAATTGTTCAGATTGACGGAGAGCGCTTGGACGGAAAATCGTTGCAGGACGTGGTGCAGCGTATTAGGGGTAAGCGAGGAACGACGGTGACGATGACTATTTACAGACCAGACTTGAATAAACATCTTGAAGTGCCAGTCATGCGTGATGCGATTGCTGTAAAGACAGTGTCAGCAGAAGTGATGGAAATGCGTGGCAAAAAGATTGGTTACATATCACTGACGAAATTTGCTGAAGAAAGTGCAAAAGAGTGGGAGAAGGCGACCAATAAGCTTATTAGTGAAGGTGCGCAGTCGTTAATAATTGATGTACGTGGCAATCCGGGAGGGTATTTGCATACGGTCGGTGACATCGCGGGTAGTTTATTACCGGAGGATACGGTTTTTGCCTTCATGCAAGATGCGAAAGGGGCGTTGACGCCACTTGTGACAGAGGCATCGGAGAAATATACCTATGATGAAAAGCTGAAGAAAATGCCTGTCGTATTGCTACAGGATAAAGGGAGTGCCTCGGCGAGTGAAGTACTGAGCGGGGCGTTGAAGGATTTGAAAAGGGGCTATATTATGGGTGTGACAAGTTTTGGAAAGGGAACCGTCCAAGATATTACGGAATTGTCGAATGGCGGAGAGATGAAGCTATCAACACATAAATGGCTTACACCCAAGGAAAGCTGGATTCATGGCAAAGGAGTGAAAACGGATCTTGAGGTTGCCCAAAAAGCGTTGTTTAGCGAGCATATCCGACTCGTCGCGGAAGTTTATAATGACGGCGATTACCATGATAATGTCGCGTATGGACAGCGTTTACTCGAGGGACTTGGTTATACTGTTGGACGACAAGACGGTTATTTTGACGAGTCAACAGCTCGAGCGGTCCATGCGTTTCGCGTCGATTCGAAAGTGAAAGCAGCTGAAAGCATGGATCGCATCTTCTTTACTGCGCTGAAAGGGCAAGTGGAGGCGTTCCGAGACGATCGCGAAAATGATGAACAGCTACAAATGGCGCTTGGTTATATGCACCATAAGATGAATGAGAAGTGAAAGCGGGGCTCCTGGCGATGTGCTGGGAGCTTTTTTGGTAGGGAGAGTATGCTGAGGGGTTGGGCTTGCTCTGACGGTTTGTCTGCTTACTCTTATGGTTCACGAGTTAACTCTGACAGTTTGCCCACTTACTCTTACAGTTACGGCATTAACTCTTACAGTTCGGCATTACTCTTATAGTTCACGAGTTAACTCTGATAGTTTGCCAGCTTACTCTTACAGTTATGGCATTAACTCTTACAGTTCAGCTTTACTCTTATAGTTCAGGGGTTAACTCTGACAGTCTGCTAGCTTACTCTTACAGTTACGGCAGTAACTCTTACAGTTCGGCATTACTCTTATAGTTCACGAGTTAACTCTGACAGTTTGCCCACTTACTCTTACAGTTACGGCAGTAACTCTTACAGTTCGGCATTACTCTTATAGTTCACGAGTTAACTCTGACAGTTTGCCCACTTACTCTTACAGTTACGGCAGTAACTCTTACAGTTCGGCATTACTCTTATAGTTCAGGGGTTAACTCTGACAGTTCGCTAGCTTACTCTTACAGTTATGGCATTAACTTGTACAGTTTGGCATTACTCTTATAGTTCAGGGGTTAACTCTGACAGTCTGCTAGCTTACTCTTACAGTTACGGCATTAACTCTGACAGTTCGCCGGTTTACTCTTACAGTTCAGCTTTAGTCTTATAGTTCAGGGGTTAAGTCTGACAGTCTGCTAGCTTACTCTTACAGTTCCGGCATTAACTCTGACAGTTCAGCTTTACTCTTATAGTTCAGGGGTTAAGTCTGACAGTCTGCTAGCTTACTCTTACAGTTCCGGCATTAACTCTGACAGTTCAGCTTTACTCTTATAGTTCAGGGGTTAAGTCTGACAGTCTGCTAGCTTACTCTTACAGTTCCGGCATTAACTCTGACAGTTCAGCTTTACTCTTATAGTTCAGGGGTTAAGTCTGACAGTCTGCTAGCTTACTCTTACAGTTATGGCATTAACTTGTACAGTTTGGCATTACTCTTATAGTTCAGGGGTTAACTCTGACAGTCTGCTAGCTTACTCTTACAGTTACGGCATTAACTCTGACAGTTCGCCGGTTTACTCTTACAGTTCAGCTTTACTCTTATAGTTCAGGGGTTAACTCTGACAGTTCGCTAGCTTACTCTTACAGTTATGGCATTAACTTGTACAGTTTGGCATTACTCTTATAGTTCAGGGGTTAACTCTGACAGTCTGCTAGCTTACTCTTACAGTTACGGCATTAACTCTGACAGTTCGCCGGTTTACTCTTACAGTTCAGCTTTACTCTTATAGTTCAGGGGTTAACTCTGACAGTTCGCTAGCTTACTCTTACAGTTATGGCATTAACTTGTACAGTTTGGCATTACTCTTATAGTTCGCGAGTTAACTCTGACAGTCTGCCAGCTTACTCTTACAGTTACGGTATTAACTCTTACAGTTCACGAGTTAACTCTGACAGTTTGCCGGTATACTCTTACAGTTATGGCATTAACTCTGACAGTTCAGCTTTACTCTTATAGTTCAGGGGTTAACTCTGACAGTTCGCTAGCTTACTCTTACAGTTATGGCATTAACTCTGACAGTTCAGCTTTACTCTTACAGTTCACAGGATTACTCTGACAGTTTACCGACTTACTCATACAGTTCTCCCGTTCTCCCTTACAGTTTCCGATATAGCCCTTACAGTTGGCAAAATAGCCATTAGAGTTCGACAAATAGCCCCTATAGTTTGCCTTCGCCATTACAGTTCACCTATTCTCCCTTACAGTTCCCGAAATAGCCATTACAGTTAGCAAAATAGCCATTACAGATCGGAAAATCACCCTGACAGTTTCCCAATCCCCCTTGACACTTGCCCTCCTTCTGATAGTTTCCAAGATTCTTTTACATTTCCTCTCATTATTTTGATACAATGAGAGGAAATGAGGTTGTGGAAGATGGGATGGTGGCGGTTCGTGTCCGAGAATATATTGGTTGATGTATTACAGGCGGTTGCACTATTTTTCTTAAATCCTTTACTCCTAGTGACACTTCTAGTTGCTGTTGCTTTAGGGTATTTTCGTGTGAAGCGCGAGCGTCGTAGTTTTAAGGTGCGTTTATTGCCTGGCTTGACTGAGCTGAAGCGATTGTTGGCGGAGTCGTGGTTATATGCGCTTTTGTTGTCGATTATTATTTCGGTGGCTGGCTTGCTCGTTGATCCAGGGTGGCTTGTACTGTTTACGGCGGCATCGCTTATTGGACTTGTTTCATTTTATTATAAAATAACTTCACCTATCTATTTTGCAGCAACGGCTTTTTTCGCCCTTTATTTTATTGGGAAATATGCTGGGACATTTACATTTAGGGGCTGGAGTCCGGGACACGTCGATTTGTTTGGTGAGCTGGCGATTACGATTCCTGTCATTGCTGGCTTGTTGCTTGTGGCGGAGGGGCTTCTCATTGGTCGTTCGACTACGAAATATGCATCACCTTATTTAATGGAGACGAATCGCGGGCTGCGGGCGGCGGTATTTAAGGCGAAACGACTTTGGTTGTTGCCGATTGTATTTGTGATTCCTGGGGATATGATTTCGGCTTATCTCCCGTATTGGCCTCAGTTTACACTTGGAGAAAAGGCGTTCAGCTTTATTCCACTTCCGGTTATCATCGGATTTTCGCAAGTGGCGCGCTCGATGTACTCAGATGTTTTATTGCCAAAAGTGGGTCGTGCGGTTGGTTGGGCAGGTATTATTGTGATTGGTATAGGTTTAACGGCGATATGGATGCCGATATTAGGATGGGTGGCGCTGTTAATTGGCGTAGGTTGCCGAATTACGATTTCCATTTTATTTTCTATTCGTGAACGTCAGGGAGGATTTGCAGCTAGTCCCCATCCTACTGGTGTTGTGATTGCAGGTATATTACCAGATTCTCCTGGGGAGAAGATGGGTTTAGTAGTTGGGGAATGTATTCGCTCTGTGAATGGTATTCAAGTGAGCAATGAAAAAGAGCTGTATGACGCGATTCAGATCAATGCAGCGCATTGTCGTATGCAGGTGGTCGATCGGAACGGAGAAGTGCGGCTGATGCAGCAAGTCATTTACAGACATGATCATCATCGCCTTGGCCTTCTCGTTGTGCGATAAACCTGTATGCTGGAAGGAATGTGTGACATGGATTCATTTGAAACGAAATTGTTGCTAGCCTTTTTGCTGCCTGGGCTTCTTGTCATTTTCTTTACACGTGTGACTTTTCACCATGTCGTCGGTCTAATATTGACGGTTGCGCTAATTGCTGCTTCGGTCTATGCAGGCTATACGCATAATTGGCTGTTATATGTGGCAGACGCGCTGTCGTTAACGGTAGGCTTCTGGTATGCAACACGTATGGTGAATAAAGCCCGGCAACATACCGAGGATGAATAAAATGCGAGACCGCTTCTTTTCGGAGGAGTGGTCTCGTATTTTATTCATCAAAAAAAGGACCGCATTTAAGCAGTCCCTTACATAAACAAACTATAAACAGCAAGTACGCCAATCGTACCGAGCACGACGGACATGACGCCGCCTCCCAAAATCGCAATCAAAAATGCAACCCCGGCACCAATGACGCCAAATAAAATATTGCCCTCCTGCACGAATAACACGGCGGGGAAGATGAGTGCACCGAGGACTGCGTATGGAATATTACGCAAAACGCCTGATACGATGGGGGGCAATTCCTTACCATCTAAAAATGTCAACGGAATCATACGAGGTATGTATGTTACAAGTGCCATGCCGAACAGCATCCACCAATAAGTTGGTCCCATTAAGCTTCCTCCTTTTGGCTATACATAGTGGCTTTACCGAGTCGAGCATAGACAATTTCGATTAAAATAGAAGAAACTAATGTTGCGATTAAAATGGACCATCCGGTTGATACACCCGTGACATACAGCAAACAGTGGGTAACTGCTGCTATGCCTGCCAGCATGACGACTTTGCGGTTGCCTTTCATGGAAGGGACGAGCAGGCCGATAAACATCGCATAGAGCGCGATGGACATGGCGGCTTGTAAAAATTGCGGCAGGTTAGCCCCGATGACATGACCGATAGCGGTAAAAATGACCCAGCTTCCATAGGCGATGAGCGCGACACCAAATGCAAAGGCGGTCGGGATTCTGCCTTTTTTACTTGTTGCAAGGACAGAAAATGATTCATCCGTAATGCCGAAAGCATAGATAGATTTAATCCATTTTTTCGCGGGCTGCATCTTTTCATTAAGCGAAGCCGTCATAAGAAAGTGTCGAATGTTGACGACGAAGGTATTCATGATGATTAATAATGGATCGACTCCATATGTAATCAAGCTGAGCGACATATATTGCGCTGCGCCCGCATAAACGAAAATGCTCATCGCTGTTGCTTCGACGATGGACAACCCTGCTGTTTTCGCAAGAAGTCCAAATGTGAGGGCAACGGGGAAGTAGCCAATAGCGATACTTGTACCGGCTTTTAATCCGGCTGAAAAATGGTTATTCTCCATATTGTCACATCTTTCTAAAGGTTTCCTGTGATTATACTATAATTCCGTGCTTTAATGGGTATATATAAGAGAATTCTAAATTAAAGACATCTTATTTATTTATAAGTAAAATTGGATAGAATGATTGGTGTAGAATTAAGTGTTTTGGGAGGTGTTTGGGATGAATGAATGGCTAGATGTAGATAAAATTGTAGAATTGGCGCAGCATTACAAGGCGTTAGGGCCGTTCATTGGACTTTTATTGCCATTCATCGAGTCATTTTTGCCGTTCCTGCCCTTGTTTGTTTTCGTTTTTGCAAATGCAACCGCGTATGGTCTTTGGTATGGATTTATTTTGTCATGGGCTGGGGCGGTAGTCGGATCGTATGCAGTATTTCTAATTATCCGGAAATATGGTCGGAATCGACTATTACAATTTTTGACGAAAAAACCACGGGTCCAAAAATTAATTAGATGGGTGGATGGGCATGGATTTGGCCCACTGTTTCTATTGATTTGTTTTCCGTTTACACCATCTGCACTTGTCAATCTCGTTGCGGCTCTATCCAATATGAAGAAAACATATTATTTGGTAACGCTAATGGCGGGGAAATTGGTAATGATTTTCACGATTAGTTTCATTGGCTATGATTTAAAAGCGCTGTTAACGCAGCCGGATCGGACGGTTATTGTTGTGCTGACGATTGTGTTACTATGGCTTCTTGGCAAAGGCTTTGAAAAGCGCTTGAATGCAAAGGTTGAAGCCGATTTTCGTGCAGTGGCAAGTCGTGGGGAGCAAAAAAGCGAAGCGCCTAAATGAGGCTGCTCCGCTTTTTCTACTATTTAGGGACTATGCTTTCCCTAGCTCCTTCCCCATTCCCTTCAAGAAATCGAGTCCAAATTTAGCGGCGCGATTAATATCCGGGTCGTTCAAGGCTGTCATCAGCTGATAGATGCTTAGTTTTTCTCCGTTACCACTGTAGAGCTCGGCTTCGTCGAGTCCTTTTTTAATGCCGTTTGCGAGTTTTTCTGTGATGGCAGGGTCGATGGACGATAGGGCTCCGGATGCTTTTAATACATGGTTAATAAGATTTGTGACTGGTTCTCGTGAAGCCTGTGTGACTGCGATTTGTGCTAGATTTTCCTTCGCTTTGACCATTGCCTGTAATGCATCGAAAATGCCCGCGTCATCTAGCTCGCCTGTAATCGCAAGGATTTTTTGAAGCGCTTCGTCTTGTTCGGCAATGAATGACTGGAGCTCTGTCAGTTTCTGCTGTTTGATATCTTCGGGTGACAACTCATTTTTATGAATCGTCGTAATTGGTATCGCCATCGCTAATCACCTTTCCTCCAAATAATCCGTTAAATGAACATAACCCGGCCGTGCCCATTTGCGCTCCACTTCAACACCGTTTTGTGGGTGACGCACTTTATTGCGTGGATTGGATGCAGGCAGAGGATTTTCTCCGTCTTTTCGAAGGACCTCCATTCGCACCATCGTTTGTTTATAGGCAGGTGTATTCGTGCGCTGATCCACTGCAGGCCCTGTTAGGAAATTAATAGCTGATTCTTTTTCCACTGAATTCATCGGTAAAAATAATTCATTCTCCTTGACCCGGTCTGTGACGAGAGCGGGTAGTTTTAACGCTCCATACGGTGAAACTAAACGGACGAGTGAGCCGCTTACTACGCCGCGCTCTTTAGCAAGTTCAGGTGATACCTCGACGAAAATTCCTGGAACCTTCTCTTGAATACCATCCGACTTATTCGTCAAATTGCCTTCATGAAAATGCTCTAGCAAGCGCCCGTTATTAATATGAAGATCGTATTCTATTGGAAATTCAACAGGCTCTACCCAGTCGGATAGTGCAAAGCGCGCTTTTTTATCTGGGAAATTAAAGCCATTCTCATACAGAAGAGGAGTGCTTGATCCATCTAAACTGCCCCATAAGAAACTATTCCAGCCTTCCATTACACTATAATCTGCTTGACTGAATAAAGGAGATAGGCTTGCCATTTCTGCAAAAATATCAGCAGGATGGCTAAAATTCCAGTTCTGCCCGAGCCGGCTCGCTACCTCTTGAATAATCCACCAGTCCGCTTTGGCATCGCCGAGCTCCGGGAGTGCTTTGTACAAGCGCTGTACACGTCTTTCGGTATTCGTAAAGGTGCCGTCTTTTTCAAGCGAAGGCACTGCTGGTAAAATGACGTCGGCGTATTGGGCGGTTCTTGAAAAGAAAACATCCTGCACAACAAGGAAATCGAGCTTCGCCAATATGTCATGCACGAAGTTGGAATTGGAATCGACAAGTGCCATATCCTCCCCAACAATGTACATGGCTTTCATGATGCCGTCATCTACAGAATGGAGCATTTGAATATTATCAAGCCCCGGCTTATCATCGATTGACACACCATATGCGCGTTCGAATTTTTGACGTGCCGCGTCATCAGTCACATGCTGATAGCCGGGCAGCCAGCCTGGTAAAGTGCCCATATCGCAGGCGCCCTGCACATTATTATGCCCGCGCAGTGGGTAGGCTCCTGCGCCAGGTCGTCGATAGTTGCCAGTTGCAAGCAGCAGGTTCGAAATGGCGGCGGATGTATCAGAGCCACCTGTATTTTGCGTTACCCCCATGCCCCATAGGATACAAGTGCCATCTGCATCGCGAATCAATTCAGCTGTTTTAATGAGCATATCTTTCGGTACGTTACAAATTCTCTCTGCATAATCGAGTGTGTATGTTGAAAGAACGTCTTTAAACTCTTCCAAGTAATGGACATTGTCATCAATGAAAGACTGATCATGCCAGCCTTGCTGAATGATATAGTTGGTCACAGCCATCAGCCACACCTGGTCCGTTCCTTGCTTCGGACTGATGAAAATATCGGAGCGCTCCGCCATTTCGTTTTTCCGCAAGTCAGCGACAATCAGTTTTTGACCATGCAATTTATGGGCGCGTTTGACACGCGTTGCGAGAACAGGATGACCTTCAGCTGGATTCGCACCAATAATAATGACAAGGCCAGCCTTGGCAATATCTTCAATCGTTCCGGCATCGCCGCCCATTCCGACAGTACGGAAAAGACCATCCGTTGCGGGAGACTGGCAGTAACGTGAACAGTTATCGACACTATTCGTTTCAAACACTTGGCGGGCAAGCTTTTGAATGACGTAGTTTTCCTCATTCGTAATCTTCGATGAAGAAATGATGCCGACAGCTTCCTTGCCATGCTCTTTTTTAATCGTTCCTAGTTTGAGCGCGACAAGGTCAAGCGCCTCCTCCCACGATGCCCCAACAAAGGAATCCCCTTTGCGAATAAGGGGCGTGGTGAGTCGTTTATCACTATTAATAAAATCCCAGCCAAATTTTCCTTTGATACAAGTGGAAATCGCATTGACGGGTGCATCGGAAACAGGTTGGATTTTTAAGATTTTACGGTCCTTTGTCCATACTTCAAATGAACAGCCAACCCCGCAAAATGTACAAACGGTTTTTGTTTTTTTCGTCCGTGTATCGCGCATCGCTGCTTCCGCATCTGAAATGGCCATAATGCCGCTGTATCCTGGCTCGACATCTTTGACGAGGTCAATCATCGGCGTTAGGATGTCTTCTTTTAGTCCGGTCACGAAGCCAGCTTCACCAAGCATTGATTTTTCCATTAGCGCATTACATGGACAAGCTGTTACACATTGGCCACAGCCGACGCAGGAGGAGTCGTTAATTTTTGCGCCGCCATCCCATAACACAATAGGACGATCTCGTTCCCAATCGATGGACAAGGTTTCATTGACCTGCAAGTTTTGGCATACCTCGACGCATTGGCCGCAAGCGATGCATTGGTTCGGATCGTAGCGATAAAATGGGTGGGTAAAATCAACCTCATTTGTCGAACACTTCGGCTCAAACGGATACTTTTGGTGCTCAACTTCCATCAAATCTACTGTATTATGTATTTTGCAGTTGCCATTGTTATTGTCGCAAACTGTACAATACAGCAGGTGATTTTCAAGAATGCGATCCATTGCCTCGGTCTGCGCTTCCTTGGCGCGTTTAGAAGAAAGCTGGACATCCATCCCAGCAACGGCTTTTGTAGAACAAGCCCGCATCAGTTGACCATTGACTTCGACAATACATGTATCACACGTCTCAATCGGGTCGACTTCTGGTAGATGACAAATTTGAGGATGGGAAAATTGATGGTGGTTGATGAGCTCAATTAGCGTTTGACCTTCTTCAAAGTTGAAATCTGTCCCATTGATTTTAATTACCAAAATGGCACCTCCTTTAATTAATAAAAAACCACTATGAAAAAAATACACCGACGTAATGCGTGCACTTTCATAGTGGGTTCGTTTTGAACAAGGTAGGATTATCTCTACTTTCTAGTATAATAGAAAGTAAATGAATCTACAATCTATTTTTTGATTATTGAAATAGTATAGAGGGGGAGAGGCGGATGGAATTGGAAAAGGGGCGGACGGTCGTTCATTATACGCAGGGGAAGTGCGTGAACAAGGAAGTCCGTGTTGTGACGGAGCATCCTGTGACCATTCATATAAACGGGCAGGAATTTGCCACTATCGTCTGCTCGCCGGAGTATATGGAGGATATGGTGGTTGGATTTTTGGCGTCGGAAGGTGTGATTCCAAAGTACGAATCGATTCAATCGATTCGTGTGCAGGAAGAGACAGGGATTGTGCATATTGAAACGGATAAGCTGTATCCTTTCTATGAAAAATTAATGAATAAGCGCTATATTACTTCTTGTTGTGGCATGAGTCGCCAAGGATTTGTTTTTGCCAACGATGCTTTGACGGCCAAAAAGATGACGGAAACACGTGTGACGTTGACGCCAGACGATTGTTTTTTCTTAATGGATCAGATGGACCAATCGGCAGAGATGTTCCGTCAAACGGGTGGTGTGCATAATGCAGCGCTCTGTGATTCCGGTGGTATTGTGCTGGCACGGATGGATATTGGCAGACATAATGCTTTAGATAAAATATATGGATATTGCTTGAAGCATCAAATTCCTGTCGGGGATAAAGTAATTGTATTCAGTGGGCGGATTTCTTCCGAGATTTTATTGAAAGTCGCTAAAATTGGTTGTGAAATGGTACTGTCCAAGTCAGCACCTACTGAGTTGGCGTTAACGTTGGCGGAAGAACTGGGCATTACAACCGTTGGCTTTATTCGTCAGCAGTCTTTCAATGTGTACACGCATCCAGAACGAATTATTTTTGATGGAAAATGAGTGCATAGATTTCCTGAAGAGCTGCATATAATAGGGATAGCAGGACATTATGAAAGCTCCTGTCAAGTAGTATGCGGGTGATGATTAGGCCCCGTGAAAAAAGTGATGGTCCTACCAGACTTTGGGTGCTGGGCGTTGGGGAGCAATTTAAAAACGTGATTCACTTGTCGGACTGCGGGTGCCGGATGTTGGGCAGCAAACCTAATCATTATAGGGAAAAAGAGGGCGAGTAATTATACTTCGCTCTTTTTTTCTGGGTAAATATTTGTCTTCGCGTGAGTGTCCAACTAAATGCGTAAAGTTTCCAACCAAACTTGAAAAGTGTGCAACCAATTCCTCGAAGTGTCCAACCAAACTCAAAAAGTGTGCAACAATCGTGCGCTCTATAAGCAACAAGAAAAGATTCCATCTCCAAATCAGTACCTCCCCCTCCAAACTTTCTGTACAATAGAAGTATAGATTTGAATACATACGTCATTACGAAAAAAGGAGGGACTTTCATGTCATTACGTTTTATAACAGGGCGATCAGGAGCAGGAAAAACAACGTTCATCAAACGAGAGATTGCCGCAGAACTTGAACGAAATCCGGTAGGGGCACCGATCATTGTCATTGTGCCTGACCAAATGTCGTTTGCGATGGAGCATAGCTTATCTGTCGATTTTGGTTTGCAAGGGATTATTCGTGCACAGGTGTTGACGTTTAAGCGGCTGGCATGGCGCGTGCTGCAGGAAACCGGTGGCATTACACGTAAGGAAGTGGATGGCTTCGGTTACCGGATGCTTGTACGCAGCGTATTGGAGGACAATCGGGACGAATTTAAATTGTTCCGGCAGGCGGCGGGTAAACGTGGATTTACGGAAATGATTGGGGATTTATTGAAGGAGTTTAGTCGTTATTGCTTGGATCATCAAATGATGGGTAATCTCTACGACGAACTTGTGGCCGCTAATGCACCGCGTACATTGCTCGACAAAGCGAGTGACCTGTCGCTACTGCTGACGAAGATTGAGGAAAAGCTAGGGACAAGTTTTGTGGACAGTGAAGGACATCTTGCTCTTTTAGCTGCGCAAATTAACCATTCGGAGTTGCTGCAAGGGGCTGATATTTACCTTGATGGCTTTGAAAACTTTACGACACGGGAATATGAAATTGTCGCCGAACTAATGAAGCATGCCAAGCGTGTCACGGTTGTGCTACCAATGGAAGGTGCGCATGCAGGCTTTGCAGACCATGAGCTATTTTTCAATCCAGTCAAAACTTCACTAAAATTACGTGAACTAGCGCGCGTTGAATCAGTAGACGTAGAAGAAGATGTTTATTTGGCGCGAACTCAACGTTTTCAAAACAGGGACCTACAGCATTTGGAAGCAGAGTTTGACCATTATCCAGCGCAAGAGAAAGAGTCGGAAGGTCATGTTGTGCTTATTGAAGCGGCAAATCGTCGTGCAGAAATTCATGCGGTGGCACGCCAGATAAGGTCACTTATGCTAGCGGGTAAACGGTATAAAGATCTTGCCATTTTGTATCGCCAGCCTGAAAAATATGATGAACTCATTGAAACTATTTTTCCACAGTATGATATCCCGGTATTCATTAGCCAGAAAAAGCCGATGCTGCACCATCCACTGATTGAGTTTTCACGTTCAATTTTGGAGGCGGTGACGTCGGGCTGGTCGTATGAATCGGTGTTTCGCGCGGTGAAAACAGATCTCTTTTTCCCGCATCGAGAAAATAAGCTACTCTGGCGTGATCGAGCGGATCGTCTTGAAAATTACGTTTTAGCGCATGGCATTTATGGCAAACGCTGGTTCGATGACAGCCGTTGGCGGGTGAAGAAGTACCGAGGATTGGAATTATATACCGATGTACAAACCGATGAAGAACGAGCGATGGAGAAGGAATTGCATATCATTCGCGATGAAATTCGTGAGCCACTTGCTGGTTTTGAAAAACGGTTGAAAGGTTCGAAAAGTGGGCGCGATGTAGCTGAAGCATTATTTTTACTGATGGAAAAGCTCCATGTCTTTGATAAAATTATCGATTTGCGTGCAGATGAGGAACGGGCGGGGCGATTGCTTGGTGCAACGGAGCATGAACAAGCGTGGAATGGCTGGATCAATGTGCTTGATCAGTTTGTGCTAATGTTTGGAGAAAAAGATATGCATCCAAAGGAAGCGATACGTATTTTGGATGAAGGCTTCGATTCACTTGAATTTGCGCGCATTCCGCCGTCCCTCGATCAAGTGACAGTATCAAATATCGAAGTGTCGAATTTGATGGAAATTGATGCTGTATTTGTTGTTGGTGTCAATGATGGTGTCTTACCAAAACGAGTGGACAATGAAGGGCTATTATCTGACGCGGACCGCGAGTGGTTTACGGATATCGGCTTTGAACTGGCACCGACTTCGAAAATGAAATTGATGGATGAAACATATATGGCGTATAGGGCGTTTACTGCGCCGCGCGAACAACTTTTTGTATCTTATCCGGTTGCCGATGAAGAGGGGAAATCCTTAATACCTTCCCTGTATAGTGCACGTATTCAGCAGCTTTTGCCTGGCACTCAAACAATCATGGCAGTGACCGAACCATCTGAATTACCGTTTGAAGCCGATCAATTCGATTATATTAGCCATCCACGCGCAGCGCTGCCCTATGTTTCGATGAAAGTAAAGGAAGCACAGCATACGGGAGTAATAGAGCGCGAATGGCGTGCGGTCCTGGCTTATTATGAAACCGATCCGTATTGGTCATCTGTCTTTAAACAAATTATTCGTCCTATGCATGACAATCATAAAACGGGCCGTTTGCGTCCAGAGTTGACGGCAGGCTTATACGGGGAGTCATTTGTCTCGAGTGTGTCCCGTATTGAGTCTTATTATAGTTGTCCGTTCCAGCATTATGCATCGTTTGGGCTCGGCTTGCGTGAACGGACGGAATTTACATTGGAGGCACCAGCTATCGGTGATTTATTCCACGCGGCGCTGAAGTGGGTGTCTGATGAGACGATGCGTCTCGGGAAATCATGGGCAGAGTTGACGCGGGAAGAGTGCTGGCAGCTAGCAAGGGCAGCAGTTGACGATATTTCACCGTATTTTTTCAATCGAATTTTATTGTCAACGAGTCGTTATGTTTATATTAAGCGTAAGCTCATGCATATTATTCAGCGCACGATTTATTCGTTGAGTACGCAAGCAAAAGTGACGGTATTTAAGCCTGTTGCAATTGAAGCAGCTTTTGGACCAGGCGAAGAATTACCTGCGCTTGAAATTCCATTACGTCGTGGCGATGCTATGAAGTTACGTGGGCGTATTGACCGAGTGGATGCCTCAGAAATTGGTGGTAAAAACTATGTCCGTGTCGTCGATTATAAATCATCAGCACGGGGTCTGGATTTGACGGAAGTATATTACGGCTTATCGCTACAAATGATGACCTATCTTGACGTGGCTCTTGAAAATGCCGATGAATGGCTCGGATTCCATGCAGATCCGGCAGGGGTATTGTATATGCATATCCATAACCCGATGATTCGTTCCGGTTCAGAATTAACACCTGCACTATTAGAAGCTGAAATTGCAAAATCGTATAAGATGAGAGGCTATTTACTAGATAATCAAGAAGTGGTTATCGGCATGGACGCAGATATTGGGCGTTCCTCTGCTATCGTACCCGCTTCTATTAAAACAGACGGCACTTTTGCGAAATCATCGAAGGTATTAGCTTCTGATGATTTGCAGATGATGCGCTCCTATGTGCGAACACGGCATCAAAAGGCGGGAGATGCCATGCTGGCAGGGGATACGCGCGTTTATCCATACAAATTAAGGGATAAGATGCCATGCCAATTTTGTTCGTATCGTGCCGTTTGCCAATTCGACCCAACTGATCCAACGCAGCCGCATCGTTCGTATGCGGAAATGGATACAGAATTGTCATTAGAGAAAATGCGTAAGGAGGTTGCCGATGATGCACATACCCGTGAAACCTGAGGGACTGACGTTTACGGATGCCCAGTGGAAAGCGATTTGGGCAAAAGGGAAGGATATTCTCGTTTCCGCTGCTGCTGGTTCGGGCAAAACGAAAGTATTGATCACCCGGATGATTGAAAAAGTATTGGATGAAAAAAATCCAATTGACGTTGATGAATTGCTTGTTGTGACGTTTACAAATGCATCTGCTGCGGAAATGCGTCATCGGATGGCGGAAGCGTTAGAGGAAGCGATTGCTGAAAAACCGGGGTCCGTTCATTTACGTAGGCAGTTGAATTTATTGAATAAAGCACAGATTTCTACTTTGCATTCATTTTGTTTAAATGTTGTGCGACAGTATGCTTATCTACTCGATATTGACCCTGGCTTTCGCATTGCGGATAGTACGGAAGCGGCATTATTGCGAGATGATACGATCGGTGATGTATTAGAGGATGCATATAGTACGGAAAATCCTGATGCAATGTATCGACTCGCGGATAGTTTTACATCTGATCGTAATGATCAGTCAATTGAGACGCTCATTGATCGGTTATATGACTATTCTCGTGTTCATCCATCACCAGAGCAATGGCTGCGCCTCATTCCACAGCAATATGAGCTTGAAGAAACGGTTACGATTGACGACTTGACCTTCATGGAGCCGCTAAAAATGGCGATTCGCCATTCACTAGAGGAAGCGGCGGCACTAACGGGGGATATGAAGCATATTGCGCTTATGGTAGATGGACCAGAACCACTCGCGGCTACAGCAGACGCAGATTTACTTTGGATAAATGAAGCGAATCGCCGTATAACAGCAGGCACTTGGCAGGAAACGTATGAATTTTTCGGCTCGCTGAAATGGGCGAAAGCAGGTACGATTCGGAAAGATTCATGTGATGAAGAGCTAGCTAAGCGAGCGAAAGCGCTGCGCGATGCGGTGAAGAAAATTATTAATACATTAAAAGAATCCTATTTCACAAGAACTCCGGACCGTCTACTTACTGAAATTCGCTTAATGGCCCCAACCATGCATACGCTCATTGAACTGGTCGTTGATTTTGGTAAACGCTATGAGCAGTTGAAAATTGATCGTGGGATTGTCGATTTCTCAGACTTGGAGCATTATGCACTGCGTATATTATCGCAAGAGCAGGACGGTAAGCTGGTAGCATCTGAAATCGCGGAGGATTATCGCAAGCGCTTTGAGGAAGTATTAGTCGATGAGTATCAGGATGTCAACTTGTTGCAGGAGACGATTATTCAACTTATCAAGCGCGGTGGCGAACACGATGGCAATTTGTTTATGGTAGGCGATGTTAAACAGTCTATTTACCGCTTTCGTCTAGCTGAGCCGATGTTATTTCTCGGGAAGTATAATCGGTTCACAGAGGGAGTTGGCGAGCAAGGCTTAAAAATCGACTTGAACGCCAATTTCCGTAGTCGTAAAGAAGTGCTGGATGCGACAAATTTTGTCTTTGCACAAGTGATGGGGGCACGAGTCGGGGAAATCGATTACGATGATGCAGCGGCGTTAAAGTATGGAGCGCAGTACCCTGAAAAGGCTGTAACAGCAGGCTTGACGCTACTGTATGAGGAAGAGGAAGAAGAACTGGAGGAATCACCAGAGCTACCAGAACAAAGTTTAAAAAGCTCACAGGCAGAAGCACGCTTTATGATTAAGAGAATTCAAGCTTTAATAGAGTCTGGTGCTGAAGTGGCGGATGCGTTTAGTGGTAAAAAACGTCCGATGGAATACCGAGATATCGTTATTTTAATGCGGTCGATGACGTGGTCAGGTGAAATTGCAGAGGAATTTAAGCTGGCAGGTATTCCGATCTATACTGAATTGTCGCGTGGTTATTTCGATGCCCTTGAAGTAATGATTATGCTGAATACATTGCGTATAATTGACAATCCGTATCAGGATATTCCGCTAGCTTCTGTTTTACGTTCCCCGTTTATTGGCATGACGGAAAATGAATTAGCACAGATCCGATTGGCTGGAAAAAACGAGCCGTTTTTTGAAGCATTGAAACGTTTTGTACGAACGGGCGGGGCAGGTATGGCGAGTGACACGCAGGAGAAATTGCAGCGCTTCTTCATACAGTTTGAGGATTGGCGTAATTTGGCGCGACGAGGCTCATTGTCGGAGTTAATTTGGAAAGTGTATGCCGATACGCATTATTACGAAATGGTTGGTGCGATGCCAAATGGTAAGCAACGCCAAGCTAATTTACGTGCTTTACATGATCGCGCTATTGATTATGAAAAAACATCATTCCGTGGATTATTCCGCTTCTTGCGTTTTATAGATCGGATGCAAAAACGGGGGGATGATTTGGGTGCCGCCCGTTCCATGAGTGACAAGGAAGATGTTGTGCGCATGATGACGATTCATTCATCAAAAGGATTAGAGTTCCCTTATGTATTTATCGCAGGGGCTGGACGAAAATTCAATAAGATGGATTTCAATGAACCGTATTTATTTGACCAGCATTTTGGGCTTGCGGTGAAAGCGATTGACCCGGATAATCGCATTACTTACACGTCCTTGCCATTCCTTGCGATGAAAGAACAGAAAGAGCTCGAAATGCGTTCTGAAGAAATGCGCGTGCTGTACGTTGCGATGACGCGTGCCAAAGAGCATCTTGAAATCATTGCCTCGGTCAAGGATATCGAGAAAACGATTGGAAAGTGGCAGGCTGCGCAGTTAATAGATCCACAGCTGATGCTGCCCGAATATACCCGGTCACGTGCCAATGGCTATTTGGATTGGATTGGTCCGTCGGTTGCGAGGCATGTATCGTTTGGGAAATTCGGCGGTATTCCAGGAGGTCAGCTGATGGTGGATCCTTCTGTTTGGCAAATTGACGCATTTCCGGTATCTTCATTACTGACGACGAGTGAGGAAATGACTGTGGAAGGCGAAGTAGGGATAATACCAGAAGAGGTCGATGTTGATCTATTGGCAGAAGTGAAACGACGATTTGATGTGAAATATCCATTTGACGCTTCTGTTTTGAAAAGGTCTAAGCAAACCGTGAGCGAGCTGAAGCGTTTAGCGATTCTTGAGCAGCAGCGGGAGGAAGATGTCGCTGTTGTGAAAAGTGACGAAGTGAGTACGGCTTATTTACATGATCGTCCAGCATTCATGCAATCAAGGGCATTATCCGCCGCAGAAATCGGTACGGCCATGCATACGGTTATGCAGCATATTGCTATCGGACAACAATGCACGGTTGGAGAGGTTGAGCAGTTGGTCACGGAATTGACGAATCTTCAGCTGCTGACTGCAGAGGAAGCGCAGATGGTTGATGTTTCATCTGTTGCAACTTTTTTTGAGTTACCGATTGCAAAAAGACTGCAAAATGCTAAGCAGGTGTTGCGTGAATTGCCATTTACGTATGCACAAAGCGATATAGATGGGGATTATCAAATTTTGCAGGGAATTGCGGATTGTTTATTCGAAGAACAAAATGGCTGGGTTTTGTTGGATTATAAAACAGATAAAGTTCTCGGGCGATTTAGTTCAGATGAGGATGTAGAGGTTGAAATGCAACACCGCTATGGCATTCAGTTGAATTTGTATAAAAAAGCAATTGAAGCGATTATGAAAATAGATATACAAGAAATGGTCCTTTATTTATTTGATGGACAGAGGACCATCACAATTCGGGAGGAATGAGTTTGAAGATAACACCAACAACGCTTACTAATCGAATCGAAGTGCTTGATTTACTGCGAGGATTCGCATTACTAGGTATATTTATAGCGAATATGATTCATTTTCAGTCTCCTTATTTGTATGTGGATCCATATACATGGTTTAGTAGTCCAAGTGACGCGGCAACATTTAAAGTGATTGATATTTTTGTAGAAGGCAGCTTTTATCCGATATTTGCAATGCTGTTCGGCTACGGGCTCAATATGCAATATGAAAAAACGTTGGCAAATAGGTCAGCCTTTGCACCAATGATGGCGCGACGGTTAGCTGTTTTACTAGGTATCGGTGTCATTCATGCATGGTTCGTTTGGTCGGGCGATGTATTGTTCACTTATGCGGCAATGGGCTTTATTATGATTGCATTTGTGAAAATATCTAAAAAGTGGATTTTGCCGATTGCAGCGCTTTTGTATATCATTCCAAATGCTTTCTTTTACGCTGCGACTCGCTTTTTAGAAGCAGTGAGTCCAAATTCAGTGTTGGCGGGTTATGTGGATATCCAGCAAATTGAATTGGCGATCAGTGCTTATGGTTTAGGTTCTTTCGGCGAGATTTTTAGCTTTCGCTTTTTCGAGTGGTTAACATTTGGCTTGTTAGGTGCACTGAGTGGGCTCGTGCTTATTTTACCACTCATTATGCTAGGTGCAGGACTATCCAAAAGACGAATTTTCGAGCGTGCTGGGGAAATGAAAGGACGCATTGCGATTATAACTGTCCTTGCATTAGCTGTAGGAATTTGGTTAAAAGCAGTACCGTTTATTGGAGAGCCAACGTTATCGGCTCAAATGCTGCAATCGGTGTTCGGTGGTCCCATCCTAGCTGCGGGTTATGTCGGATTGCTATTACTACTCAGCCAAATTTCATTGCTCCGCACGGTATTCCGACCGGTTTCTAAGGCAGGACGAATGTCGTTAACAACGTATATTATGCAGTCCATTGTCGCGACAACAATCTTTTATTCCTACGGCTTTGGCATGTATGGCAAAGTCGACTTGGAAACAGGTGTCTGGATCGCGGTTGGTATCTTCGTCATTCAGGTTATTATTGCTGAGATTTGGTTGATGAAGTTTAGAATGGGGCCGATTGAATGGGTATGGAGAAAAGCAACATACGGAAAAAAGTTGTCGAATAAAGAGGGAAAAGGTCATCGAATGTCGTAACAGTAGAGGATAAGGGAAAACACTTACTGAGGGGATGGGTTTACAGATGAAACTATTGTCGTTCCGTTATGAAGGTCAGACATTATTCGGTCCAAAAGTGAAAAGGGAAGATGCAGTATGGGATATGTTAGCGATAGCAGAAGCATATGGAGATACTGATTTTCCACAAACAATCACAGAAGGTATCGCAGACGGAATGGATTTTGTTGAACGCGTGAGAAAGCTTGCGGAACAAGCACGAGCAGATGCTGACTCTGGTCGTTTTAAATATGCATTTACAGCTATCGAGTGGTTGTCACCCCTTCCAAGAACACCGAAAAATGTCCTGTGCGTCGGCAAAAATTACGCAGACCATGTGGCAGAAATGGGCTCAGATGCACCACCTGAAAAGCTAATGATCTTTACAAAATCTCCAACTGCTATTGCGGCAGATGAACAAGAGTTACCGATCCATGACGATGTTACAAATAGCTTAGATTATGAAGGTGAGCTGGCAGTTGTCATTGGTAAAAAGGGACGTCATATTCCGAAACAATTAGCTTATGATTACGTTTTCGGTTACACAATCGCTAACGATGTGACAGCACGTGATGTCCAAGCAGCCCATGGCCAATTTTTCCTTGGAAAAAGCTTAGATGGCTCTTGTCCAATGGGTCCATATATCGTCACGAAAAACGAAATTCCAAATGCACAAAATTTGTCGATTGTTACGAAAGTCAATGACGAAGTTAGACAAAATGGCAACACTGCCTCTATGATTTTTAAAATTGACGAACTAATCGCGGAAATTTCACGCTATGTAGCGCTTGAACCAGGGGATATCATTTTAACAGGTACTCCATCAGGTGTTGGTAAAGGGATGACACCACCAACATTCTTGAAAAAAGGCGACACGGTGAAAATTTCAATTGAAGGTATTGGTACGTTGGTCAATCGTTTTAATTAAGCTCGGTGCCAGGTGCAGCCGCAATATGAAGAGCATGAATGATGTCTATACCAGGCATCATTTATGCTCTTTTTTTAGGTGTCTATCTGAATGTCGACTATCAAAAAGTTTATTCGAAAATATGTGAGGTCAGTGTACAGCACACTAATTGGTAGCTATTCACTACCGATTAGCGTGCTTTTTTGTAGTAAGGTAGCAGCATGAACCAATAATGCGTAAAATTTAATTTTGAGGGGTGTTCAATTTCGTTAGAAAGTCCTTTGTAAAGGGGTTTAAAGCCTATTCACCTATAATTCACATCGCTTAAATTACACATTTAAGTGCCGAAAAGGTGGTAAATTTAACTTGAATCAGCAAATTCTTTTGTACTGAAAGCGAAGCGTCAGCTACAGAAGTCCCCCATTTCTATAGGGGAGGAATTTAGTTCCATTTCCCTTTAGTGCTGGGGTGAATGCCAGAAAAGTACTTCAAACAGGGGGAGTTCAAACTCCCAACGCAATTACGCCGTGGCGTAATTGTTGAGAAGCGGTGCAGGCGTAGTCACCCTTCGCATGGTGGTTACTCCTGCACCGCGTCTCATCAATTACGCCGCGGCGTAATTGATGAGAAGCGGTGCAGGAGTAGTCACCATTCGAATGGTGGTTACTCCTGCACCGCTTATGCTTTTTTTGAATGCCCGGGTACCGGGTTCTCAACCTTGTAACTAAATTTCTACCCAGTAGAATTATAATATGGTACGATTAGTAAAGTAGAATAAAAAAATGAGGTGGCTAATTTGGATTTTTTAGCGAGTACAACCCATTTTCATATCCTTACATGGGTTGCAGGAATTATTATTTTCATTGTAACAGCAGGCTTGGAAAAGGGAACAAAAGGTAAGAAAATTGGACATATGATTGCACGCTTGTTTTACGTCTTAATTCTATTTTCAGGTTTTATGTTGTTTATGGAGTACTCTAGTATCGATGCAGCTCTTTACGGCGTTAAGTTCTTACTTGGACTTCTCACAATCGGTATGATGGAAATGGTTCTTGTCCGTTCTGCAAAAGAAAAAAGCGTCAAAGTTTTTTGGATTCTGTTTTTCGTTTTCATGTTAGCAACACTATTCCTTGGATTTGGAATAGGCATTGGGGTTAGTTTCTTATCGTAATAAATAAGGAGGTATGGGGATGGAAACAAGTATCGGACCAATTTTACTTATAGTTGTGTTGATGCTGATGGCACTCTTTGCAATCTCCGTCTTCGTTCTTTCGAGAAGAAATACGCCCATTCAAGATGACGATATGTATGATGAATGAAAAACCTGCTGGCCAATCGTGCCAGTAGGTTTTTCATTTATTCACAATATAGACCTATTTCAAGGGTTAGATTTTCAATTTTAAATTGAAATCATGGTAGTCCTGTGTTTGGTTTGGTAAAGTGAAACGAGAAGGACTTTTTTTGAGGAGGATTTTTTGGTGAGAGTGAAGAAATGGTTTGGACTAGTTGCAACTTCGCTGCTTCTTGTATCTACCCTCTATCCAGCGGGAGTTTTCGCAGAGGAAGATCGAACAATAGATGACGAAAGTATATATGATTTACTCGTTGACCGTTTTAATAATGGGGATGGGCGCAATGATTTTGACGTCAATACGCAAGATCTCAATGCTTTCAATGGTGGAGATTTCACTGGAATTAGCACAAGATTGGAGCATATTGCGGGAATGGGCTTTACAATGATTTCACTAGGCCCGATATTTGCAACGGAATCCTATGATGGAAGTAAAGTGCTCGATTATACAAAGCTCGAGCCGCATTTTGGAACGGAACCTGAATTTAATGACATGATGAATGCTATTCATAAAAGAGAAATCGCTGTTATTGCAGATTTTCCATTTGCGGGCGTTAGCGCTAACCATGTGTGGGCAAAAGAAGGTAAATTTCAAGCGATTCCAGCATCAGATGGAGCAATCGACTGGGATCATTCGAATAAAGCCGTACAACAAGCGCTGAAGGAAGCAGTCGTTAATTTTGTAGAAACGTATAAATTAGATGGTATCCGTTTAACAAAAATCACAAAATACGACACTGCTTTCGTCAATGAAGTCATTGCAGCTGTTAAGGCAGTCAATCCAAAAGCCTATGTATTAACGAATGAAGAAAGTGCTGCAAACTTTGACGCTATGCCAAGTATGGACAAGATGAATGCGTTAAGAAAATCGTTTGTCGTAACGGATGCAGATGTTTCACCTTTATCTTTATTTGCTAATGGAACTGGTAATGGCTTGGTCCAATTCGATGATTTAACGGGACCACGTTACACATATGATATTGTAGAGGCAAGAATGTTCCCTCCGACAAGATGGAAACTGGCGGCCGTAGCGCTGTTTAGTATGCCGGGGACACCTATTATGCCTTATGGAACTGAAATTGCAGTGAATGGTAAGGCGGCTCCAGAAAATCATCAGCTTATGAATTATAAGATTGAACAGGAGTTAATGGAGTATATCGCTGATCTGAATACATTACGTAACCAATCCGAAACGTTCCGAAAGGGAGATTTCGAAATCTTACACAATGAAGATGGCTTTTCAGTTTTTAAACGTTCATCTGATAAAGAAACATGGATTATCGCTATCAATAATACAACGCATACGTCTGATTTTGCCATTCCTAAAGAAATCATTGGAGACAATAAGAAACTACGTGGTGTGTTGGATGGCGATTTAGTGCGAGAAGCTAAAGATGGTGTGTTCCGCGTCGTGCTTGATCGTGAAGTTGCTGAAATTTATATTGCGGATGAGGATAAAGGGTTTAATATACCTTACCTAATCGCATCGATTTTAATTTATGTATTTTTCTTAGGGTTCCTCTTTACCGTTTGGAAAAAAGGGAAGCAAGGTAGAAAAAATAATACAGAGGTATAATATAGAAAACTCCAAGAACGGCAAATTTGCCATTCTTGGAGTTTTTCATTTACTGTTTCACTTTAATTTATTCAAGAAAAAGATAGAGACTGTACCAGAGCCAGTATGGGCACCAATTGTAGAGCCAATCATATGCACTTCAATTTTTTTGGGACGGAATAATTCATCCACTAAACCTTGCAGCTCAAGGGCAATATTTTCATCATCGGCATGGCTAATAGCGATTGTCTGCTCAGATAGATGATCGCCGCGTTCTGCCATTAGCTCCGTCATACGGCGTAGTACTTTCTTACGTCCACGATGTTTTTCAATTGGTACGAGTTTACCAGCTTCGACATGAAGAAGTGGTTTAATATTTAATAATCCGCCGATGAACGCACTTGCTTTCGACACACGTCCACCACGTGCCATATAATCCAAATCTTCTACTGTGAACAAATGCTCCATATGCTCGGCCATAAAACGAACTCTATCTTCAATCGCCTGCAAATTTTCTCCAGCATCACGCAACCGAACGGCTTCTTGTACGAGCAAACCATAACCAAGTGAGGCGCATTTCGAGTCGATGATGACTAGATTCATCGCTGGATTTGTTTCTTGCACTTGATTACGAATCATGACAGCTGTATCATGCGTACCCGATAATTCAGAAGAAAAGGCGATGTACATGCCTTCTTCTCCAGACGCTGCAAGCTCCTCCCACCTTTTCAAAAATAGTTCAGGAGAAACTTGTGATGTTTTTGGATGCTTGCCTTCTCGAATGGCATCGTATACTTCTTTAGGATGAATACCTAAAACATCTTCATATTCATTATCATCAATGAGGACATGCAATGGAAAAAGCGTGACATCGTTTTCTTCGAAAAATGATTTTGGTAAATCACAAGCGCTATCAGCAAAAATTCTCATAAAAATCCCTCCAATGGAAACTTGTTGTTAGTTCAAGTGTAACCTCTCACTAAGCACCTGCGCAATACCATCTTCGTTATTGGTAGCTGTTACCTCATCGGCAATCGACTTTAAACGATCTATTGCGTTGCCCATTGCGACACCAACACCTGCATAATCAATCATTTCAAGATCATTATCTTCGTCACCAAATGCAATAATGCGTTCTTGTGGAATATCCATCCATTTAGCAACATGTGAAATACCGACTGCTTTATGTAAGCCATGTCGAATCACTTCAATGACATGCCAAGGGGCGCCCCAACGTCGATGATCAATCACTTCGGCATGTACTTCGCCAAGGTGGCGGCGAATGGCATCGACGGATTGTTCCTCCGCTTGAATGAGTAAGCTCGTTGGATCCACCTGTAAATGATTGCGGATATCCCCCTCTGTAATCTGTGGATTTCCAAAGTTGAAAATATCGAGTAGCTTTTCATCATGGTAATGCATGTAGACATCATCCATCACTTCTGCCACGATATTTTGAACAGGAAATTGCTGTAGGGCATCTACAACTTCATTGACGACGGGCAAGGAAATTGTTTCATGAATCGTTTTCCAAGATGGATTGTCAGGATGGTGGACGAACGCCCCATTGAAATTAACAATCGGTGTTTGAAGACCAAGCTGGCGGTAATACACTTCACTTGCACGATACGGCCGACCTGTTGCAATCATGACATGGTGACCATGTTCTTCCGCTTTTTTTAGTGTGCGTGCAGTTTTATCGGATATCACTTTCTCGTCTGTTAGCAATGTCCCATCGAGATCAAGGACAATTAGATGTGGTTTCAACAAAACGCCTCCTTCTATATAAAATAGTCTATCGTTAGTTAAGGTTCTAAGTCAAAAAATTCTGTTGAATAAAAACAACCTTTTTGTTTTTTTAGAAAAACTTTGATACGCTTAATAGACTAAATTGAAGTAGGGTGGGTTGCTTGTGTTTGTTCGTGAAGAAAAATGGGGTCATATCCCTTTATTGCATATAGTTGAGGAAGGGCTGCAAGACAAGCAGGTGCCTATTGTCATTTTCCTGCACGGTTTTACGAGTGCGAAAGAGCATAATTTGCATTATGCACATAATATCGCAAAAAAAGGTTTTCGTGTCTTGCTACCAGATGCGCATCTACATGGTGTCCGAGATGAAAGCTTAGATGAGGTCCAACAAAGCCTACGTTTTTGGGAAATTGTTTTGACTTCGATTGAGGAAGTAGGTTTCCTTCGAGAGGAGCTTATGAGACGTAAACTTATCGGAACGGAGAAAATTGGATTAGGTGGTACGTCGATGGGAGGCATTACAACACTTGGTTGTCTGACGGTGTATGACTGGGTTGACGTAGCTTCCGTTATGATGGGGGCACCTAATTTTGTGGAACTATCGACAGCGCAAATGGCTCAATTTGAACGTGGTGGCTTTAAGCTACCAATCACAGATGAGGAAAAGCAAGGATTACTGGATACCTTATCAACATTTGATTTGGCAATACATTCTTCCGCATTGAACAATCGCCCTGTTTATTTTTGGCATGGCAAACAGGATACAGTGGTGCCTTATGAACCAACACGAAAGTTTTATGAGGCTGTGAAAAAAGACTATACAGCGAATCCAGAACGTTTTGTGTTTGTATCGGACGACACGGCGGGGCATGCAGTATCGAGAAAGGGTATGCTTCAAGCAACAGAATGGTTTGCTTCCTATTTGAAAGGTTGAAGCGAACTCTGTTATGATGAAGGTATTAACTTGATGTAGCAGGAAATCTAAATTTCTTGCGTAATTGATTAAACGGAAAGAGGGATAAAGATGGATGAGGCGATGAAAGAGAGCATGATGGGTGCTTTAGAAAACGTCATTGACCCAGAATTAGGTGTAGATATCGTAAACCTAGGTCTCGTTTATGATGTTGAGTTGGACGAGGAAGGTACGTCAAAAGTAACGATGACACTGACGTCTTTAGGCTGTCCAATGGGACCGCAAATCGTTGCGAATATTAAACAAGAACTGATGGAGCTTCCAGAAGTGAAAGATGTGGATGTCAATGTCATTTGGAATCCACCGTGGTCAAGAGATATGATGTCACGCTACGCGAAAATGGCGTTAGGTGTTCGATAAGTAAATAGTAAGATTTAAGCTGTATGACTGATTTTAGGTCGTACAGCTTTTTTATATTCATAAATAAAATTAGAATACTTGACTGGGAGTAAACTATTTTTTTGAGGGTATAACAATAGAAACAACTATTCTATGAACAGGGGTGTAAAATGATGAGAGGAAAGTCCTCACTAAGCCGGCAAATTACTCTCTACATAGCAGGGGCGATGATTGCTGTATTAATTGCGGTCGGAGTAATCTTATATTTAAATACATCTAAAACAGTTACCAAGTCGATCAGTTTACAGGGAGTCAGCACAGCGCAACATATTGCGTCGTTGCTTGATGCAAAAGAGTATGAACAAGTGGCGAGTACGATGACTGAATCTGAATTATATTGGAAACTTCGTGCCGAATTATTGGATCTACAGATAAAAAGTGGAGTACTATTTCTTTATACAATGACAGTCCCAGCATCTTCGGAGGAACCGATACAATTTTTAATTGATGCTGCGGCCCCTGAAGCAACGGACGCGATTGGCATTGGAGAATCACATGAATTCACGACGTACAAAACCGTTGAAGGGGCAGTACAAGGCGAAGGTAACGCAGCGGATATTATCGACGACCCCGATTATGGAAGTTATCTTTCTGCATTCGCTCCAGTCTATAACGATCAGGGGGAAAAGATTGCGATTGTCGGTGTAGACATTGCGGCCGATTCAGTAGGTACGGTTCGTTCTGAAATATTAAAAGCAAACTTGCCGATTTATATTGGTATTATTTTGGTGATTGTTGCAATTGCCATGTTCATCATGCATCGATTTGTCGGACGTGCGCTTTATCCGTTAAATGGAATGGAGCAAGCTGCATTGGAGTTTGCAGAAGGTAATTTGACACAAGCCGAACAGTCGTTAAGGGCTGTCCAAACGATGGGGAAAAATGAAATCACTTCATTTAAAGAATCTTTCACGCGGTCGGTGCTTCAAATGAAACAGATGATGACTAACATGAACAAAACTGCATTCTCGCTTATTGAAGTGAATGGCGAATTGACACAAGTTGTCAATAATGTCCGAGGGTCAACTAGTGAAATTACGAACAGTATTTCCCAAATTGCATTGACTAGCGAGGTGCAAGAAACGAATAATCGTGAGGTGCTAACAGCTGTGGAGGAAATGGCAGTTGGGATACATCGGATTGCACAGTCATCCTCCAGTGTGGCAGAGGCTTCGGACATAATGGAAAACCTTGTTGCATCCAGTGTTACAGATGCACAGCATGTTGTCGGTCAAATTCAGGAAGTAGGGCACTCCGTCCAAAAATCAGAATCGATTATGCATGATCTAGGATCCAACTTTAATTCTATAGAAGAAATGGTTGGTATCATTACAAGCATTGCGGAACAAACAAATCTTCTTGCATTTAATGCAGCAATCGAAGCAGCTCGTGCGGGAGAGGCAGGCAAAGGTTTTGCAGTTGTTGCAGGTGAGGTTCGAAAACTCGCGGAAATGTCACGTCATTCTGCCGAGCAAATTCGAGATGAAATTACTTCATTCCAATCATTGAGCTCTAATGCAATTGCGATGATGGGAACAAGCTCTACAGGTATGGTGGAAGGATTAAAAGCAGTGACAAAAATTGGCAATGATTTAACAACAGTGTTAGATGCTGTGCAGAATGTTAATAATGAAATTCAAGATGTATCGGCCGTGACGGAAGAAATGTCTGCCGGTTCCGAAGAAGTACTCGCTTCAATGGAGGAAGTCATGTCCCTTGCATCGGAAAATGCAGGTCGAACGCAAGCCGTCGCAGCTGCCTCCGATATACAAAATGAATCGATTGAGTCGCTTGTTCATACAATTGAAATGCTGAACAGTTCATCAGCCAATCTTCAAGAAGCGCTTGAAAAGTTCAAGTGAAATAAATCAAACTGAATCGAATTGCTGTTATAGATTCATCCACGAATTCTGCCGAATCAAATAAAAAACCATCTCCGCTTATTGGGAGATGGTTTTTATTGTTGATTAATGGTCTGCAACTTCGCCTTCTGGCAAAGCTTCACCAATGAAGATGACTAATAGCGCGGCAATAACCGCAACGATTAAACCACCTGTAAAATCGAACACAGGAATATTCGCAATTGACCCAGCTACGTAGTTTAACATTGAAACTAAAGCGATTGACCAAAAGAATGTCATGATATATCTCATTGAATTCACCTCTACAATAGTATTTCATCCTTCATCATATCATAGCAAACCGATTGTAGAAACAAATATCCGTGTAAATAGTCACTTTATTTGGCTAAAAAGTGTCGGTGGGTTGTAAAATGAGCGCATTTCTTTTATGATTGATACCAGGTACTAATAATAGATGATAAGAACGGAGATGTTGGCATGAATGCGGGGCTAATAGGCATCGGTAAATTCGTACCGCCACATATTGTGACGAATGCGGATCTTGAAAAGCGTATGGATACGTCGGATGAATGGATTCGGACAATGACGGGTATAGAAGAGCGACATATTGCGGATGATTCAACTGATACATCTGATATGGCATACAATGCAGCACTAGATGCGATTCAAAGTGCAGGTATTAAACCAGAGGAAATCGGTTTAATACTTGTTGCGACAGTTACACCAGATCGACCATTTCCATCTGTGTCGACGATGATACAAGAACGTTTAGGAGCAAAGAATGCCGCGGCAATGGATATTTCTGCAGCGTGTGCGGGCTTTATGTATGGTGTTGTGACGGCGAAGCAGTTTGTCGAGTCGGGTGTCTATGATTATGTACTTGTCGTAGGCGTTGAGAAATTATCGAAAATTACGGACTGGGAAGATCGTAATACAGCTGTTTTGTTTGGTGATGGTGCTGGAGCTGCAATCGTCGGTAAGGTAAGCGAAGGTCGAGGGATCCTGTCATTTGAACTTGGCGCGGATGGCAGTGGCGGTAAACATCTGTACCAAGATAAGTATTTGCATATGAATGGTCGAGAAGTGTTTAAATTCGCTGTTCGCCAAATGGGTGAATCGGCTGTTAACGTTATTGAAAAAGCAGGACTGGCGAAGGAAGATGTCGATTTCTTAATTCCTCATCAGGCAAATATTCGTATTATGGAAGCTTCACGTGAACGACTTGGTTTGCCGGTCGAAAAAATGTCGAAAACGGTTCATAAATATGGCAATACTTCGGCAGCGTCGATTCCAATTTCGCTTGTCGATGATCTTGCTGATGGTAAAGTGAAAGATGATGATATACTTGTTCTTGTTGGATTCGGTGGCGGACTTACATGGGGTGCTCTGTGCATTAAATGGGGAAGATAATAATATGAAGTGAAAAACAGGGAATGGGTTCATTAACTAGATAGAAGGGAAGTATTGTCACATGGGAAAAAGACGTGTAGTCATAACAGGAATCGGAGCAATTTCTCCGGTCGGAAATTCGGCTGAGGAGTCATGGCAGTCGGTTTTAGCAGGGAAATCTGGTGTTGGGCCATTAACTAGGCTCGATAGCGACCAGTTTCCAGTAAAAGTAGCAGCGGAAGTAAAGGATTTTGACATAGAGGAGTATATCCCACGGAAAGACGCACGTAAAATGGACCGTTTCACGCATTACGCGTTAGCAGCTTCTGTCATGGCGATGAAAGATGCAAACCTTGAATTAGAAGGGGAATTGGCACTTCGGACAGGTGTGTGGATTGGTTCTGGAATCGGGGGGATGGAAACGCATGAGCAGCAATTTAAGACATTCCTTGAAAAAGGGTATCGTCGTGTGAGTCCATTTTTCGTTCCGATGATGATTCCTGATATGGCATCAGGTCAAGTATCGATTCATCTTGGTGCAAAAGGCATTAACTCTTGTACGGTAACGGCTTGTGCATCTGGTACAAATTCGATTGGGGATGCATTTGAAGTGATTCGTCGCGGGGATGCAGATGTGATGATTACGGGCGGGGCTGAAGCGCCGATTACAACGATGTCGGTTGCTGGTTTTTGTGCCAATACGGCGTTGTCATTAAATCCAGATCCAGCAACAGCTTCACGTCCGTTCGATGCAGAACGGGATGGCTTTGTTATTGGTGAAGGAGCAGGTATCCTAATTCTTGAAGAGTATGAACATGCGATAGCGCGTGGTGCAAAAATTTACGCTGAGCTAGTTGGCTATGGTTCAACGGGGGATGCACATCATATTACGGCACCAGCTCCGGGTGGAGAAGGCGGCGCACGCGCAATGGCTCAGGCGATTGAACAAAGCGGCATCGCTCCGGATCAAATCGACTACATTAATGCACATGGAACGAGCACGCCGTATAATGATTTATTCGAAACGATGGCAGCTAAAACCGTTTTCGGTGAACATGCGTATAAGCTTGCGATGAGTTCAACGAAATCAATGACTGGTCATTTATTAGGTGCGGCAGGTGGATTGGAAGCTATTTTCACAGTAAAGGCTTTGCAGGAAGGTATTTTGCCACCGACAACTAATTTTGTCAATGCGGATCCTGAATGTGACCTTGATTATGTGACGGAGGGTGCGCGTAAGGCGGAGATCGAGTACGCAATGAGCAACTCACTTGGCTTCGGCGGACATAACGCTTCGCTTGTTTTTAAGAAAATTTAAGATGTATTGGGCGTCCCAGTTAAATGGGGCGTCTTTTTTGATTTGAGTGAGGAGTGGGGTGTTTGTCATTACAGTTCGACATTTTATCCTTACAGTTTGTGCGTTTACACTGACAGTTCTGCGTTTTACTCTTACAGTTTACCTGTTTACACTGACAGTTCCGATTTACTCTTACAGTTCGCTCGCCTACTCTAACAGTTCTCCGTTTTACTCTTACAGAATGCCCGTTTACACTGACAGTTCTGCGTTTTACTCTAACAGTTTACCTGTTTACACTGACAGTTCTGCGTTTTACTCTAACAGTTTACCTGTTTACACTGACAGTTCTGCGTTTTACTCTAACAGTTTACCTGTTTACACTGACAGTTCTGCGTTTTACTCTAACAGTTTACCTGTTTACACTGACAGTTCTGCGTTTTACTCTAACAGTTTACCTGTTTACACTGACAGTTCTGCGTTTTACTCTAACAGTTTACCTGTTTACACTGACAGTTCCGTTTTACTCTTACATTTTACCTGCCTACTCTAACAGTTCTCCGTTTTAATCTTACAGCTTGCACGTTTACACTGACAGTTCCGATTACCTCTTACAGTTTGCCTCCCTACTCTAACAGTTCTGCGTATTCCTCTTACAGTTTGTCCGTTTACTCTGAGAGTTCCGTTTTACTCTTGCAGTTCGCCTGTATAACCTGACAGTTCTCAGTTTTACTCTTACAGTTTGCCTGCCTACTCTAACAGTTCAGCGTTTTCCTCTTACAGTTTGTCCGTTTACTCTGAGAGTTCCGTTTTACTCTTGCAGTTCGCCTGTTTACACTGACAGTTCCGATTTCCTCTTACAGTTTGCCTGCCTACTCTAACAGTTCTGCGTTTTCCTCTTACAGTTTGTCCGTTTACTCTGACAGTTCCGTTTTACTCTTGCAGTTCGCCTGTTTACACTGACAGTTCTCCGTTTTACTCTTACAGTTTGCCTGTTTACACTGACAGTTCCGATTTCCTCTTGCAGTTCGCCTGTTTACACTGACAGTTCCCATTTACTCTTAAAGTTTGCCCGTTTACTCTGACAGTTCCGTTTTACTCTTACAGTTTACCCGTTTACACTGACAGTTCCGATTTACTCTTACAGTTTACCCGTTTACACTGACAGTTCCGTTTTACTCTTACAGTTTACCCGTTTACACTGACAGTTCCCATTTTTCCTCTTAAAGTTCGCCAACCTACACTGACAGTCCATCAATTCACCATAATAGTTCCACCAGTCCTTCAATAATAAAAGCCCCCTTCGTCTAAAAGGGGGCCATGCAGTCATATAATTAAAGAAAATTCAAAGGAAGATGTACAATGACACGCCTATTCCTGTTTCTTATCAGTTATGGACTAATTGTTGTTACCGTATCGAATATGATTTTTTATTTTAATTATCGAGCACTTGGATATGAATGGCAACAGATTTTCTACTATATTTTGCATACTGCCGACTTCATGCTCTTTGTACTAGCCGTGTTGGTACTTATTCTTACCGTCTACGTCCGAGTCCCATCGCGGCTTCCATCTTCCCGAGGGTAACAGATGCAATGGCATGTGCTTTCTCGGCACCTTTGTCTAGAATATCGTCAAGTGCAGGCGATTCGAGCAACTCGTAATATTTATCTTGGATTGGAGAAAGGTGGTTAATGACTGTTTCAGCAACGCCAGCTTTGAATGCTCCGTAGCCAAGACCTTCATATTTAATAACTAAATCGTCGATAGATATGCCGCTTAGTGCTGATTCAATTGTTAACAGGTTGGATACGCCAGGTTTATTTTCCACATCATAAGCCACAACACCGTCTGAATCAGTTACTGCGCTCTTGATTTTTTTCTCGATTTCCTTCGGTGTATCTAGAAGTGAGATCGTTCCTTTTTTATTCGGATCAGATTTACTCATTTTTTTCAAAGGTTCTTGAAGCGATTTAATGCGCGCACCATTTTTAGGGATGCGAATTTCTGGAATTGTCAGTACATCGCCGTAGCGTTTATTAAAGCGCTCAGCCAAATCACGTGTCAATTCAACATGCTGCTTCTGGTCATCACCGACTGGAACGATATCCGTGTTATATAGAAGGATATCGGCAGCCATTAATGGTGGGTATGTCAAAAGTGCGGATGAGACACCTTCTTTACCATCTGATTTATCTTTGAACTGTGTCATGCGCTCTAGTTCTCCGATATACGAAATACATTGCATAATCCATCCAGCTTGTGCGTGCGCTGGAACTTCGGATTGGATGAACAATACCGCTTTTTCTGGATCAATCCCAGTTGCTACATACAGTGCAGCGAGCGAACGAATCGCTTTTGCCAATTCTGTTGGGTCTTGTTGAATAGTGATTGCATGCTGATCAACAATGCAAAATAGGCATTGCTGTTCGTGTTGCAACTCCGTAAATTGTCGGAACGCCCCGATATAGTTGCCAAGCGTCACAATTCCAGTAGGCTGTACACCTGAAAAAATAGTTTTCATAAAAAAATCTCCTCCAATTCTGATAATTGCCGCGGCTAAAGTGCGCGGTATCCTGTCGCAAATGAAGGCAACCAAAGAACGCCGCGTCCTGCGGAAATGGTTGCACACCCACGTCCTGTAGACGAATAAAAAACATCAGCCGTCCCCTGTAAAAGGGACGACTGATGTTTATCAACCGTGGTACCACCCGAATTGCCCGAAGGCCACTCAAATACCCTTAACGCGGGGGACGTGACAAGCTACATAAAATTTCACTTGTCAGGCTCAGGAACCCATTCATTCAATGCCGTTTACCTGTTTGCACCAACCACAGGCTCTCTAGAAAACGACGACTGGACTACTATTTCCCTCATGGCCATTCGCTCAATTGTTTTCAAAATTATAATACAACACTGATTGGTTTGCAATAGACACGCTTCGTTTTACTTAGAAATAATAAATAACAAGCCCAATCCCCATGACGATTAAAATAAGGGCGCCAGTTCCTAAAAATGGGGAAACGGGTGCTGAAAAAATTTCAGAGGGCGTTCGCATGGACATAACATCCTCCATTCGTCTCTTCGGTGTAAGCATTTTTCGCATTGTAACAGTGAATACATCAAAAAAACCAGTAGAAAATACAAAAATAACTAAACCAATAAACGTAATCGTCCCTCCGATAAGAAAAGATGAATTTATATAGGAGAGTAATGTCAGTTCTTTAAAATAGGCAAGCATAATCAAGACAATTACTAGATGTGCAATGAAGAAATTTCGAATCACTTTTTTCATATTCTCACCTCAATTCTGAATAATAATATAGGATTACTACTAAAAAATCAATAAACTGCAGTTTATTCCGAAATCAGAAATATTGGAATATAACGTTATAAACGCTGATACAATCAGTTTTTCAATAAAATATCTGTCGTAGAACACGATGAAATAGAAAAAAGGGATGTACAACTAGAAGAATCATTGTATAATAATATTGTAAGTAGTTTTCAGACAATTTTGAGGAGGTCATTGATTTGAAAAACCACAAATTTATGTGGCTTGTAAGCATTTTGCTTGTACTAAGCGCGTTCCTTGCGGCGTGTGGCGACAAAACAGAAGATGCAGGCACTAAAGATCCAGTCAAAGAAGAAGACAAACCGGTTGCTGAGACTCCGGAAGCAGAACTACCACAAGTATTGAACCTGATTGAATCTGCGGAAATTCCATCCATTGACTCATCAGTTTCAGAAGATGCTGTTGGTTTTAACGTACTAAACAACATCATGGAAGGGCTTTACCGTTTAGACGCAGATAGCCTTCCAACACCTGGTATGGCTGATGGTGAGCCAGAAATTAGTGAAGACGGCTTAACGTATACGTTCAAACTTCGTGATGCACAATGGTCTAACGGTACACCTGTTACTGCACATGACTTCGTCTATGCTTGGCAACGTGCAATCGATCCAGCTACTGGTTCTCCTTATGGACCATACTTGATGGCTGGTATGATTAAAAATGCAACTGAAATCGGCGAAGGTACTGCAGAAATTGCAGATCTTGGTATTACAGCACAAGACGATAAAACACTTGTTGTTGAACTTGAACGTCCGGTTGCTTATTTCTTATCATTAATGTCTTTCGGAACATTCTATCCACTTAACGAAGAATTTGTAACTGCTCAAGGCGATGCATATGCATCTAATTCTGACAGCATGATCTATAACGGCCCATTCTCATTAACTGACTGGGATGGTACGGGTAACTGGAAATATGTTAAAAACGAAAAGTACTGGGATGCTGCAACAGTACAACTTGAAGAGATCGTTGTTGACGTTGTGAAAGAAACTTCAACAGCTGTTCAACTATATGAACAAGGTAAAAAAGACCGTGTAACACTATCTGCTGAATATGCAATGCAATATCAAGATGATCCAAACATCATCAATGAGCTAGAAACAGCAGTATTCTATTTCAAATTGAATCAAGAACGTAATGGTGAAGCTACACCACTTGCAAATGCAGATATTCGTAAAGCGCTTGCACGTGCATTCAATAAAGAAGAAATGGCAGAAGCAGTACTTGCAAACGGTTCTATTGCTGCTAACTTCCTAGTTGCATCAGACTTCACGTTTGATGAAAACGGTAAAGACTTCCGTGATTATAGCGGAGAGCACACTTCTTATAACCCAGAAGAAGCACTTGAATACTGGGAAAAAGGTCTCGCTACACTTGGCGTAGACAGCTTAGAAATTGAAATTCTTGGTGGAGACACTGAAAACGCTAAGAAACAACAAGAATGGTTCAAATCAGAATTCGAAAGAAACCTTCCAGGTTTGACAATCAAACTAAAAGAAGTACCTTTCGCAGTTCGTCTTGAGCTTGATGACACTAGTGATTACGATATTCAATCAGCTGGATGGGGACCTGACTTCCAGGATCCAATCTCATTCATCGAATTGTTTGTAACAACTAGCCCGCAAAACAAAATGAATTACTCTAACCCTGCATATGATGCGCTTGTAGAATCTACAAAAACAACACTTGCGAATGATCCAGTCGCACGTTTTGAAGCATTTGCAGAAGCTGAGAAATTACTTCTAGATGAAGATACAGCTGTTATTCCACAGTACCAACGTGGAAGAATGGTTCTTATGAATCCTAATGTACAAGGTCTTGCTACACACCCATTCGGTGGAGACTACAGCTACAAATGGACATATATGGCTCCAGAAGCGAAGTAAGAATTTGAAAGTTTGAAATCTCATAGAAAAGAGAGTATATGGCCATTGCTGTCCATGTACTCTCTTTTTCACTGAAATCAAACTGTCTCAAAATTCATTGTATTATCCTCGTTCAGCAGAAAACTTCCACTTCTATAAGTGGTGGGGTGAATGTAGTTTGGTCTACTGTTCATCGGTTATCCTGAACGATGATAAAATCTCCGATGGATGTCACGGATTTTTAAGGGAGCTTTTCGAGCGTGTTCGAAAAAATCCGGACGCAATTACGCTTTTGCGTAATTGATTAGACTGTGAGAATTGAAAGTTTTATAGAGTGTATTGAAGATATTCAGGAGGTGCAAACATGGCAAAATATATTACTAAACGTGTAGTTTATATGTTCCTATCACTATTTCTCATAGCGTCATTTACATTTGTGCTTATGAAACTGCTTCCAGGTTCCCCGTTAGCTTCCGCAGCAAAATTATCCATTGAGCAAAGGGAAGTTGTCTATGAAAAGTATGGCTTGAATGATCCAATTCCAGTGCAATATGTTCGGTATATGGGGAACCTAGCTAAAGGCGACTTCGGTGTATCATTCCAATATAAGAGTGCCGATGTAAAGGATTTAATTGTGAAAAAATTGAAATACTCAGCTCTATTAGGTAGCCAAGCACTTATTTTCGGGACGTTAATCGGAATTGTTCTTGGAATGATTGCAGCATTAAAACAAAATACAGTTTGGGATTACGGTAGTACAATTATTGCAATTATTGGTATATCCGTTCCCTCATTTGTTTTCGCAGTACTTTTACAATATGTCTTTGCAGTATGGCTCGAATGGCTGCCTGTAGGATTATGGGAAGGATGGAAGTCAAGTATTCTACCATCTATCGCATTAGCTATGGGACCAGTTGCAATTGCTGCGAGGTTTATCCGTACGGAAATGATCGAGGTATTAAGTTCGGATTATATTTTGTTAGCAAGAGCGAAGGGCGCGAATGGCTTTGAAATCGCTTTCAAACATGCGTTTCGTAACGCGTTGATTCCGCTTATTACGATACTTGGCCCAGTTGCCGCAGGACTATTGACAGGTTCTCTCGTTGTTGAGCAGATTTTCGCAGTACCGGGTATCGGTGAGCAGTTCGTAAAATCTATTAACTCGAATGACTTTGCCGTCATTATGGGGACGACGATATTCTTCTCCATTTTCTTAATTGTGATTATTTTAATCGTGGATATTTTATATGGGGTTATTGACCCGCGTATCCGTTTGTCTGGAGGTTCCAAGTAATGACGAATAATATGGAGAAATTACCGAAAGATTCATTTGAACAGATTACAGTCGATAGTTCACAAGCAGAAAAAATTTCAAAGCCAAGTTTAAGCTTTTGGCAGGATGCTTGGTTACGTATTCGTAAAAATAAAGCTGCGATTGTTAGTATGTTTATCCTCATTTTTATCGTGTTCATGGCTTTCGTTGGACCGTTTATGGTTGAGCATGATCCAGAGAATGTAAGAGTAACACATGCTAATTTACCACCAAAAGTGCCAGGTCTTGAAAAGTTAGGGATTTTTGATGGAGAGGGAAAACTTGGTTCAAAAACACTAGATCTTTATGAGTTGAAAAAAATAGATGAGTACTATTGGTTTGGAACGGACAGCCTTGGACGTGACCTATTTTCACGTATATGGAAAGGGACACAAATTTCCTTGCTTATTGCTTTTGTAGCAGCTGTCATTGACGTTGTGATTGGTGTTATTTACGGTGGGATCTCCGGCTATTATGGAGGAAGAACCGATGACATCATGCAGCGTATTGTTGAAATACTGGTTGGTATCCCAACGTTAGTTATCGTGATTCTCATGATTATGATTATGGAGGCAGGGATATTATCCATCATCATTGCGATAACGATAACCGGATGGATTGGGATGTCGCGGATTGTACGCGGACAAGTGTTGAAATATAAAAATATGGAGTTTGTCCTTGCAGCTAAAACACTAGGCGCAAGTAATACGCGTATTATTAGTAAGCACTTACTGCCGAATTTGATGGCAATCGTTATTATTAATATGATGTTCACGATTCCGACTGCCATTTTCTTTGAGGCATTTTTAAGCTTCATCGGACTTGGACTGCAGGCGCCGCATGCATCACTAGGAACACTTATTAATGACGGGTATAAGTTTATTGCGTATCAGCCATATATGCTATTATTCCCTTCATTGGTATTGAGTTTGCTCATGATTGCGTTCAACTTAATTGGAGACGGATTGCGTGATGCACTCGATCCGAAAATGAAAGATTAAAGGAGGAAAGCAAAATGGAGAAAATTGTTGAAGTGAAAAACCTGGAGCTTTCCTTCCATACTTTTGCAGGTGAAGTGAAAGCAATCCAAGGTGTAAATTTTGAGGTGTTTAAAGGGGAAACGCTTGCCATTGTTGGTGAGTCGGGGTCAGGTAAATCGGTGACAACAAAATCGATTATGCGACTTCTACCAAAATCGAGCACGGAGTATAAAAATGGTGAGATATTATTTGACGGAAAAGATCTGTTGAAAATATCTGAAAGAGATATGCAAAAAGTACGTGGAAAAGATATTTCGATGATTTTCCAAGATCCGATGACTTCACTTAATCCAACGATGCCAATTGGTAAACAGATTATGGAACCACTGTTTAAACACCAAAAGCTTGGAAAAGGAGAAGCATGGAAAAAAGCAGTTGAATTGTTGGGTCTGGTCGGTATGCCACAACCAGAAATGCGTATGAAGCAATACCCTCACCAATTCTCAGGTGGTCAACGTCAACGTATCGTTATCGCTGTTGCATTGGCGTGTAATCCGAAAATCCTTATTGCAGATGAGCCGACAACGGCACTCGACGTGACGATTCAAGCCCAAATCCTTGAATTGATGAAGGATTTACAGAAAAAGATTGATACGTCGATTATCTTTATTACACATGACCTTGGTGTCGTGGCAAACGTTGCGGATCGTGTAGCCGTTATGTATGGTGGGCGGATTGTAGAAGTGGGGACGGTGGATGAAATCTTCTATAACCCACAACACCCGTATACTTGGGGACTGCTAAGCTCAATGCCTTCACTAGATGCAACAGAAGAGAAGTTATATGCGATACCTGGTACGCCTCCGGATTTATTGAATCCACCAAAAGGAGATGCCTTTGCGCTGCGTAGTGAATATGCGATGAAAATCGATATGGAACAAGTGCCGCCGTTATTTAAAGTAAGTGAAACGCATTATGCTGCAACATGGTTACTCCATCCGGATGCGCCGCAAGTGGAACCACCAGTAGCAGTTATCGAACGTATGAAGAGATTCCCGGGTAGCCGCTATTACGAAGGCAATGCAGGAGGTGTTCAGTAATGGCTGAAAAATTACTTGAAATTAAAAACTTAAAGCAGTATTTTAATGTCGGTAAAAAGAATGAAGTACGTGCAGTTGATGACATTACATTTGATATTTATAAAGGTGAAACACTTGGGCTTGTAGGAGAATCAGGCTGTGGAAAATCAACAACAGGTCGAACTATTATCCGTTTGTATAATGCGACGGGTGGGGAAGTTATTTACGACGGTGTTGATGTCCATACAAAGAAATCGAGAACAGAGCTAAAGGCGTTTAATCGGAAAATGCAAATGATTTTCCAAGATCCCTATGCATCATTGAACCCCCGCATGAAAGTGCTGGACATCATTGCAGAAGGGCTTGATATTCACGGCTTGGTGAAAAATCCAAAGGAGCGCACACAGCGTGTCCATGAGCTTCTAGAAACGGTAGGATTGAACCGTGAGCACGCCAATCGTTATCCACATGAGTTTTCGGGCGGTCAACGCCAACGTCTTGGAATTGCACGTGCATTAGCTGTTGAACCAGAATTCATCATTGCGGATGAGCCGATTTCCGCGTTAGATGTTTCCATTCAAGCGCAAGTCGTTAACTTGTTGAAAGAGCTCCAAGAGGAAAAAGGATTGACGTATTTATTCATCGCGCACGATTTGTCGATGGTCAAATATATCTCCGATCGAATCGGTGTGATGTATTACGGAAAACTTGTTGAGCTTGGTCCGGCTGAAACGTTATACACGGCACCGTTACATCCGTACACACAGTCCTTGCTATCCGCAATCCCGTTACCGGACCCTGACTACGAACGCAATCGGGTACGGAAAAGCTACGATCCAAAAGTGCATGAGTATAGTGAGGATGAAGAAGTGATCATGCGTGAAGTGACACCGGGACACTTTGTCCTTTGCTCACAACGCGAATTTGAAACGTTTAACTAAATTCAGCAGAAATAATCCACTTCTATAAGTGATGGGATAATGCTAGATATACCTTCAAATTTAGTGGGGGTTCAAACCCTAGCTGAATAAAGTTAAGCCTCCGGCGGATGTCACAATTTTTGAAGGGAGTTAATTGCGCACGCGCAATTCAAAATTTGGACGCAATTACGCCGAGCCGTAATTGATTAAGAAATAAGCAGTAAGGCGGCCGGTTTTCGACAAGAGAACCGGTCTTTTCATGTTTTTCTCTATTATTCGTCTAGCTGCTTTGTTAGAATGAAAGAATAGGAAGGTCGGTGTGAATATGAAAATAGTCAAGTGGATGTCAGCCGTGCTTCTTACAGCTGGATTGGCAATTCCGATGGTGGCCACTGCTGAAGAGGATCAGCAGATGGAAGATTTTGCACAACGTACATATGGATTTGAAGTGATTGATGAGCAACTGATTGCTGCGTCTCCGCTATTCCGCTTTGATTCTGGACTGACATTTACGTATCCGGATGCTGTTCGTGGTGTTTACGTAACAGGGCACTCAGCAGGGGGACAGCGCTTTGCGTATTTGACAAATTTACTCGATACGACAGATCTGAATGCCATGGTTATAGATATTAAAGATGATTTTGGCAATATTACGTATAAACCTGCGGATGATTCTCCTTTAAAAGCATTGGACATTGGTAAGCCCTACATAAAAGACCCGTATGCAATGTTAAAAACACTTGAAGAAAAAGAGATTTATCCGATTGCACGAATTGTTGTTTTTAAAGATAGTGTACTTGCAGAAAAACGTCCTGAGCTGTCTTTCATGGATGGTAATGAAGTATGGAAAAATGGACGAGGTGAATCCTTCGTTAATCCATTTATGAAGGAAGTATGGGATCATAACATCGCCATAGCAATTGAAGCAGCCAAAATGGGCTTCCAAGAAATTCAGTTCGACTATGTGCGCTTTCCAGAAGGCTTTGAAAAGCGTCATGATGCTTTGAAGTATACATTTGAAACATATGAGGCATCTGAACTTGATGCTGTCCAAAGACGTGTGGAAGCCATTACAGACTTTGTTGCGTATGCTAGAGAGCAATTGCAACCATACGGAGTTAAAGTCTCTGTAGATATCTTCGGCTACGCAGCAACGCTCCCAGAGGCTCCAGGGATTGGTCAAAACTTCTTGAAGATTTCCGGAAATGTGGATGTCATTTCCTCAATGATTTACCCGAGCCACTGGACATCCTATTTTGGTATTGCGAAACCGGATCTTGAGCCATACAAACTTGTGTCAGAATATGCTAAGATTGAAAATGCAAAATTAGCTGAACTCGAAAATCCGCCTGTATCGCGGCCGTGGATTCAAGACTTTAGCGCACCTTGGCTTGGAAAAGGTAATTATTTGAACTATGGTAAAGCAGAAGTTGAAGCACAGATTAAAGGGCTAAAGGATAACGGCATTGATGAGTATTTATTGTGGAACGCAGGAAATCGCTATTCTGAAGGTGTTAATTATAAACCGTAAAAAGAAAGTCCAGAAAAATTCTGGACTTTTTTGAATATAGATGAAACCTTTGCCCATTGATAAACGTATTATATAAGTGTAGGCATCCTAATTATTTTCAATTAGTACTCACCTAAATGAGAAAAGTTTTTATTTGACAAATCAGATGTTTAAATATTCAACTCACTGGGTATAACAGTATAGAGCCGAAATAAGTACGAGATGAAATTGCGATAAAGCCACTAACTATTGTGGAATTGTGACAAACCTATATCGTTTAGCAAATATTTTTCAAAAAGTGTATTCATCAGTAATGAATATGTGTATAATAGGGTTTAGTAATAACCACATTAAAATTATTCTAATTTAATTGTACAAATATAATTTTTACCATTCAATCCTACTGAAAGGAAGTGTCAGCATATGATGGTTACATTATTTACATCTCCAAGCTGTACATCATGTAGAAAAGCCAAAGCATGGTTGGAGGAACATGATATTCCGTATACAGAACGAAATATTTTTTCGGAACCTTTGAATATTGACGAGATAAAAGAAATTCTTCGCATGACAGAAGATGGAACAGATGAGATTATTTCAACGCGTTCGAAGATTTTCCAAAAGCTTAATGTAGATGTAGAAAGCTTACCGCTACAACGTCTATATGAGTTAATCCAAGAACATCCTGGCTTATTGAGAAGACCAATCATTCTCGATGAAAAAAGATTACAGGTAGGATATAATGAAGATGAGATTCGTCGTTTCCTACCGAGAAAAGTTAGAGCCTATCAGCTGCTTGAAGCGCGGCGCATGGTAAACTAATCCGACAATAGTGAAAGCTGATGGGAACTGACATTGAAAAATGCCGTAAACCCGTCAGCTTTTTTATTTTTATTCAGCGGACGATTTAACACGAGCTGAATAAACATAAAGCCTCTGGCGAATGTTACAGATTTTAATCCCTCATTCCTGAAGGGCTCAAGCTCGATTCAAAATCTGGAAGCAATTTCGCCGGGCGTAAATGATTTCTCTTGCTTTCCCGGAGGATGTTTTCTACAATGCTATTACTATCAAAATTATTCATCCTGAGGCAGAACCCTTTCAAATTTGGCAGGATGGTCATATATTAAGTATAAGCATTGCAGGATTTTTACGAACATTGATTGAAGGGGACGGTCAGATCCTGTTTAACTTGAATCAGCAATTTCTTTTGCTGATTCAGGTTAAGCCTCCGGAGGATGTTAGGGATTTTGAGGAGAGTTAATTGTGCTGTGCACACTTCAAAATCCCAACGCAATTACGCAGAGGCGTAAGTGATAGGAAGGGAGAGAATAAGAAATGGAAATAGAGCGCATTAACGAAAATACAGTTAAATTTTTTCTATCATATATTGACATTGAAGAACGCGGTTTTACGCGAGAAGAAGTTTGGTATAATCGCGACAAAAGTGAGGAACTTTTCTGGGAAATGATGGACGAAATCAATGACGAATCTGAGTTCGAAATTGAGGGACCACTGTGGATCCAGGTCCATGCGATGAGCGGTGGAATCGAAGTGACAGTAACTCGAGCGCAGATGTCCGATGATGGCGAAGCGTTAGACTCACCTTTCGGAATGGCTGATCCAAGAAAAATGTTTCCACATGAAAGTGAAATATTCGGCGAAGAGGAAGAAGTCATGCCGGATATGAGTGGTGGTACATTAGAATGGCTCGACAATGTATTTGTCTTCAAAGAATTTGATGACATCATTCCACTCGCTGAACGGATGAGTAGTTATAGCGTTGAGACTTCACTCTATTCATATGATGATCACTACTATTTGCATGTGGCATATGAGGATGAAACGATGGATGAAGGGCGTAAAACAGATTTATACAGTGTCGTATCTGAATTTGGAATGCCATCTAATCTAACAATCCATCGACTCAAGGAATACGGTAAAGTCGTCATGAATTCTGACGTATTTACTACCATTCAACATTATTTTGGAACGAAATAACAAACAAGCAGCTATCTAGGTGTAGGATAGCTGTTTTTTTCTTGCAATTAAATCGGAATATTTGTAAAATTGGGCAAAGGGAGGAGATTAACATACTAACAGCAAAATCGAAAAATGGAGAATTACTTATTCTAACGCCAGAGTTAACAAGGGATCAGTTAAGAAAATGGCGAAACTCACGTACATTCTTATGTCCCCAATGCAATGCACCCGTTAAATTAAAGGTAGGTGACATCGTCATTCCGCATTTTGCCCATAAAAAAGATACAGCCTGTTCGGCTACTTTTTCAGAAGGGGAAACGCCGGAGCATTTAATGGGAAAACAACAACTGTATGGATTGTTAAAAAAACGGGAAAAGCATGTAGAACTCGAACCTTTTTTGCGTATGTTATCACAGCGCCCCGACATTCTCGTGATTACAAAATCTGGTACGATACCTATCGAGTTTCAATGTAGTACGATTCCTATCTCGGAAATGGAGTCGAGATCTAATGGTTATCGAAGTATTGGCATGAAGCCGATTTGGATTTTGCATACCCCAACAAAATTCACTGGATTCGCTTACGGTGTCGGCCTGTTTCATTTTTCCAAGTACCACGAAAGTTTTTTTACCCACGTACACCCTGAAGGCTATACATTACTCACATATAAACCCCAAAAAGAACGCTTCTATTATTTTTCTAATCTTGTTCATGTTGCTGGTAAACGATATATTGGTATCCATCGTTCGTTATCAGTAGACAAGCAAGTATTTCCTTTTGCAAGGCCAAAAACACCAACTAAAGAAGAGCTTAAACAATATATATCTATCTATTTGGCAATGCGCAATGAATTTTTGCAATCTCGTATTTTATTGAGCAGAAGAGGTGTAAATGACCCTTTTTTAAGAATGTGTTATGAAATGCGTATGCACCCAACAAATCTTCCACAGTGGGTTGGGCTCCCAGTTGCTCATAGCGAGTCGTTTCGTGAACATGATTGTGAGTGGCAATTGAGTCTCATTTACTATATGAGACGTAAAGGGATGAGTTTCAAGGAGTTGACGGATGGCCACATTCGACACTTTATAAATAGAATGGAAATTCCAACTATGGGTAAAGAGAAAGCGTGCCAAGTATATCGCGATTTTCTAATCGCAGAAGGCATTGAGTCCTTTCAAAATCACCAAGTTATTGATGAAATGATTATTTTTAGGCTATTTTCTGAAAGATTGCTTGCAAAGCGGTATGAAAATTGAGAAAATAGAACTGATTCGCTTCCCGAAGTAACGGGAGAAGGGGGAATAAAGATGTCAGCAGAAACGAACAACAAAGTATTGACACGTGACGAGGTAATGGTGGAGGAAACTTGGCGTTTAGAGGATATTTTTGCATCAGATGAGGCATGGGAAAAAGCCTACACAGAAGTCGAGGAATTTTCCAACAAAGCAGCAAGTTTTAAAGGGACGCTGCATAATGGAGCAGATGCGCTCTATGCTGCTCTCACTTACCGTGATACGTTATCGGAAAGATTGCGCCGTCTTTATACGTATGCACATTTGAAGTCCGACCAAGATACGACAAACAGCTTCTATCAAGCGATGGATAGCCGTGTGAAAACTTTGTATGTAAAAGTGTCCACAGCCCTATCCTTCTTCTTACCGGAGCTATTGGCGATGGACGAAGCTCAATTGGACAGGCTAGTTGAATCGCATAAAGGATTGGGTCTGTATAAACAAGAATTTGAAGAAATTAATGCACAGAGGCCACATGTCTTGCCAGCTGAACAGGAGGCCCTTTTAGCGCAGCTATCAGAGGTGACTGGAAAATCTTCAGAAACGTTTAGCATGTTGAATAATGCAGATTTAACATTTCCGACAGTGAAAGACGAAAATGGTGAAGAAGTTGAATTATCACACGGTCGTTATATCCGATTTTTGGAAAGTGATGATGCTCGTGTTCGGGAGGATGCCTTCAAAGCAACGTACTCCAAATATGGAGAATTTCAAAATACGTTTGCATCGACATTATCGGGGAATGTGAAGCGTGATAACGTCAATGCAAGTATTCGCAATTATTCCTCAGCACGTCAATCAGCCATGTCGAATAATCATATTCCAGAACAGGTTTATGAAAATCTTGTATCGACCATTAATAAAAACGTGCATTTGCTTCAACGCTATGTAGCATTGCGTAAAAAAGTATTCGGCCTTGAAGAGCTTCATATGTGGGATATGTACGCGCCACTTGTCAAAGATGTGGATATGAAAATCCCGTATGAAGAAGCGGCTCAGACGATGCTTGCCAGCTTCCATCCGCTTGGTGCTGACTATGTTTCGATTGTTCAGGAAGGATTGGATAATCGTTGGGTCGATGTTCGTGAAAATAAAGGCAAACGCTCTGGTGCCTATTCTTCTGGCGCTTACGGTACAAATCCATATATTTTAATGAACTGGCAAGATAACGTCAGCAACTTGTTTACGTTAGCACATGAATTCGGACACAGTGTCCACAGCTATTACTCACGTAAAAGCCAGCCATTCGTTTACAGTGGATATTCCATATTCGTAGCAGAAGTAGCATCGACTGTGAATGAAGCTATTTTGAATGATCACCTGCTGAAAACGATTGACGATGAACAAAAACGTATTTATCTTCTGAACTATTGGTTGGATGGGTTCCGTGGGACGGTCTTCCGTCAAACGATGTTCGCTGAATTTGAGCATTTGATTCATCAGCTGGATCAGCAAGGTGTTGCCTTAACGGCTGACAAGCTAACAGAAGAGTATTATGCGCTAAATAAAAAATACTTTGGTGAAGATCTTGTCGTTGATAAGGAAATTGGTCTTGAATGGGCGCGAATTCCACACTTCTACTATAATTATTATGTCTATCAGTATGCGACAGGTTATAGTGCGGCAGTAGCGCTAAGCAATCAAATTTTGACGGAAGGTGAGCCAGCAGTCGAGCGTTATATTAATAACTTCTTGAAGGCAGGTTCTTCAGATTATCCGATTGAAGTGCTTAAAAAAGCGGGCGTCGACATGACAAGCGCTGCTCCAATTGAAGAAGCTTGTCGTGTCTTTGAAGAAAAGCTAAACGAATTAGAATCACTTCTTTTGAAAAAATAAACTGTTTTGTTTGCCTAGCCTCCTTGTCCTATTCAGTGGATGAGGAGGCTTTTTATTATTTCATAATAATTTTAGTGATCGTAATTGGTAAATTGGAATAGGCTGTTATATAGTAATGATATCTGTTGTATAACTATCAGTGATTGCTTCTTTCGAAAAATTAATTGTGACATTCATGTGAAATCGATTGTGAAAAGTTGCTGTTACTATTATTTTGTGATAAAGTAAGGATGTGAAATAGATCACATACCAAACATACACCCCTTTTGTTTGAACGTGAACATTTCTCCCATTCCCTTTGTAAAAGAGCATTCGCTTCCCCCCAGGAGCTGGATGCTCTTTTTTGTTTAAAGATTTATAAATCTGGTGTAGATAAATCATGCAGCTATTGTCAATTTCTATCCTTTTCAGTATAATTAAATAGAATTATCAGTTTACTAAAAGGAGATGAATCTCATAAGTACTACTATTCACAGAAAAAAACCTATTTTACTTCAAGAAATCCCTCGTTTGATTGCCCGGCTTCCCCCTGAACATCGAAAAGTCCAGTATTTGCAAAAACAACTTTATCGAATTGGTGCCGGCTACTCAGGAGAATGCAATGTCGATTCTTATATTGAACGAACTCAATTTCCACAGGTAATGAAGATCTTTACGGATGTCCATTTGTGTAATTCCCCAAAATTCACATTTCAGATTGATACTTTGATTATTACGGAGCGATACGTCCTAATTATAGAAGTGAAAACTCTGAAGGATTCAGTCCGATTTATACCCAATCCTCCTCACCTTGTGCAAGTACTTGAAACCGGCGACGAAGTGGTTCTCGATTGTCCGGTCTATCAAATTGAATCGAATAAGTCGAATCTCGATGAATGGCTTCGACGACGTGGAATTCATTTAAAAACACTTGGACTCCTTGTTCTCGCAAATCCAAATACAAAAGTGATAGATACCCCAAACGATTTCCCTATCATTTATAAAAAACAAATTCCTTTCTATCTGCAAAAGTTAAGATCGGCTGAAAGAATTCTCACAATTGGTAAAATAGAAGAGTTATCAGAGTTGCTCCACGCTGAACAACAGCAATTCAATCCGTTTCCTTTATGTTCCTATTATCATATTCAACCGGAAGATTTACGAAAAGGACTGTTATGTTCTAATTGTCATGGACAACTCCAACAGAAAAACAGAGAAACCTGGTATTGTCAGCGTTGTTCAAAGAAAGCCGAAGACCCTTATAACGATGGAATTCGGGATTGGTTTAAGCTTGTTAAAAATTCGATGACTAGCAGGGAATGTCGAAGTTTTTTGAATTTAAAAGATGGAAATGCAGCCTATTATATACTTTCAAAATCTACACTAATAAAACAAGGTAAATTCAAGTCTGCATTTTATATTGCGGATAGTCGAATAAATCGTCCGCGATAACAAGTTTAGGACCTTTCATTATTTTAGAAGGGTTCTTTTTAGTGTGGGAAAAAATAAAACTCCGTTATCGACATCGGGCAAAGGTGCTAGGTGAGAAATCTGGCAGGCAATTAGAGAAAGACGATAGACTTTAAGAGAAAGTAGGTAAACTGTAAGAGAAAACTTGCAAGCTGTCAGAGTAACTTGATGAACTATCAGTGAACGAGTGAATTGTAAGAGAAAACCGGCAAGCTGTCAGAGTAACTCGTTGAACTGTCAGTGAACAAGCGAACTGTAAGAGAAAGCGGACAAACTGTAAGAGAAAACCGGCAAGCTGTCAGAGTAACTCGTTGAACTGTCAGTGAACGAGCGGATTGTAAGAGAAAGTAGACAAACTCTAAGAGAAAGTAGACAAACTCTAAGAGAAAACTTGCAAGCTGTCAGAGTAACTTGATGAACTATCAGTGAACGAGCGAATTGTAAGAGAAAGTAGGTAAACTGTAAGAGAAAACTAGTAAACTGTCAGAGTAACTTGTTGAACTATCAGTGAACGAGCGAATTGTAAGGGAAAGTAGACAAACTGTAAGAGAAAACTTGCAAGCTGTCAGAGTAACTCGTTGAACTGTCAGAGAACGAGCGAATTGTAAGAGAAAGTAGACAAACTGTAAGAGAAAGCGGACAAACTGTAAGAGAAAACCGGCAAGCTGTCAGAGTAACTCGTTGAACTGTCAGTGAACAAGCGAACTGTAAGAGAAAGCGGACAAACTGTAAGAGAAAACCGGCAAGCTGTCAGAGTAACTCGTTGAACTGTCAGTGAACAAGCGAACTGTAAGAGAAAGCGGACAAACTGTAAGAGAAAACCGGCAAGCTGTCAGAGTAACTCGTTGAACTGTCAGTGAACAAGCGAACTGTAAGAGAAAGCGGACAAACTGTAAGAGAAAACCGGCAAGCTGTCAGAGTAACTCGTTGAACTGTCAGTGAACAAGCGAACTGTAAGAGAAAGCGGACAAACTGTAAGAGAAAACCGGCAAGCTGTCAGAGTAACTCGTTGAACTGTCAGTGAACAAGCGAACTGTAAGAGAAAGCGGACAAACTGTAAGAGAAAACCGGCAAGCTGTCAGAGTAACTCGTTGAACTGTCAGTGAACAAGCGAACTGTAAGAGAAAGCGGACAAACTGTAAGAGAAAACCGGCAAGCTGTCAGAGTAACTCGTTGAACTGTCAGTGAACGAGCGGATTGTAAGAGAAAGTCGACAAACTGTAAGAGACAGAAGACAAACTGTAAGAGAAAACTTGCAAGCTGTCCGAGTAACTAGATGAACTATCAGTGAACGAGCGACTTGTAAGGGAAAGTAGACAAACTGTAAGAGAAAACTTGCAAGCTGTCCGAGTAACTAGATGAACTATCAGTGAACGAGCGACTTGTAAGGGAAAGTAGACAAACTGTAAGAGAAAACTTGCAAGCTGTCCGAGTAACTAGATGAACTATCAGTGAACGAGCGAAGTGTAAGAGAAAGTAGGTAAACTGTAAGAGAAAACTAGTAAACTGTCAGAGTAACTTGTTGAACTATCAGTGAACGAGCGAAGTGTAAGGGAAAGTAGACAAACTGTAAGAGAAAGCGGACAAACTGTAAGAGAAAACGGGCAAGCTGTCAGAGTAACTCGTTGAACTGTCGGAGAACGAGCGAATTGTAAGAGAAAGTAGGTAAACTGTAAGAGACAACTAGTAAACTGTCAGAGTAACTTGTGGAACTATCAGTGAACGAGCGAGTTGTAAGGGAAAGTAGACAAACTGTAAGAGAAAGCGGACAAACTGTAAGAGAAAACGGGCAAGCTGTCAGAGTAACTCGTTGAACTGTCAGTGAACGAGCGATTTGTAAGGGAAAGTAGACAAACTGTAAGAGAAAGCGGACAAACTGTAAGAGAAAATCGGCAAACTGTTAGAGTAACTCGTTGAACTGTCAGTCAACAAGCGAACTTTAAGAGAAAGCGGACAAACTGTAAGAGAAAATCGGCAAACTGTTAGAGTAACTCGATGAACTGTCAGTGAACAAGCGAACTGTAAGAGAAAGCGGACAAACTGCAAGAGAAAACCGACAAACTGTCAGAGAAACCCCTCCCCTTGTCATCTCTACTAAAAAAACACTCCATCGACCGGTGAGATTCCGGTAAATGGAGTGTTCATATAAGTTCATCAGTGTTGTTTTTTGCGCCATAGGGTAGTGTCTTGGAATGACAGTCGTTCAACATGTTGTTGAAGCAGGCGTTTTTTGAGCTCGCGTTCGGCTGACTTTTCCGAAATGCTATAAATATCGGCAATTTCGTTTGTGGTAAGAGTATCGAAGCGACGGAACAAATCTTCTAGTGGTGGAGGAATATCGGGCATGATCGTCATGCCGATTAATTCCTCTAAAATTTGTTCGTACACATCATAACTGTACAAGCCGCTTACTTTCAATCCTTCATCTTCAATATTTCCATTAAAGAATACGAATGTAGCGGGTTGATCGACTTCCATTTCTTTGGCCATATACAAATCAACCTGTAAGGAGCGTAAGACGTTCTTAGAAGAAAAATCTAGGATAAATTCATCTACGTCTAGCTCCAATTTTTCGGCAATTTCAACGAGTACTGAAAAAGAGGAGACATTTCGAGATTTTAAAAATGAGTACTCAAACAATTTGGACAGGAAGCGCATTCCTGCACGCTTACCTTGGAATTCGGCTGCTTTTACGGCGATACTTGGGAAAGTAGGATGTACTTTGCTACAAGCTAGATCGTCTACTTGTTTTTTTGTGCATTGTAAATTCATCGTTGGTAATGAAGTACGCAAAGCAACTCGCAGTGTGAAGTAACGATCATACTCTAGTTGCAATTTCCGTAGAACAGGCTGAAGGGACCAGCTATCCGCGCACAAAGGATCAATGAAAACATATAATTCGATGGGTCTTGTACATGTAGAAGGAATCACCGAATTTTCCATTAATGTTTGTCGATTCACAGATAATCCTCCCCGCTTCTGTTCACCATATGGTTCGCAGTTAAGGCGAGGCGATTGTAATAGATGTCCCGTAAGTTCCCTTCAAGTCCGACTTCGTCCATTGCTTGGGCCATGCAAGAAAGCCATGCTTCCGCTCGTACTGGTGTGATTGGAAAAGGATTATGACGAGCTTTCATCATTGGATGACCGTGTTCTTCTGTATATAAATTGGGACCGCCTAAATATTGTGTTTGAAATTGTTTCTGTTTACGTGCTGTTTCTGCCCAGTCACCCGGGAAAATAGGGTATAGATCTGGATGAACAGCCACTTTAGCATAAAATAAGTCGATAAGTTCCGACAACTTTTCAGCACCGATCTCCTCATAAGGGATCAAAGGTTTTCGCATCATTATGTCAATCTCCTTTGCTCTGACTGTACTGATATTCTACCAACCCGATGTAATTTTCTCAAATAAATCGTACCGAGCCACATCTCACTACAGTTGGAAACCTGTCATGCTCTAGCATAATCAAGCACTTTTTGAACATATTGCTGTGTTTCCTTGAAAGGTGGAATGCCGTCATATTTCTTTACATTTCCAGGGCCTGCATTATATGCAGCGAGGGCCAATTCAATATTTTCATCGAACTGATTCAGCATTTGTTTTAAATATTTGGCTCCGCCCATAATGTTTTGCACAGGATCAAAACTATCCTTCACGCCGAGGAACTTCGCTGTACCTGGCATTAATTGCATAAGTCCTTCAGCACCAGCGCGACTGACGACGCTATTGTTGAAGTTCGATTCTTGTCTAATGACAGCGTTGATTAAATTTTCAGGTAGTCCGTATTTTTCTGCTGCTTGTCTGACGATGTCACTATATTGCTGAGTATCCATTGAGCGGGCTTGAGACTCCGACTGCTGTGTTGAATTAAGTATGGTTGCTAGTGCGGAAGGCTCAAAAACACGATTATTGCCTGTATAGCGCAAGCTATCTATCTGATTTGTATTGCTGAGTAGTGATGAAGAAAAGGAAGATAAGGAATTGGTGACAGATGATTGGCCTCCTAACTCTTCTAACATTATTTGAAATAGAGAAGTAGAGGAGTTTTGTCCTGCAGTCGATTGAACAGAGCCAAAAGATTGTAAGGCATTGATCTCCATTAATGTACGGATTGCACGTGTATCCATCATGATCTTTCCTTTCTGCTAATAGGGCCGTCATTTTCGAAATAGCACTCTATTAACCAGTATACCAATACTCGAAAGAAAACGCATATTCCAAACTGCAAGGCCGCCCTCTGTATGGTAAACTGAACGTAATGACATATGAAGGGAAGACGAAGTTGTGAGCATACAAATTCAAATTGATAGCGGAATCCAAGACGCAGAAGAAGTCCGCTTTTTATTGGCTACAACGGCTGATGACCTACAAGGAATTCCGTCGGGTAAAATGATAACTGATTCTGAAAACTTATCTTTTGTCTATTTATTGGAAATTGAAGAAGGCTACCGGCAACTCCATTTTACGCAGCCAGTGTGGCCGCTTATGCTGGAAGTGCTGAAGCTGGATGTGGATCCAGTATTAGCATGGCAAGACAAGATTGTGTCACTGAAGGGATTCAAAGATGAACTAAAGATGCTTATTTATAATATTGAGGGAAATGATAACTATGGGGAAGCATTTTCCTTAGCAGTTGAACAAGCATTCTACGATATACTTCACGATGTAGACTAACAGCTGGGAGGGGTCCAGATGAGGCAATGGAAACAATTTCTTGAACCTTATAAGCAAGCGGTAGATGAATTGAAGATAAAATTTAAGGGGTTACGTGCCCAGTATGACTTGGAAGATATACATACACCTGTTGAATTTGTGACAGGTCGGGTGAAGCCACTTGCCAGTATTTATGATCGAACACTTGAAAAAGGGATTCCTTTTGAACCGTCGGCGGAGCTTGCGACGGAATTACCTGATATAGCGGGGCTTCGCATGATGTGCCAGTTTGTCGATGATATTGGTACCGTTGTCGAAACGTTACGCCAACGAAAAGACCTTGAAATCATTGAGGAACGTGACTATATCTCACATAAAAAACCAAGTGGTTATCGATCTTACCATATGATTATTAAATATCCTGTTCAGACCATTCATGGGGAGAAAACGATTTTGGCAGAAATCCAAATCCGCACATTGGCAATGAATTTTTGGGCTTCCATCGAGCACTCCTTGAATTATAAATATGAAGGGGAGATGCCGAATGAAATTCGTTTACGACTTGAAAGAGCAGCCGAGGCAGCCTTTCAATTGGATGAAGAAATGTCCCAAATCCGCGATGAGATTCAAGATGCACAACAGTATTTCAGCGCATTTAAAGAAACAGGGAGCTATGATGAAAAGGATCGAAGAAAGAGGTGAGGAATTTGAAATTTGCAATCCAATCACGCAATGATGAGTTATCGAATCGCCTAATGGAAGAGGCGAAGGGATATTTAACTGATTTCGGACTTGTATTTGATGAGGATGAGCCTGAAATTGTACTATCCATCGGTGGGGATGGGACGCTGCTACATGCATTTCACAAGTATCAGCATCGTTTGCAGGATACGGCTTTTGTTGGGATTCATACAGGGCATTTAGGTTTTTACGCAGACTGGAAACCGAAAGAAATGGAGAAGTTAGTGATTTCGATTGCGCGTACTGAATATGAAGTCATCGAATACCCATTGCTCGAGGTAACGATTAATTATCGTAATTTAGAAAAAAGTGCTACGTATTTGGCGTTAAATGAATCGACGATTAAATCATCTGAAGTAACGCTTGTCGTCGACGTTGAACTGAATGGCGAACATTTTGAACGCTTTAGAGGTGATGGTCTATGTATGTCAACACCATCTGGGTCTACTGCATATAATAAGGCATTGGGCGGGGCAATTATCCACCCTTCGCTTCCGGCTATGCAATTGACGGAAATGGCTTCTATCAACAATCGTGTATTCCGAACAGTTGGTGCACCACTTGTGTTACCCGACCATCATAAATGTATTCTGAAACCTGTGAAAGGTCCAGATTTTATGCTAACGATTGATCATTTGCAGTTATTGCATAAAGATGTCAAGTCGATTGAATATGTTGTCGCGAAGGAAAAAGTACGCTTTGCTAGGTTCCGTCAATTTCCGTTTTGGAAACGGGTGCATGATTCCTTCATCGATAGTGATATTTAATATGTTAAGTAAAGATTTACGTTTTCGACTCGTTTTTCTCGTAGAGGAAGAAGGGATTTTGCTACGCGAATTTCTTCATTCGAAAGGAATTTCGAAAAGAACGCTAACTGCGACGAAATATGAAGGTGGTCATATTACTGTCAATGGGAATGAAAAAAATGTTAGGCATCCCTTGGAAGTTGGGGATGAGGTTGCGATTATTTTTCCACCAGAACAGCCGAGTGAAGGATTACAGCCAGAAAATGGTGTACTTAATATTATTTATGAGGATGAAGCATTGCTTGTTTTGAATAAACCAGCAGGGCAAAGTACAATCCCCTCTCGCGATCATCCAGCAGGCACAGTGGCAAATTTCGTCGCTGGAAAGTTTGTCCGTAATGGTTTACCCGCAACAGTACACGTTGTGACGCGTCTAGACAAAGATACATCGGGCTTAATTTGTATTGCCAAAAATCGACATATTCATCATTTACTTAGTGAACAGATGATTGCTTCCGGTTTTCATCGTCAATATGTGGCAATTGTAGAAGGTTCGGTTCAGGAAGAAAGATTCACAATTGAACAACCGATTGGTAGAAAAGATGGCAGTATCATTGAGAGAATGGTGCGTGAGAATGGACAATTCGCTCGGACAGACGTAGAAGTGCAGCAGTATTTTGAAAAAGATGGACATGAACTCACAACGATTGCATTAGTGCTACATACAGGGCGAACCCACCAAATTCGTGTGCATTTGCAATGGGCAGGTTATCCACTCGCTGGTGACGATTTATACGGTGGCTCGAGGCGCTGGATAGGTCGTCAAGCGCTACATTGTGCGGTGCTTCGTTTCACACACCCGCTGACGGGGACTGATATGCAATTTACAAGTGATTTGCCAGCGGATATGCACCAAATTAGTCGAAAACCGTAAACTTTTCAGGAAGAAACGGTTGTTGTGAGGGTACAGATACAACATCCATTTCTGGGTAGCGTAATGCGGTGAGCTTGCCACCAAAAACACAACCTGTATCGACGTTTACGGTCTGCTGCAAGAAGCGGGCCTCCTTGACGGGTGTGTGGCCGTAAACGATGCAAGCCTGTCCGTTGTACTGCTTTGCCCAATCACGTCGTACTGGCTTACCATTCGGTAATGTTTCTCCTGTAATATCGCCATATAATACAAAAACACGTACTTTTTCTGAGTAAGGAATGCCTATGAGACGCTCGGGAATACCAGCATGTGCAATAAGTAATTTACCGTCATTTAAGGTCTGATATAAGGGTAACGCTTCATAGAATTGGCGGTATCTGTTAAGAAATTGCTTGCGCTGTACTTTGGATAATGCGTTAATTTCAGCCGCGGTCGTTTCCAGTCCATGTGTGACTTGCACATTGCTACCTTTCACAAATCTATAGAGTTTATTGCAATGATTTCCCGGGGAATAATGGAGGGCGTGAGCATCCTGCATATCAAATAATAGCTGCAAAGTCTTGAGTGAGTTGGGTCCCCTGTCCATTGCATCTCCGACAAATGCAAGCTGTCTTCCGTCTGGATGAACGGGAATATCGTTTTTCATTGAATAGCCAAGTTTTTGAATTAAAACAATGAGTTCATCAAAGCAGCCATGAATGTCTCCAATAATATCGAATTTCATCATTTTTACCACCCTTTTATACGAAATATATGCTATTATAATACCCTATTTAGAGGAATATACGCTGGAAAGGAAGGTGTAGCTATGAATGCACATGAAGAATACAAAGAAGAGGTAATTTTGAACAAAGAGAAATTGCTGGAAACGCTTGTTCAAGAAGATATTCAAGCTTTCCGAGATGAGTATCTTCTCCTACACCCTTATGACCGTGCGATTTTCTATGAGGAAGTCGGGATTGAACTTCGGAAGACTATGTACCAGTATTTATCTCCGAAGGAACTTGCCGAAATATTTGAGACAAGCGAAATTGATGAAAATGAATACAAACAGTTCCTTCAGGAGATGGACACGACGTATGCAGCGGACATGATTTCGTACATGTTTGTGGATAACGCGGTAGATGTCCTGAAGGAACTCGATAAATCACAGGCGGTTAGTTATTTAACATTAATGAACAAAATGGCAGCGACGGAAATTAAAGCACTGCTCCATTATGAAGAATATACGGCCGGCTCCATCATGACGACGGAATATGTCACGGTTCCTCAAAACTCGACAGTACGCTCGGCGATGACTATTTTACGTAACGAAGCACCAAAAGCGGAAACCATCTACTATGTATTTGTCGTGGATGATGATAATCGATTGACTGGCGTCGTGTCACTCCGAGATTTAATTATTGCGCATGAAGATACGCTAATTAGCTCCATTATGAGTGAACGCGTTGTCAGTGCTCTAGTGTCCGATGACCAGGAAGAAGTTGCGCGGACCATTAAGGATTATAATTTCCTTGCGATACCTGTCGTTGATTTTCAACAACATATACTGGGGATTATTACAGTCGATGATATTATCGATGTTCTTGATGAAGAAGCATCGGATGATTACGCTAAATTCGCCGGGGTTTCCAATATGGATACCTTTGACAAAAATTCTTTTTCTGCAATGAAGAAAAGATTGCCATGGCTCATTATTTTGCTTGTGCTAGGGATGCTTACTGCAAATTTGATTGATTTGTTTACAGAAACGATTTCGAAAGTGGCGCTTCTTGCAGCATTTATTCCCCTCATTGCGGGGACTGCTGGGAATAGTGGAACGCAAGCACTTGCAGTTGCAGTACGCGGTATTGCGACAGGTGATGTAGAGGATGAAAGTAAATTTAAGCTACTGCTGCGCGAAGCAGGAACAGGGCTTATGACAGGAGGAACTTGTGCAATATTTGTTGTTGGACTCATTTATGTTTGGAAGCATGAATTCCTCATTGGCCTACTGGTGGGGGTAGCGATTTTTGTATCCATTTTTGTCGCAACAATATCTGGCTCGTTCATTCCATTACTCATGCATAAGATGAAAATTGACCCTGCTGTTGCTTCTGGTCCTTTCATCACAACATTGAATGATGTAATTAGTGTAATTATTTATCTTGGTCTTGCAACGATGTTCATCAGCGAATTGTAAATTGCTGATGAACATCTTTTCTTTTTTGGATAAAATTTTCTAATGAACACCCATATTGTGGGCGCATATACTATAGAAAAAAGGATGTGCCAATCATGTTGAACAATGAGCCATTACTGTTTGTTCAGGGACCACCTGTCTATATTAAAGTGGTAAAGAGGCAAGAGGAGAGCACGTCAGTTTTTATATTAAGTGGAGAAGAGCCTGAAATGGTGAGTGCTGACGAGGAAGTTGAGATTGAAATAGAGCAAGAACAGCCGGCAGCTGTAAAAGTGGCGGAGCCTTCCTTAGTGCGGAAAATTATGTACTTAGGAACACCGTTTTCACGACAGGTTTATCGACCATTGCAGTTTGTATTAGAAGATGAAACGTTAACGGGGTCTATTGAAAAAATTGAAGGAGAGACGGTTTTGATTGGGGTCGGGGAGGATGCGAGTGAATTAGTGTCTGTAGAAATGGCAAAAATTGAAGAAATCCTTTGGCGAGGCGATCCTTTTGTTGAGGACTAAATGTTATTGGCAGGGCGGATATATCCGTGCTGCTTTTTTTGTTTAGTTCAAAACAGCTCACTGCTTAAATAAAGCCCGCCTTATCGGTATGAACCGATAGGGCAGGCTGGGCATTGCAGGTTAGTAAATCAATTACGCTCTGGCGTAATTACGTCCAAATTTTGAATTGTGCTTGCACAATTGAACTCCCTGCAAAAGTTGTGACATCCACCGGAGGCTTGATTTACATCAGCAGGGGCTCCTGCTGATGTAAATCAATTAGTCTTCGTCGCAATCGATGAAGACGTCTCTTACACATTGAATTGCACAGAAGCACTTTAAGTCGACTGTGACACATGAACCAGTTGCCTCAAATCGTTCCACTTCACAAATTGCATCAAAATCAAGCTTACCGTGTTTGAATAAATTTACTCTTCTCCCGTTTCTGTTACGTGGTTCGAGAACTTGTAGCGTTGCACAGCAGTTGTCAAATACATTTTGTACCCTAAAGAAGACTGAGAAGCAGCTTTCGCAATCTCTTTCATTTGCTTGTTCATTTGTTAAATTTCTGTCGTTATCACGGCGTCTTCTTCTATGATTGAACATTGCTTTGAATGGATCACCTTCATCGTTCATTAGCATAAATACCCGAGTATTTGCCCGCTGGCGTGAAGGACTGACTAGGCTACCAAGCGGTGTTAAGAAACAATCAGTTCTGCAATCATCACAATCTATGTCATCACGAATATCCTGTATTCGTCGAATCGCACGAACGACCTCGCAAATACAGTTATCATCCCGGCGAATATCCGCCACATCATCATTTCTTCCACATCCCATTAATTCCACCTCCTTCTCTCAATTCTTTATACTTTATGCACTAAAGTCGGCTATGTTAGGGCGGACGAACCGGTTATGAATAAAGTTGAGATGAAAAAGGCATACTGTGAAAAAAATGGAGGGACGCGTATCCGGAAATTTGGCCTAATGATTATTGTGCTTACTCTACTAGCGGGTTGTTCAGAAAACGGAATCCGGATTCACAATGATTCAAGTGAGGATTCCACAAAGGTGGAACAAGTATTTAAGAAAGATCCGCATCTTACTGGGGCAGTTACCGTATTTCATGAAAATAATCTATTGATGGGAGTTACGCTTAAAACATTTTCAAGGTTCAAAAAAGAAAAAATCGAAAAAGACTTGAAAAAACAATTAGAAAAACAATACCCTGAGTTAGACGTTACGGTGTCAGCCGACGGAAAAATATGGATGGAAGCTAACAAGCTTATAAAATCGAGTCATACAAAAGACATGACGGAAAAAATCGATAAGCTAAAACTATTGTTAAAGGAAGAGACGTAATGGATGAAAAAAAATATGCACAATTAGAGCAGCAAACGTCCCCTAAAACACCTTTGCTCCGGAATGTCATATTTGCCTTTTTGACAGGTGGGACGATTTGTTTGATTGGTCAATTTGTCGCACTATTTTATATGGTGTTTTTTGATTTTACAGAACGGACGGCGAGTAATCCGACTGTCGCGACGATGGTGTTTTTCGCCATGCTTTTAACAGGATTTGGTTACTATAAGAATCTTGGTCAATTTGGCGGAGCAGGGAGTGCTGTGCCAATTACGGGGTTCGGCAACGCGGTTATTTCCGCGGCTATCGAGCATAAGTCTGAGGGCTATGTACTTGGAGTAGGAGGAAATATGTTTAAGCTAGCGGGGTCAGTCATACTTTTTGGTGTGTTTTCTGCATTTGCCGTTGCGCTAGTGAAAACGATTCTAGTTAAGTTAGGTATCGTATCATGGTAGCACGCGGTTTATTGACATTCAAAACGACTCCCTCTATTGCGGCTACAGGTGTAACGGCTGGGCCACTGGAAAGGAAAAGCCCCTTTGTTGATCAGTTTGATAAAGTGTACGACGATGAGCGGTGTGGCTTAAAGACCAATGAGCACGCCCATGCCAAGATGATTGAAGACGCCTGCATGATTGCGTTAAGTAAAATGGATCTTGTACCAAGTAATGCTGATTTTTTATTGATCGGCGATCTTGTGAATCAAATGACACCCTCCAATTTTAGTGCCTCTACTTTGGGTATACCATACATCGGTTTGTTTTCAGCATGTGCGACATCGGTGTCCTCTTTGCTGATGGCGGCATTGTTGACGGAAGCAGGTATGTCTACCTGTGCAATTGCTGGCGCGGCAAGCCAGCATAATGCGATTGAGCGACAATTTCGCTATCCTGTTGAGTACGGTGCGCAAAAGGCTGAAACGGCACAATGGACGGTTACAGCCGCAGGAGTGGCGGCTGTAACTCCTTATAAAAAAGGAGTTCCTTCTATTAAATGTGCAACGATCGGATGTGTCACGGATCTTGGCATGACAGACCCACTCAATATGGGAGCTGCAATGGCGCCAGCGGCAGCGGATACATTAACTCGTCATCTTTCAGGTCATGGGAGTAAGGCGAGTGATTATGATTGTATTATGACTGGTGATCTTGGTAAGACAGGATTTGAATTATACAAAATATTGATAGGTAATCAAGGAGTCGAGGTGACCGAAAAGTTCCGAGATGCAGGTGTGGAATTTTACAGTGATGATCCGACATTTTTATCTGGAGCGAGTGGAGCAGGTTGTTCTGCTACGGTTTATTTCACTGAAATTATCGGGAAAATGATGGCGGGTGAGTACAAGCGCGTTTTGCTTATTGCGACGGGTGCGTTGTTGTCGCCCATGTCGTACCAGCAAGGCGATACGATTCCATGCATAGCGCATGCAGTTGAATTAACGATGAAATGAGTGGGCATAATGATTTCAATTTTTATAACATCTTTTATTGTGGGTGGGTTAATTTGTGTCATAGGACAGCTATTATTTGATGTGGCGAAACTGACTCCCGCACATACGTTATGTATATTGGTCGTCGCAGGATCTGTATTAGATGGGTTTGGACTCTATGAGCCACTAATCGATTTTGCGGGTGCTGGTGCAACGATACCAATCACATCTTTTGGTAATTCGTTAACACATGGTGCCATGGCGGAAGCCGAAAAGCATGGTTTCATCGGCGTGCTGACAGGTATGTTTGAAGTGACGAGCTCGGGAATTAGCGCAGCTATTTTATTTGGTTTTATAGCTGCCTTCATTTTTAAAGCAAAGGGAAAAATGTAGGGACATTTTCCCCAACCCTTTCTTTCTTCTCCGCATAGGATATGTGGAAGGGAAGGAGGGGTTTTTCATGTATGGAGGATACAATCCTTATTATGGCGGATACGGCTGCGGTGGATTCGATGGAGGAAGAGGCTATAACTATGGCGGTTCGACATTTGTTTTAATTGTTGTTCTCTTCATCTTGCTCATTATCGTGGGCAAAAGTTTCTTATAGGAGGGGAGGATTATAGATGAATGATTCATTTTTCCGGAAAATCGAATCAAAAACGGGCGTCCCGATGGACGAAGTATTCGCCCTGGCTAATGCAATCCAATTCGCAGACTTCAATGATGAGCGGCAAGTGAGAAAAATTATTCAAAAGGTTGGAAAGCTGGCAAAACGCGAGGTACCTCAGCATACGGAAGATGAGCTCGTTCGGTCAATCATCAAGGATGGAAAGTCTGTTAATATACAAGATATCCAAAATATGATTGGCAGACAATAAAGAATTCAGTGAAGACTAGGTTTTATATACCGATAATAAGGGTATACTAGTAATAGAAGATAGGTATAAGTAGAGAGGGGTGTTAACAATGGGTTATCTATTGCCAATTCAACCAATTCAATCTCAGCAATATGCAAATCGGATGAATATGGAATCGTATAATTTTGCACATATCAATCGGGTGAACAAAGTTAAATTCAATTTCAATTTTTCCGAGGATTCGCATGGTGCATTTCAACAGGAACGGGATAACAAGGAAGAGGAGGTAAAGGATATTGCTCATGTTGCCTCACCATCTTTAGTAGCTAAAGGGTTTATTTACCCAAATCCTGCAAATCTATCACCCGCGATTTCACAAGCGGTTGGTAAAGGCCTTTCGGTTAATGCATATGTTTAACTTGATTCAAGTTAAGCCTCCGGCGGATGATAGGGAGTTTGAGGGGAGTTAATTGTGCTGGGCACAATTCAAAATCCTAACGCAATCACGCCGGAGCGCGATTGATTTAAATAAAAAGGTTCGCTGTGCTTGTATGCATAGCGAACCTTTTTTATTCAGTGATAATCTTTTCCATTGCACGATGAGGAATATCTGCATCCATAAATTCAGGTGATGTAATGACATATCCTAGCTTTTCATAGAAAGGAATCGCATAGCTTTGAGCATTTAAGATGATTTTATTCATCCCGGTCTCTTTGGCATGCTCTTCAAGTGCATTCATGATCAGATTCCCTAAATGCTGGCCTCGGCATTCGGCTAACACACAAACTCGCTCGACTTTACCGATACCTGTACTCGTTTCGCGCAGTCGACCTGCTCCAATTGGTGAAGTCATCGAATAGACAACAAAATGGGCCGCATCTTCATCGTAATCGTCTAGTTCGAGATGGAGTGGTACGCCTTGTTCTTCTACAAAAACTTTTCTTCTGACGGAAAATGCATCTTCCCGCTCGTGGTCAGAAGTGACAATTTTTACTGTAACCAATTGTTAGTTATCCTCGTCGAGGCGGAAAGTCTCGTACACTGTCCAAGAACCGTCCTCGAGCTGATAGAGAAGATGGAGGCGGTCAATTGTTTCTGTGTGGTCCACACCAACCATTTTCAGTTGACCAATAATGTCATCGTGTTCACCGGAAGTGAGCTTTTGTGCAATTGTCACGTGCGGAACAAATGCAAACTCGGGTTCATCGCCAGGAAAATTGTAGTTTAGGTCTTTATGCAATGCTTCTAAATCGTCGTTTAATTCTGCTTTGAAGTAAATGGTATTTGTAATAGGAGCAAATGAGCTGACCTTTGAAACGCTCAATTCAAAGGGTTTATGCTTATTTGTCACTTTTTTTATTGCTTTTGCCACTTCTGCGATTTCTTGATCGTTCGCTTCGAATACACCTTTTACTGTCATATGTGGAGTGATAAGTGCATAATGCGGATCGTATCTTTTACGGTAAGCATTTGCCAGGTCCTGAAGTTTCTTTGAAGGGAATGCAACAACGCCGTATTTCATAATGTTACCTCCTAGTAAGGGTGATTTGGTAAAGGCTTTTATTAGTATTGATTATACCAGAATGTTCGACAAATGTCCGTTTTGTCCGAAATCAATTAACTAAATTCAGCCAAAGTCCCCACGACTAAGGAGAAAGTTCCATTTCTTCTTAGTGATGGGATGAATGCTAGACATGCCTTCAAGCTTAGTGGGGTTCAAGCCCCAGCTGAATAATAGAACTCAGGCTTTAGAACGCCGCAAGTGCCTTGATTTCTGCAAATCTGGCTGCAATCAGTTTGACAAATTGTAAGTTTTTTGAATAGCACGTCGGACATCGGGCTGCCAATACTTCCAAGTATGGTCTCCTTCAAATTCTTCATAGAAGTACGGAAACCCTTTTCTTTCGATTAAATCTTTTAAAACGCGATTAGGAGTGAGAAAATCCCGAACACCGTCGACTGTCGTTTTCACTTCTGTTTCACCCTGTCCGATGACATGATAAATCGATAAATGTGAAGGGTTTTGTGCAGTTTCAACAGCTTCCAGTACGTGTTCATCGACAAGAGGTGAATGAAGGATGACTTGTCCGAAGCTGTTTGGATATTTTAGTGCGGTTAGTAAAGAAACGGTTGCTGCGAGAGAGTCGCCAATGAGTCCACGACCGGCACCAATCTGATAGGTCGGGTAATTATCATCCATATAAGGAACAAGCTCATGTGCTAGGAAGCGAATATAAGCCTCGAGGCGATCCCCCTCAGGATGGTACATGCGTCTCCGTTCCGAAACACTTTTATAAGGGACACCAACGACAATGACGTTTTCAATGTCTCCAGCATCCATTAGCTCATCGACAACGCGTCCAATTCGTCCGTACTGAAAATAATCTTTGCCGTCCGATGCGATAAGCACTGAGTATTTATATAAGGGAGAATAGTTATGCGGCAAGTGAATGAGTAGCTGCATCTCCTCGTCAAGTTCTTTACTGTAAATCGTGACATCTTCAATTTTCCCGTATTTCATTTTGAAAGACCTCCTAGAAGAGTATGTGTACTGAAAGTGTAACATATCGTTAACTATAGGTATAATGGTTATATTGCATTTTTAAAAATTTAAAAAAGGAGTTGAACGGAATTGTTTAATAACCAAAAGAGTGTCCATTCAAAAGTAGTGACGGAAGCGACGAAAGCAGCGCTGGAGAGACGCGGAGTAACAATAGAGGCGGTAGCTGAAATCGTTTTTGAATTACAACAACCATATAATAAAGGACTCGAAATGGCGCATTGCATTGAGTCCGTTGAAGGTGTGCTACGCAAACGAGAATTACAGCACGCAATATTGGTTGGTATTGAGTTAGATGAGCTTGCAGAGCAAGGGAAGCTATCAGCTCCGTTGCAGCAAATTGTGGATTCTGATGAGGGATTGTTTGGGGTGGATGAAACGATTGCACTTGGTGCTGTGTTTACATATGGCTCTATTGCGGTAACGACATTTGGTCATTTGGATAAAAATAAAACCGGTATCATTCATGAGCTTGATACGAAAGCGGGAAGCGGGGTCCATACATTCCTTGATGATCTTGTGGCAAGTATCGCGGCATGTGCGGCATCACGTATAGCGCATAGAACTCGTGACTTAGAAGAAGCAGGAGAAACGTTTGAAGATATTACACCGGATAATACGATGCCTGAAACGAAAGTGAAAGGCGCACAAATCTGAATCGAATGTAAGTATATATTGACACGAGCAGCGGAGGATTCTATTTCGGGCTGCTTTTTTTGTTATCAAAACAGTTGAATGCGCTTGCAAAAAACTGAGTAATCATAAAAGTGGTAGCTAAAGGTCTTGTATTCATGATAGAATGAGTTTTAAGTTTACTTTTAATCTAAAAAGGGGGAAGAAATGAAATGAAAAAGACAAAATTACGCTTACTAGGTTTTGTAACATTAATGGCGCTACTTGTACTTGCAGCATGTAATACTAGCGATTCAGGTAGCTCTGGGAAAGGTTCTGAATCTGGCAAGACAAAAGAGGATTACGATTTTTTAAGTATTTTAACAGGTGGGACGCAGGGGACGTACTACCCATTAGGTGGATCATTTGCAGATTTCATCACAGAAGCTACGGGCATTAAGACAACAGCGGAATCTTCACAAGCATCGGCTGCAAACATGACAGCTCTTCATGATGGAGATGCTGATATTGCTTTCGTTCAAACAGATATTGCTTATTATGCTTCAAAAGGTGAATTGATGTTTGACGGTGAAGTCATTGATGGTGTGTCTGCTATTGGTGCACTTTATCCTGAAACTGTTCAATTGATTACACTTGAGAAGAACGGAATTAAAACATATGCAGATTTGAAAGGGAAGAAAATTTCTGTTGGTGCACCTGGATCAGGAACATACGCAAATGCAGAGCAACTTCTTGAAATCCATGGATTGACAATGGATGATATTAAACCACAAAATCTCGATTTTGGTGAGTCACAAGAAAGCTTGCAGTCTGGTCAAATTGACGCTGCATTCATCACAGCAGGTACTCCGACGGGTGCTGTTGAAGGGTTGAACGCAGTTGCAAATGTCTACGTCGTTCCGGTTGAAGATGCAAAAGCTGATGAATTGATTAAAAAATATCCATATTATGCAAAAGAAATAATTCCGGCAGGAACTTATGGACTGGCTGAGGACACGCCAGCAGTTTCTGTAGGTGCTATGCTCGTTATTCAAAATGAGGTTCCCGAAGATTTGGGCTATGAAATTACGAAAGCGATTTACGATAATGCTTCAAAAATTCAGCATGCTAAAGGAAAACTAATCAAAGCTGAAACAGGACTTGATGGAATTGGAATTCCAGTTCACCCTGGAGCACAGAAATACTTTGATGAAGTAAATAAATAATACATTGTAATCTAAGCGGGGCGGTGAGGCGTTAGGCTTCGCCGCCCTATTCTTTTTTATTTTGGTTAGCTGAATGATTGTAAGGAAGGAAGAGGCGGATGAAATATAAAGTAATAGTTCCGCTTTTTCTTTTTGGTGTCGTGGTAATCTTTTTTCTACCTTTTAAACAAGCGTTTACGTTCACTGAGCATAGAACGGAAAATCCAAAGCTCTACTATCTTCCAATAAAAAGCGATAATAGCTTTCGAATTCGGTATGTCCATTCCATTCATCTAACTGATGTTATCGAGTCTTATGAAATAACCGCAGATCAAAAAATCCGACTCGTTTCAATGCAATATGAAGATTTGGCTATCGGTTTACCTGGCTATGCGGAAGAAGGAGAAACATTGTCGGTGAATGACGGTGTGTACACGCTTACATATGATGATAATGTCATTGACTCTTTTGTTATGCTAATTGGTAATGTAGATGCGGAATTAGCTTTTCAATATGTTGGAACTGAATTGAACTTAAAAAAGCAGCTAGTTAGGGGAAAGTCATACACATTTCACGTGAAAAAACTATCCGCCTATCAAATGCTGAAGGGGGTTAATATGAATGGGAAAAGAGATAAAGCAAAATGATTCAGAAGTTCTAGAATCAGAGCAAGAAGAGTTTAAAATGCTATCAGAAGAGGAACAGCTAGAAATACTTCAAAAATATGATCCTGAATCGAACACCCGAAATGTTACCGGGATTTTTAAGAAAATTGTCTTTTTTGGTTTACTTGCCTTTTCTATTTTCCAATTGTATACATCGATTGGTACGCCTTTCACCGCCTATATTCAACGCTCGATTCACTTAGGATTTGCACTGGCACTTATTTTTATCCTATTCCCCGCTAGAAAAAAAGTTGGCGTTAAAAGGAATAAAGTACCTTTTTACGATATAATCCTGTCACTTCTTGCAATAGGAGTTGGCTTGTATTGGCCATTACTTATTGACGAACTTGTGCTACGGGTTGGTCGTGTTTCGCCACTAGATATGGTTGTAGGTGTAATTGCTATTCTACTTACTTTGGAGGCAGCAAGGCGTGCGGTAGGATTACCGATTACAATTATTTCGGTGACGTTTTTAGTCTATGCATTTTTGGGACCCTATTTCCCTGGTTTTCTTGCACACCGTGGGCAAGATTTGAAAAGTGTTGTTCAACTGATGTTCTATACGACGGATGGAATTTTAGGTACACCGATTAGTGTATCGGCAACCTTTATTTTTGTGTTCTTGTTATTTGGAGCATTCCTAGTGAAGACAGGTGTTGGAGCTTATTTCAACGACCTTGCTGTGGTCTTGGCAGGACGATTAGTTGGGGGACCCGCAAAGGTCGCTATTTTCTCAAGTGCTTTACAAGGTACAATTTCAGGTAGCTCGGTAGCCAACGTTGTAGGCTCGGGCTCGTATACCATTCCAATGATGAAAAAGCTTGGCTATCGAAAAGAATTTGCAGGCGGTGTTGAGGCAGCTGCTTCGACGGGTGGTCAAATTATGCCACCGATTATGGGGGCAGCCGCATTTCTGATGGTTGAATTTATCGGCGGTGTTACGTACTGGCAAATTGCCAAAGCTGCAGCGATTCCGGCCCTTCTTTATTTCACAGGTGTTTGGATCATGACACATTTTGAAGCGAAGCGGGTAGGTTTACAGGGAATGGCTGAAGATCAGATTCCTGATCGAAAAGAAACATTAAAGAAAATCTACTTGCTGTTACCGATTATTGGAATTATTGTATTCTTATTAGCCGGTATTGCAACAATGAAAGCAGCTCTTCTCGGAATTGTTTTAACAATTGTTGTGAGTGCGTTCGACAAGTCGACACGTCTTGGATTGAAGGATATGATTCATGCACTCGTTGATGGTGCACGTACAGCTCTTGCCGTTGCCGCAGCAACAGCTTGTGCGGGTATTATAGTAGGGGTCGTTGTAAAGACTGGCCTAGGCTTGAGCCTTGCGACAGGACTTATTTCAGCCGCGGGAGGAAACATTTTCCTCACGTTATTCTTTACGATGCTCGCAGCTATCGTTTTGGGGATGGGTTCCCCGACGACTGCAAACTATGTCATAACATCGACAATCGCGGCTCCAGCGATTATTACGCTATTGATGCTGGATAATCCTGATGCAGCAGTTCCACTCGTTGTCGCTATTTCTGCGCATCTATTCGTGTTCTATTTTGGGATTATTGCAGATATAACACCTCCGGTTGCACTTGCTGCATTTGCAGCAGCTGGGATTTCAGGTGGAGATCCTATTAAAACCGGTGTTACATCAGCGAAGCTTGCCGTTGCAGCATTTATCATCCCATATATGTTTGTCTTCAATCCGGCTATGCTGATGATCGGTGCCTCGATTCCTGAAATTGTCTGGGTCGTTGCCACTGCAATTATTGGGATGATTGCCATTGGTGCAGGGATGATTGGTTATTGGTACCGGAAATGTAATTGGATTGAGCGTATTATTGCGATTGGTACAGGATTACTCCTTATTTATCCTGAAACAATAACGGATATTGTCGGTTTGGTTCTCTTCGCAGTAATGTTTGTAATTCAATGGTTGTCTAGGAATAAAGACGAGGACAATAATAAAGTTGCGGCTGTTTCTTAAATAAAATGATAGAACTCCTTTCGCTATTTTATAGTGGAGGAGTTCTAATTGTCTTGGGAGTTAATAAATCTTTTAATAAAGTAAATTAGCGTTAACGTGTAAGGAAGTTTGATTATCGTATTAGTCGAATACTTTTGAAAAAAATGTTTTAATATTCTATAAAGTTTGGTATGCTTCTAATATAATAAATCCCAGTTATGACTCTAGTCATATAGATTTCACATAAATTACCCTTTATTCACTTGCAATCAGACCGATATAAATATATAGTCGAGGTTCAGCGTGTAATACTTTAGACATAATGAAAGATGGGAAGAGGGATGGTAAATGCAGAAGAAGCAGAGAAAACCAAAGATGCAAAAGAAACCAAAGTTCCAAGCAAAGCAAAAAGAACAAAAGAGACAAAGTGCTGCAAGTAAAATTTCATTCAAATTATGGATGCTCACTGTCTTGTTAAACGCGATAATTGGTTCTGTAATCGGTATAACAAGCTACCAATTCGCTAAAAAGGACATAGTGCTGATTGGGAAATTTGATATAGTACTACTAATTTTGGTCGTAGTTGGTATTGGTTCTGCTATTTTCTATGGTGTCACAAGGAAAAAGATTGCCTTATTAAGTGAGATTTCACAAAACTCTTCGCTAATTGCGAATGGGGATTTAACAGTTAAGCAGCTCCCGGAATCGTCTGATGAGATTGGTAAAATTGGTGTATCCTTCAATCAAATGACGACTAATCTGCGCGCGTTACTGAAAGATGTACAAGCAACGAGTGAATTATTAGTGACTTCGGCCAGTGAGCTGTCTGCAGTGTCTGAAGAAACGTCTGCAAGTAGCGATGAGATTGGCGCTGCGATGCTGGAAATTACGACTGGTGCAGTCGGACAAGCGACTAATCTAGAGGATACAAATAAAAGCCTAGGTCTTTTAACGGCTTCAGTTGATAAAATGAACGATCAAAATCAGCATATTAAAGAAATTAGTGCGGTTTCTGAAGATGCAACAGCAAAAGGACAAGATATTGTTGCGGTTCTAAAAAAATCAAATGATGAATCGACGCTAGCAGCTGACCAAATCAGTGTCGGGATTACTAATCTGTATACGAAGTTAAAGGATATTTCGACGATTACAGATGCAATTACTAACGTATCTTCACAGACAAATTTATTGGCATTAAACGCTAGTATCGAAGCAGCGCGAGCAGGGGAGCACGGTAAGGGCTTTGCGGTTGTTGCTGAGGAAGTAAGAAAATTAGCTGAACAATCAAGTGTCTCAACGAACCAAATTCAACAAATGATCATTGGGATTGAAAAAGAGGTAGAAGACACTGTGATGGCAATGATGACAACAACAACTATTTCCAGTCAATTGAACACAGCTGTTAAGGATACAGAAGAAGAGTTCAATAAAATTGCAGCCTCAGTTCAAGAAACTTCAGCAGCAATGGAACAGTTGAATGTTGAAATTCAGCAAGTAACGGAACAGAGTAAAGTGATCACTGATGCTATTCAAAATGTTTCTGCAATTGCAGAACAAACTGCTGCATCGGCAGAAGAGGTAACAGCATCTGTGGATGAACAATCACAAGCAATTGGTAGTGTGACAATGCTTGCACAAGGGTTAACGGATCTAAGCGAAAAAGTCAGTGAAATCATTCGAAAATATCAGTTATAACAGGAATTGAAGTGCGATAATATCTCCTACTACCAGAAATGGGTGTGGGAGATATTTTTTTATGGTTATGTAGCATTGTCATAGGGGTTGTCTACGTTATGCCATATGCTACTAAACAAGGTGCTGTTACCCGTGCATGGTAATACGTGCATGGTAATAGGATCTTAGTAGGGAAGGTGGTGAAGCATATGGCATATACTGACATCAATCATTTTATTCCGACATCGCTCTATCCGCTCAAGGCGCCATACGTCATGACGCCGGAAACCATTACAATCCATAATACCGCCAACGATGCTACGGCCATTAACGAAATCGCCTATATGACGCGCAATAAGAATGCCACATCATTTCACGTCGCGATTGACGATAAGCACGCTGTACATGGAATTCCATTCAATCGTAATGGGTGGCATGCTGGGGATGGAAATGGGGACGGCAACCGCAAATCCATTGGGATTGAAATATGTTTCTCGAAATCAGGTAGTGCTGCCTATAAAGCTGCGGAAGCGAATGCCATTGAATACATTGCTCGTTTACTTAAACAATTTGGCTGGGACGTGAATCGAGTTAAATGGCATCGTGATTGGAGTGGTAAACAATGCCCGCACCGTATCATTGCGGAAGGTCGTATGACTACTGTTCATAATGCGATTGCAAAACGCTTGGCTGAATTGAACACAATTACATCTATAGGAGAAAAGGAGGGGGTGCGCATGTTTAGTCCAAGTTCTGCCACGTTGAAAATGGCCTTTGAGCAACACTTAGCCGAGGCGGTTAAGGATGGCTTATTGACGGAGAAATGGCTAACGGATTTTAAGGCTGGGAAGCTGTCACTCGATGATGCGCTAGCGTTGACAGTCATTATTGACCAGCGTGGGAAAAAAAGTTAATTGCTATTCAGTAAAAAATATATGCGTTTGAGAACATTTTAATTTACTAGTACTAAATACTGTTGTATACTCTTTTAATGATACTAATAGACTGTTTTATACGGAGTGGTAAAAATAGTCGTAAAGGAGCTTAAGCAATGGAGATACAAGAATTATTAGTTAAAATTAATCAGAGCATCGAAAAACTTGACCTCATCTCGGCAAGAACGTACATCGAAAAAAATATGGAACTATTACGCAAAAACAAACACCATCTTTCTAGAAATGCAAGAGAGTTACTTGATTTCCTTCAAAGTGAGTCGAACTCTACGACAAACAATTATAACCGCCGTGAACTCCACATGATTAACACCATCAACACTTATGCCACTCGATTTGATGTACGGGGCCTCAGACTATCAGTCAAAAACAATCCTGATTTACTGATGAAAAAAGACATTCGTCTCTATTTAAATGCAGATGCCAAGATTTTATTAGAGGGTATGAAAGTGATCCAGGTAAGCTAAGCATCCAATGTTACAATCAGAAGGCAGTATTGAAAAAGTGACCACTCCATGCGGAAGGTCACTTTTTTCTGTATATACTTTTTTGAACATAGTATTAATTTTCACTTTTTCAAGGTCTTTAAAATAAAGCTGACAATTAGAACAAAGATAATGGCGCCGATTAATGTAGGAATAACGAAAAAGCCGCCTATTTCTGGTCCCCATGAACCTAGCAGGATAGAACCTAACCATCCGCCAATCAAACCTGCAATAATGTTTCCAATAATTCCTCCGGGTATATCTCTACCGATAATCATTCCTGCGAACCACCCGAGTACACCGCCGACAATTAAAGTCCATAGTAAACTCATTTATTCATCACTCCCAATTTGTGTATATAACTCTATTCCCCGTATCCAATAATTAAAACAAAACAAGAGAATTTACTAGTTTTTGATATTACTTGGGAGATTAAGCTTAGCAAAGATCTATACATGGTATACTAAAAAATAACAAAAAAACCAATTTAGGGAGTAGTGATATCTAATGTGGGAATTGTGGAAGGAACCTTATATCATATTAGGGACATTTATAGGTTTTGAAGTAATCATGTCTTTTTCTTCTAAGGAAAAAAGATCATTAAAAAAGTCACTTCTAAATATTATTTTATCTAGTTTAATAGTTTTTCTGGTTTCTATCATAGGTTATACCATATTTAATTAACCACTTGTAAGCGTCAAGTAGAAATGAACACTGTTCGCTGCTTCATACGATGACTATACTCATCTATTTTGACAACCTCCACACGGTGAAGTAAACGATTGAATATGGCTGTTGTAATTCCTTCGTCACCCATCAATTCAGCCCTCTGATCCGGGCTTTTATTCGATGTAAGAATAATAGAGCTATGCTCGTAAAGATGAATTTAAAAATGAAACTGAAAATAATTCGGCACATTTTCGGCACACGAGGATATAAAAACAAAAAAACATCCTCCAATTTAGGAAGATGTTTTCTTGTAAACCATTGGTACATATGACGTTCTAAGTATGGTCCCAGACGGGCTCGAACCGCCGACCCCTACCTTGTCGAGGTAGTGCTCTCCCAGCTGAGCTATGGAACCTGGGAAGTTATCGTGTGCACTTGCTTACTGCACAAGTTCTATTATAGCTAATCTGTAAAAGAAGTCAACACCTTTTCTAAATAAACTATATCGGAGTATAATAAACGGTATGGGGGTGTTTCTAATCGAAAGACAAATGGAATTACCATTCGTTTATGATTTTGATCGTGCATTGGATAGACTTGCAACTAGTCCTGTCAATGCAGTTGATAGCGCGGAGCGACTAATCCGAATTCCGATGGATGAAGGGAATGTTGTGACGCTTCGAGGAACAGGGACAACAGTGAAACCTGCTTTCACAATGCAAGGATTACTCAATGATACCCAATTTGAAGAGGTTAAAGCGATTTTTCACTTCGACAGGCCGCTTGACGGTATCCAAGCGCATTTTGTCGGGACGGATTTGGAGCCGCTTTTTATGGAACATGCAGGGACACCACTCATAAAAAGCTTTTCATTATATGGAGACCTTATGACGAGTATTATTCATCAGCAGTTAAATCTATCATTTGCCCACACCTTGACACAGCGATTTGTAGAATCATACGGAGAACAAGTGGAGGGCGTTTGGCGCTATCCATCACCTGAACGTGTTGCCTTGCTGGATGTCTCGGAATTGCGTGATAGGCAGTTCAGCACGCGGAAGGCGGAATATATCATTGGTTTGTCGCAGTCGATTGCGGAAGGAACGCTGGACCTTGAGCAATTTAAGCGAATGGATGATGCGGAGGTAGTAGCTAGGCTCGTAGCATTTAGGGGTGTTGGACCTTGGACAGCTCAAAACTTTTTGATGTTTGGGCTAGGACGCCCGAATTTATTCCCATTGGCGGATATTGGCTTGCAAAATGCTTTGAAAAAACTATGGGGAATGGATCGTAAGCCGACTAAAGAGGAAATGCTAGACCGCTTTCCAGTTTGGTCGCCCTATTTAAGCTATGCTGCTTTATATCTATGGCGCAGCATTGAGTAAAGTTATACAGTTTCAATCAATTGCGCCTTGTGTAATTGCATCTGGATTCGGTGGGGGGTTTGATGCATTTAGATAAAAAAACAGCTTTCCCATTATCGTATGGAAAAGCTGTTTTAGGGTTCGCTTGAAGTGGGGGGCATCGGCAAAGTCCATTCGCTTACTATCAGTGTGGTAGCTCCTGTACTTGTTCTTCATCGTTAAAGTAAAGAAAATTTTCTTCCTCTAGTTCGCTGAGCCGCTCTTTATTAATACCTAATGACAGGTCGCCTTCAAAAATTGTTTCCCACCAAGTTTCAGTTGTTGTCATGTCTATTTCCTCCTTAATAGTCTTTGTTGTTTGAACATTCTTTTCCCTTGAATGGTATAATTTAAAACATAGAATGTGAAAAGGAATCGTAAGGCCTATCCTTTTCAACTTGATACAGCAGTGGTTCAAACCCCGGCTGTATCAAGTTGAAGCCTCTGGCGGATGTCACGGATTTTGAAGGGAGTTAATTGAGCAAGCTCTATTCAAAATCTGGACGCAAACACGCCTCGGCGTGTTTGATTTTAAATTGAAAAAGGGGTTAATTACGTGAAAAAAGTTACATTTGCCATTGTTGGCACGGGACTAGTTGGTGAACGTATCATTAAACAAGTAATACAAAATACCGAAGCGACGATTGTTGCTTTGTTTGATGAAAATGGGAAGCGTTTGCAAGAAATGGCGGATACATATGGACTGTATGCGGCATCCTCCTATGAGGAGGTCCTTGCGCTTCAACCGGACTGGGTCTACGTCGGAACGCCTCCAGTTTCTCATGCAATGCTCAGCGAAAAAGCGATTGCTCAAGGATTAAATATTCTTTGTGAGAAGCCGCTGGCACATGACGTGGCAGATGGATTGGTGATGTCTACGGCAGCTGCAAACAATAGCAATATCCAGACGGCGATGCATTTTCCACTCCTTTATAATCCGGCAGTTCGACATATGATGCAGCTTGTCGATGAAGGTACGATTGGAGAAATACTTCGAGTCGAACTACAAGCGTATTTCCCACATTGGCCGCGCGCCTGGCAACAAAATCCTTGGATTGCTTCACGTGAACAAGGCGGCTTCACGCGCGAAATTTTCCCACATTATTTTCAGCTTATGTACAGGATGTTCGGTCAATTGTCGATCACTTCCCATGAAACCGTTTATCCTGAAGATGAAACGCTTGCGGAAATGGGTGTCCTAGCAATCGGAAAAACAAAGAGTGACATTCCTTTCCTGGTAAACGGCATTACAGGAATTGGTCAACAAGAAGAACTGTCCTATACAGTATATGGAGTAGAAGGCGTTCTGAAACTGCGTAATTGGTCGGAACTTAGCAGCGCACAAAAAGACAGTCCTTTTGAAATATTGACTTCCTTCGATACTGTAAATTCGCTAACAGAAGAATGTGTTTTAGCTGTTAATGGTGAAAAAGCGCTACTTGTATCATTTGATGAAGGACTTGAAGTGCAAAGGTTGATCGATCAATTGTTAGATTAAATAGGAATGAGTGGAGGAAGCGACATGAATGTTACTGCACAAGATGTTGAGGTAATGATTGCGAGCCAACGAAACTTTTATTTTACAGGGGAAACGCGAAGTGTGGCCTTTCGAATTGCGATGCTGTCGAAGCTAAAGGAAGCAATTCAGTTACATGAGGCTGCAATTTTAGAAGCACTTCATTTAGATTTGCGAAAAAGTCCATTTGAATCGTATGTAACAGAAATAGGTTTTGTCCTCTCAAGCATATCGCATATGATTAAAAATCTGGAACAGTGGATGGAGCCGGAAGTGGTCAAGACGCCAATTCATTTGCAACCAGCGAAAAGTTTCATCGTGCGTGAGCCGTACGGATCTGTGCTTATTATTGGACCATTCAATTATCCATTTCAGCTAGTGATGGAGCCACTTGTCGGTGCGATTGCAGGAGGCAACTGTGCGATCGTCAAACCTTCTGAGACTACGATTCATACAGGTGCAATTGTGAAGGAGATTTTGACAGCTATCTTTCCGCCGGAGTTTGTTCGTGTTGTTGAAGGCGAGCAGAAGGAAACTTCGGCACTTATTCATGCATCTTTTGACTATATTTTCTTTACAGGAAGTGTAGCTGTTGGCAAAGTGGTCATGAAAGCAGCATCAGAACGCTTGACGCCGATTACGCTTGAGCTAGGTGGAAAAAGTCCAGCGCTTGTCGACCAGACAGCGGATATACCAAAAGCGGCTGAGCGAATTATATGGGGGAAATTCGTCAACAATGGACAGACCTGTGTTGCACCCGACTATGTACTGGTGCATCATACTGTAAAAGAAAAGCTCGTCAAAGCGATGTGTGTCGCGATTCGAAAGTTTTACGGAGAGAAGGCTTCGGAAAGCTTAGATTACGGTAGGATCGTCAATGATAAGCATTTTAGTCGTTTACTCACGATTCTTGAGAAGGATCGTTCACATATCGTTTACGGTGGTAATTTCAATCGTGAGGATTTATTTATTGAACCGACAATTCTTGACAATGTATCATGGAATAATGCTTCGATGGAAGATGAAATATTTGGCCCGATTTTGCCGATTTTGACATACGATAATCTTGGAGAAGCGGTGCATCGCATTCGACAACTTCCAAAGCCGCTTGCTGCTTATATGTTCACGGAAAACGAACAGGCCTCCGAATACTTTACCGACAATTTACCGTTTGGCGGCGGATGCATTAATGACACGATTACACATGTCGGCAATGGAAACCTACCGTTTGGCGGGATCGGCCCATCAGGGATGAATGCTTATCATGGAAAATATAGCTTTGAAGCATTTACACATGCCAAAGCGATGATGAAAAAAAGTACAACTTTCCCGATGAATATAGCTTTTCCTCCATATGGTCAAAAACTAAAAGTAGTAAAACCGCTTCTCCGTTAAGGATAGCGGTTTTACTTATATTATCGGTAACGTAATAACGGTTTCAGTACCTTCACCGACAATGCTGGAAACGGTCATTGTCCCACCTTGGTCAGCAATGATTTTTTTCGAAATCATCATACCAAGCCCAGTACCTTCAAGCTTCGTTGTAAAGAAGGGTTTGTAAAGATTATCCATTGTCATTTGATCCATACCAGGTCCATTATCCAGAATGGAGATTGAAATGCTGTCTATCTGACGAGTCAATGTGATGGTTATATCACCATTTTTGCCAATTGCCTCAGAGGAATTTTTCAATACGTTAATGAAAACTTGCTTCATCCCATCTTCATTGCTATTAATTGTTACAGTGTTGGCAGGAATATTAGGACTGCAAACAATGGACCGTTGCGTAAACTCAGGCTCGAACATAACGATGACATCCCGTAGTGTTTGCTCAATGAAAAACGCAGTGGATTTCTTCAAATTCGGTTTGGACAGCACTAGAAATTCACTAACAATCAAATCGATACGATTGATTTCACTATATATAACATCTGTGTACGTACGATAGGGGTTGGCAGAATCATTATTTATAATTTGAATAAAACCTGAAATTGACGTCAATGGATTGCGTACTTCATGGGCAACGCTTGCTGCAATTTCACCGATAGCTTTAACCTTTTCGGTATCAATTAATAGTTGTTCAGCTTGAAGTCTCAGTGTAATATCTCGTGAGATAAATGTCATGGCAACAATTTCGTGTTGCTTATTATAAACGGGGGTAATGGTCAGTTCTGCATCAAATACGACCCCGCCTTTTCGCATTTCTTTTGTGCGAAGTAGGTGAAAGCTTTGCCCTTGTAACACGTACTTCGTTCGTTCCTCGACCTTCGCATCTTCGGAGGGAGGAAATAATCTTGGTGATTGTCCAATGCATTCAATTTCTTTCCAACCATAGATTTTTTCAAATGCGGGATTGACTTTAATAATTTTTTGGTCTAATCCAAAGACGACAATGGCGTCTTCTGAATGCTCAAAAAAAAGATCGAGATAGCCTTCCTTTGACATTAGAATAGTATCCATTCTTTTGTTTTCGCTAAACATGTTATTCCATTGAGGGGAAATTTTAAAGGTATACAACAAGCAGAGAAACGCGATCATGATGCAAATGGATATAACATGAAAAATTCCTATTGCACCGCCACCAGAAAGATAGCTAGCGTGGTGGAAGGAAAAAAGAATACCTAGTTGTGCACAAGTAATAGCAGTTATAATTACGTTGATACGGGAAACGTTGTAGATGGTCGTTAGGAGCATTGGGAATATCAAGTAAAGTAAGTTCGATAAATCAGGTAAGAATAAGTTGATGAAAAAAATATATAAGTTGTAGGTAATAATAATGACTAGACGCAAGGATAGGGGATTCATGTCCAGGCGTTGCATGATTACGAGTGTAGCGATAGATGCAACACCGAATAGTGCTGTGCTTGTTTCGTAGAAATCGTGTAAAAAGGGTACAAAAATCATATGAATAATGACGCCAACAATGAAAAAAAGTATGATAAACTTGTTACGTGAATGGATGACGGTTGACTGTTCCATTGGGCACCTCGACTAAAATTCAATTCTTTATGCTAATATCATACACGATTTCGCGGCTACATAAAATGACAATCATTTGAAGTGGAGGAGAGGGAAAATGGAAATGATGATGAAATTGAATGAGAGACGTACGGTTGAACTACTGAAAGAACTGGTGGAGACACCTAGCCCGTCCGGTTACACGGAGAAAGTGATGGAACTTATTTCACGACAATTCGATGAAATTGGTATTGCCTATAAAAAAACGAATAAAGGGGCAATTATTGCTACGATTGAGGGAGGAGATACAGCGCGTCATCGCTTACTTACTGCCCATACAGATACATTAGGTGCGATGGTGAAAGAGATTAAGAGCGACGGTCGTTTGAAATTAACGATGGTAGGTGGCTTTAACTGGAATGCGGTAGAAGGGGAATATTGCCTCATTCATACGGCAACAGGAAAAGAGGTGCGTGGCACAATTTTAATGCACCAAACAACTGTCCATGTGTACAAAAATGCGGGAACCGCGGAACGTAACGCTGATAATATTGAAATTCGCATTGATGAGAGAGTGACAAATGCTGCTGGTACTCGCGCACTCGGTATTGAGGTGGGGGATTTCGTATCCTTTGACCCTCGTTTTGAAGTGACGGGAAGTGGGTTTATTAAATCTCGTCATTTGGATGATAAAGCGAGTACAGCACTGCTGCTAGAGCTTGTGCGTTCACTACAAGAGCAAGGCACTGTACTGCCACATACAACGCATTTCTATATTTCCAACAATGAAGAGATTGGTTATGGAGGCAACTCCAATATTCCAAAGGAAACGGTCGAGTATATCGCAGTTGATATGGGTGCGATTGGTGATGGACAAGCGTCGGATGAATATACGGTGTCGATTTGTGCCAAGGATTCGAGTGGACCGTATCATTATGCGCTGACGCAGCATTTGACGGGGCTTTGTAAAGTGGGCAATATTCCTTTTAAATTAGATATATATCCATACTACGGCTCGGATGCATCTGCCGCGATTCGGGCAGGCTTTGACGTGAAACATGCATTATTTGGACCTGGTATTGAATCGTCACATGCATTGGAGCGGACACATATTGATTCACTGACAGCGACTGCGCAATTGCTTCACGCATATGTTACTTCAGCGATGATGGACTGAACGGAGGTTTTTGGATGGATACAGCAACATTATTGTCAGTATTGACAGTTAAACAAGTGATGGGAGCAGTTCCATCGACGGTGACAGATATCGCGGTTGATTCGCGTGCAGTAAGTGCCGGAGGGGTTTTCGTTTGCATCGAAGGATTTACAGTCGACGGTCATGATTACGTTGGAAAAGCGATTGACAATGGTGCAAGGGTTATTGTGGCTTCTAAGCCAATCGCTGTCGATTTGGACAAAATCGCGGTTGTCACTGTCGACAATACATCACGAGCGATTGGTTTGTTAGCGGCTCGTTTTTACGGGTATCCCTCCAAGCGGATGACGATGATTGGTGTGACGGGGACAAATGGTAAGACGAGTGTTAGTGGAATTATTCAAGCTATTTTGCAGCTAGCGGATGAGAAGTCAGCTGCATCGGGAACCATCGGCTTTAATGTGGCAGGGATGTTGTATGATACGGAAAACACAACGCCAGATACACTGACGACACAGGGAATGATTGCACAGGCGGTAGCTGAGGGATGTACGACGATGACGATGGAAGTGTCCTCGCATGGGCTTGTGGAAGGGCGTTTAGCTGGCGTTGAATTTGATATTGCCATTTTCACCAACTTGACCCATGACCATCTTGATTTCCATGGAACGATGGAGGAATATGGACATGCCAAAGGATTGTTATTTTCTCAGCTCGGACAGGATTTGGACAAGCGTAAGTTTGCGATTGTTAACGCAGACGATGCGTGGAGTGCGAAGTTAAAGGAAATGACGTCGTATCCTATTTTGTCCTATGGGCTCCACAATGATGCAGTGTTCCGTGGGACAGATATAGTGTTGGCTTCTGATGAAACGTCGTTTACCCTGAATGCACCTGACGGAGAATTTAAAGTCGTCATGCAATTAATTGGTGAATTTAGTGTTTATAACGCATTGGCGGTCATCGCAGCACTATATGCAAAAGGTATGGCAACGGCGGATATCATCGGCTATCTTGCGCAAGTACCTGCTGTGAAAGGTCGTATGGAGCGGGTACAGACTGAGCTGCCGTTAACGATCTATGTCGATTATGCCCATTCACCTGATGCCATTGAAAAAGCCATTGCGGCTGTTCTTCCTTATAAGAAGGCTAGTAGTAAATTAATTTTTGTCATTGGCACGGGCGGCAACCGGGACCGCTTGAAGCGTCCGATCATGGCGGAGAAAGCATCTGTTGCAGATTACGTTATCCTGACAACTGATGACCCGCGTGACGAGCCGTACGAGTCGATTGTCGGAGAATTGGCGGCGGGGATGCAACATGACGCATATGCTTGCATCGGCGATCGTGCAGAGGCGGTACGCCATGCCGTTGCCGTTGCAGAACGCGGTGATATGATTATTTTCGCTGGTAAAGGGCATGAGGATTATCAAATCATCGGTTCAACGAAATACCCGCACTCTGATGCGGAAATTGCGTTGGCAGAGGCAGAGAAGAAATTTGGTACGGGTGTAGTGGAGAAGTAAATGAGGAGGAGTCAGATTAGTGGAGCGTTTTATTTTAAATTTAGCATTTTACTCCATGCCAAAGTCTTTGATATCCGACTCGGGTGAGGATTATATAATTTTCACCAATGAAGAAATCGACAAAACGTTAAGGACGCATAGTGCTTTCCATTTTAATCGTGATGATCTTAACTTTTTTAGTCAACACGGCAATGCAGCGTATTCGTACTGGTGTCAGTCCGTTTCTCTAACGAAAGAAGAAGTAGCATGGTGCAATGATAGTCATGATTTAGCGGTGGGCATTTTGTTCAATAAATTGAGATTAAATTTGCAAGAGGATGGCGTGACGGCAGGTAGAATAAAAAATATTGATCAGCAATTCGATTGTCGGTGTCAAATTGAGCTTTTTTTCCCTGATGATAATCGCGCTATTTTTAAGGTACAAAGGATTGATTTAAATTGGATGGCAGATATGCATCTTGATTTTGAGTTTAGAATGTTAAGTGATTCTTTACTGGAAGAATTGAAAAAACATAGTTTGTCTTGAACTAGAACGCTTATAAATAGGTATTCAACAGAAGGAACCCTCCATCAACCAAGAGTAGGTTGATGGGGTTCCTTTTTGTATGTTGAAAATTCTAATGAAAAATTGTTGAAATCCCCACGCAATGCGTCTATGCTAAGAAAAGCGAAACAGAAGGAGACAATATAAAATGGATAAACCTATACAGGAAGAAATTGCATCACGGCGCACATTTGCGATTATTTCTCACCCGGATGCTGGGAAAACAACGATTACGGAAAAACTGCTTTATTTCGGCGGTGCAATTCGTGATGCAGGTACAGTTAAAGGAAAGAAGACAGGGAAATTTGCTACATCTGACTGGATGGAAATCGAGAAACAACGTGGGATTTCGGTGACATCATCTGTTATGCAATTCGATTATGACGGCAAGCGTGTTAATATTCTCGACACACCTGGACACGAAGATTTCAGTGAAGACACGTACCGTACGTTAATGGCTGTCGATGCGGCCGTCATGATGGTCGACTCAGCCAAAGGGATTGAGCCACAAACGATTAAATTATTCAAAGTTTGTCGAATGCGTGGAATTCCTATCTTTACATTCATTAACAAAATGGACCGTCAAGGGAAAGAGCCACTTGAGCTGATGGAAGAATTAGAAGAAGTATTAGGCATTGAATCATATGCTATGAACTGGCCAATTGGGATGGGGAAAGAATTCCTCGGTATTTACGATCGTTTTAATAATCGGATTGAACAAGTGCGCGTGGAAGATGAAAAACGTTTTCTTACGTTGAATGAAGACGGTGGACTTGCTGAAGACCATCCGATGGCAGAAACATCTTATTATAAACAAGCACTCGAAGACGTTCTTTTACTAAACGAAGCAGGCAATGATTTTGATGAAGAGCGTGTGGCAAAAGGTGAACTAACACCAGTATTTTTCGGTAGTGCGTTGACAAATTTTGGTGTGCAAACATTTTTAGAAACATTTTTACAATTTGCACCAGCACCACAATCGCGTATGACAAAAGATGAAGCAGAAGTAAACCCGTACTCAGAAGAGTTCTCAGGTTTCATCTTCAAAATCCAGGCGAATATGAATCCAATGCACAGAGACCGTATCGCATTTGTGCGTATCGTTTCGGGCGCATTTGAACGTGGGATGACGGTGACAGTGCCGCGTATTTCGAAAACATTCAAACTGACACAGACGACTCAATTCTTGGCGGATGACCGCGAAACAGTGGATGAGGCTGTAGCTGGCGATATAATTGGTTTGCATGATACGGGGAACTATCAAATTGGGGATACAGTCATCGGTGGTAAATCGTCCTTCCAATTCGATGCATTGCCGCAGTTTACACCGGAGCTTTTCGTACGCGTAACGGCGAAAAACGTTATGAAATCGAAGCATTTCCATAAGGGGATTTTACAGCTTGTACAGGAGGGGGCTATTCAGTATTACCGAACGCTTCATACAGAAGAAGTATTGCTCGGAGCTGTTGGTCAACTACAATTTGAAGTGTTCGAGCACCGCATGAAAAACGAGTACAATGTTGAGGTACGTATGGAACACGTCGGCTCGAAAGTAGCGCGCTGGATTGAAAATGAAAGCGACGTTAAGGATTCCATGACGGGGCAGCGTGCAATGCTTGTGAAAGACCGCTACGATAATTTAGTGTTCTTGTTTGAAAATGACTTCGCAATGCGTTGGTTCCACGATAAATACCCGGATATCCGGCTGTATAGTTTGTTATGATGAAAAAAACCTAGTAAGGCGGTCTTATCCGTTTTGCTAGGTTTTTTCACGGGAGCATTTTCGGTCCGCTTTCGGCGAATTATTCATGGTAGTATTACTGGGGTAGTGGGTGTGGCTAGAAATGACTTCGTCATTCCTAGCCACATCCTTTTCGGTCATCTTATTGCGAATAATTGCCTGTCGCGTACCTACAATGTTCAAGTGAAAAATGCGGTTGCTTGGGAAGAAGGGAATAGATGACTTTTTATAGAGCATGTAAGTTCCCGAAGATACAATTTCGGGAACTCTTGCATTTTGTACAATATGTTCCTTTTTTACTTATAACAAAGAAAAAGAACCTAGTGCAGGTCCTTTTGCAGTATTTGTATTGAACTAAAGCACCCGTTGAACAAGAACATATTTACTCTTTAAATGTATCAGCAACTAAATTGCTGAATTCTCTTAAATAATGAAGGTAATTGTTACCCCCGTAGTTATATTGTTTATTGTACATTTTTGAGACAACAAGATTATATTTAGGAATAACTAATAAAGTCGGACCCGTTACACCTAATATTTGATAGGAATCTTTAGGCACTCTTTCTCCAATTTCGCTTCTTAACGATGGTGTATCATTCACATACCAAAACAATCCGTTCTGTGGTAAATCTTTATCTTTATAAGTTGGATTTTGTACTCGGGTAGCTAATTGAATTACTTCTTTTGGAACAACTTGTTTTCCATTTACTACTCCATTATTCAAATGAAGATTTCCCCATAAAGCAAATTCCCGAGCTGAGGTATGGAGGTTTGAGTCAAAGCCATCATTTGAACTACCTAATTTATATGTAGCAATATCGTTTGGATTATCAATTACTTGAACCAATTTTTCATTTGGTCTTGAATGCCAAGCAGTTTCTTTAAAACCTAATGGCAGGAATACCCTCTCTTTGAGTATTTCTGGGAAACTTTTACCGTAAAGTTTATTTATAAGTTCTGTCATCATTAAAATGTTAATTCCTCTGTAAGCCCATCCCTCACCTGGAGCAAATTCCCTAAAAATAATTCCGTCCTTTCTCTGGTTTAATCCGTGAGAGTGAGTAACTAAATGCCTTAAAGTTGTTCCTGCAAGGAGTTCCTTATTGAAACTGTCAAAGTAATCGAGTGCATAGTCATCCAGACTTTTAATTTTACCTTCATATAAAGCATAGGCTATCGCTAAACCTAAGTAACTTTTTCTTGCAGAAGCAACATTAAACTCTGAGGTTTCAGAAATGGGTATAGTATTTGAATTAGAATGAAATCCACTATAATGTTCTAATACAATACTACCGTCCTTTATTATAACTAATGAAGATGCACTGCTATTATTGCGTTCCTTTATATCATCTACATACGAAACTAATTTTTGATGAGCATTTACCATTCACTACATCCCCTTTAAATGCCTGATTAAGTCTATCTATACCGTAAATTCTTCAATCAGACAACGTAATCCTTCTTGAACTAACCTGCTCCTTTAGTTGAAGAAGAAAAAGCGATTTTTATTTATCGGTAATTACTATTTTTTTCGTCTTAAATTTAGAAGAGAAATGAAACATTAATAATATTATAAAGGCGATAATACAAGGATAGCCTATTAGAACAAATGGATTCATATGTTCGACTATGCTAAACTCCCCCCATTCAAGCCATAAACGCCATCCCATTCCTAAAGCACTAAATATCAAGCAGAGTATAAAAACCAATGATAGTCGTTCTTTAAATAACCCTTCAAATATATTCGCAACTACAAAATAGATCAAAAGTGTAGTAAATAAGATGTGCCATTTGAATCCTTTTAACCCAGGGATTACAAAAGTAAATGTGATACCAGTAAAAAATACAATTGCTATAATACTAAAAATCAAAAAGAATAATGGTTTCTTTTGTACCTGTTCATAAAAATTTTCACCTAACATTTACTTTAAGCCTCCTTTGACTTCCATACTCATAATTTTACCATTAATTTTATTCAACTAACCTGTTTCGTTAGTTGAATAAGAAATCACATTTTGGTAGATAAACCTATTCATTATAATCACTTAGGCATTCTTTCATTCTTTTTGCATCAAATGGTAAGTTTCTTTCTAAGAATGTCCATCCAACGAATTGGATTTGCATTGGTAGTTCAACAAGTCCTGTAATTGCATCCCTTGCATATTTCACTAACTAGCTGCCAAAACGCGTTGCTTTCTTTATTTTTCGGTCCAAGCCTATTACAATTTTCATATTGAGGCTTTGAATTCCTTTATTTTTTGTATCAAACCTAATAAATTTTTCAGAGGTAACTAATTATTATGTCGTTTGTTAACTTCAATCGTAATGAACTCCGGCAAATAGCTGGGAGTACATCCTTTTGCGACTATTTCATCTTTGTAAAGGCCCGTTTTCTCACCAATTTTAATACAACGTGCACGATTCTTTTCATCATAAACGCCTATCCAGCCTGCTGTGAAATTCATAGCCCATTGAACTTCCGGTTCTTCCTGCGTAATAGTAGCTTCTATTGCAGATAGCAAGTCTGCGGTGTTATCAGGCGGTGTTTGTCCAGTCCATCTCAATCGTCCTTGATAATACCAGAAAGCTCGCCTTTGAAGAGCAGAAGGACTATTTCCCCATGACTCCATCAATGCAATTTTCTTCTTGTCCTTGGTGAGCTGATTAGCCATTAACCAATCCATTAAGTTATTTCGCTCATCAAAAGTGTGAGTCTGCATATCCTTATCAAGCTTATTTAGCACATCTTCTGAAAGAAGTTTTTTGTCCATAATTAAGATTGCTAATAGTCTGGGCAAAAATTCTTCGGTTGACCAAAGTTCCATAGCAAGTTCGTGATCTTTTTTAATGTCCTTCGCGATTTTTCGTAAGTCGCCTAGCTTTGTTTTACTATTGATCTGAGAAAGAATGTTTTCAGCTGTTGAAGATTGTTTTATTTCCGTATCTTTCTTTTCATCCATTTTAAACAACTCCTTTTATTTATCTCACGGGATTAACTATCGTCCATTAATCTGCAACTAAGTCCTTCTGAAATGGAGGTGGAAATATCCTGTAACGCTTGTTGTTAAAGTCTTTAAACTCCCTAGCTCCGCGGATTCTGTTGCGGGTTTTGTTGCCACAAGCAAGGCAACAATCATCTTTTCTTTTCTACAACATCACCCTTATGACAATGGTATTGTTCGGAACACGAGGTTACTTCTTATCAGATAATAGCTGGATTTTGAAGATATTTGTAATGCCTGTGCGGTCGGTTAAAAGTGTGATTGAAACCAAATCACCTTCTGACAAATCAGAAAGCCCGATAACGGCATCCTCCCGATATATACTCACTTCTCCCCATACATCATATTGAAACTCACCTCGATAATTCTCATCATTGAGGGAAATACCTTCAACCAATATAGAATTCTCGCCAACTTCTTTTACTTCTGCATAGAATGTCTGAATATCAGAATGCGACATCACCCATGCATCTTCTTCGTAATCTTTATAGGCATTAACATATCCCGCAAAATAGCTGATTAATATGCCAATGAGTAAAACTATTATGGTCATAACAATAGCGACTCTATATGGAGAAACCATTGAAGTACGCTTGCCCTCGGTTGCTCCTATAGTCTTATTGATATGCCGTTTATAGACTATAATGGTAGCGACAAATATAATTATAATTGCAAACAGTGCAAGAAAATAAATAGGAAACCCCATGTAATTGCCTCCTTGTCGATTAAACGAATGATGGATTATTGATTTCTAAAATCAAATTTCTCTTTTGTTACATCCAATAAATGCCCATTAATCACTACTGTATCATTATCAGTCCAAGTGATATTGGCAGACTCCTCTCTGTAATTCCAATAAATATTTTTCGTTTTATTATTTCTTTGATTAAAGACCAACTCACCTCGAATAGCATATGACACTGTAGCTCCACCGTTGGTGACATATGCTTTTAGGGTGTACTTTCCATCAGGAGATATCTCCTCCGTGAGATATTCCCCTGTCGGTAACCTATTCATATCATAGAACGCCCAATAAACTCCGTAACCAATCAATGCAAAAAACACCTAACCGACTACTGCCAACATTTTTAAGATATTTTTATAAATTTTCTTTTTTTCGTCTTTAATATTCACTTCTTCTTTAGTTTCCAAAGAAATACTCCCCCTTCTAACATGTAAGTTAGTTGAACAGCAATCCTACTATTTGAAACGTTCTCAATGAGTTATAAGTTCCATTAATTATATTCCTAATAATTTTGTGAAATATCCATTCGTTGTAATCAAATAGAAACAGAGTTATTTAACATAGCCAAAATAAAAATAGAAAAGCCCATATTGAAAGCTTCAGCCCCCAAAATTGTATCTTTGGGGGTTCTTATCCATGTAGGAAGTCTTCTATTCATTCGTCAAAAAAAGCGTTAGTACTACGTGTACCTTTGCCTTTGGAGAGCGACGGATGAAAGACCACCATATTATTACCGAAAAAATGTATAGGGATGCGGCGAAGTCGCATCCCTATACATAAAAAACATCTCGGTAATAATATAGAAGTCGTTCAATCCAAAGCGATCCAAATATAACTGTACACGAAATGTATAGTATTTGATTTAAAAAAGAGGTTGTCGTTTGAAGTTGATCTGTTCTTTCAATATGATTAACGAAATGGATAATTGAAGAAAGGGTCGTGCGTATGAAAATTAGTGATTTCTCTATAAAAAGACCTGTATTTACGATCGTGACCATGTTTCTCGTTATTATTCTTGGAGCTGTGTCATTTTTTCGCATTCCAGTTACGCTCATTCCAGAGCTGAATCCACCAATTGCGGTCGTTGTGTCAAGCTATCCGGGAGCATCACCGGCAGAAGTTAGTGAGAAATTAACGAAGCCGCTTGAAAATAGTTTGTCGACTGCTCCCGGATTGAAGTCGATGCAATCCTCATCGCAGGAAGGCTCGAACTTCATTTTGCTGATGTTCGATTGGTCGACGAATATTGACGATGTGCAGCTTGATATTATGCAGCGCGTGGATCAAGTGCCTGTTCCAGAAGGAGCCAATAAACCACGGTTTATGAAATTTGATCCGTCTCAGTTTCCGGTCATTCAGTTGTCGTTACGGGCTACAACAGATGAAGCTGATATTCGGAAAATTGCTGAGCAGCTGGAAACCGAATTGCGACGAACAGAAGGTGTTGCAAGTGTTACTGTGTCGGGAAAATTAGTAGAAGAAGTACAAATTATTTTAGATCAACAAAAGCTGGAGTCTAATGGGCTAATACAATCGGATATTGTCCAAATGATTCAAGCGAATCATGTGTCAATGCCGGGTGAGCCGATTGAGACGCAAGATGGCAAACAGCTGACGACTCGTATATTGAGTACTTTAACGACACTATCCGATATTGAAAATGTCATTGTGAGTACGAATCCGTTAACGGGGGACAAAATAACGATTGGGGACGTCGCGGATATCGCTCTTGTGGAAGCGGATTCGGCTACCACAACGCGTGCCAATGATCAGCGAGCCGTTCTGATGTCTGTCCTACAAGAATCAGGCTCAAACACAGCGGATGTTTCAACAGCCTTCAAAGAGGCGCTAGACACGCTACTTAAAAAGGATGAGTTTCAAGATGTTGAATCAGATATTTTGTTTGACCAAGGTGATTACGTCAAGCTAGCCATCAACAATATCGGTCAGTCTCTCGTTTTGGGCGGTATTTTCGCCATGCTTATTTTGTTCTTGTTCCTACGGGGCATAAAAAGTCCAATTATTATCGGGATTGCCATTCCTTATTCCGTCATTGTGACATTTGTGTTGATGTATTTTGCAAATTTCTCCCTCAATATTATGACGCTTGGTGCGCTAGCACTTGGTATTGGGATGTTAGTCGATAATGCCATTGTGGTCATTGAAAATATTGAAAGGCATTTAGCGATGGGCAAGGAGCCGAAACAGGCTGCATTTGATGGGACGAAAGAGGTTGGCGGAGCAATCACGGCTTCGACCTTGACGACATTAGCTGTTTTTGTACCGGTCATTTTCATCAGCGGCTTGATTGGTCAAATTTTTACGGAGTTTGCCTTAACGATTTCGTTTAGCTTGTTTGCGTCGCTCGTCGTCGCTTTGACAGTTGTGCCGATGATGGCCGGTCATTTATTGAAGAAGCCAAGAGGCAACATTGAAGCGCGAAGACGTCGCTCGAAAACGTTAGGCACCTTTGAAAGGTCAGTAAGGTGGGCATTGAAATACCGATTCTCAGTGTTGTTTGTGACAGTGGTTCTGCTTGTACTAAGTGGCTTTGGTTTATTCAAAGTAGGAACTGAATTTTTACCGGCAACGGACGAAGGGTTTGTGAGTATATCGGTGAAATTGCCGAATGGTTCCTCGCCAACAGCGACAGATGATGTAGTGAAACGCATTGAAGCGCAACTGAAGGACGAACCGGATGTGGAAGTGTATGTGAGCCTTGTCGGTGGTACGCAGGAAGGTTTGGCACAAGGCTCTTCGAAGGCGAATGTAGCGGAGATCTATGTTAAGCTTGTGCCGTTAGCAAATCGAGAGCGTTCCATTTTTGAATTCGTCGATGCTGTGCAGCCAAAAGTGCAGAAGGTAGTGGGTGAGGACGCGGAAATTGGCTTTGCTATGCAAACAGCGGCAGGATCCAGTCCAAATACCTTGACATTTGCATTGAATGATACGGATGAAGCGCGGTTGAATGAAGCTGTAATAGAGTTAAATGATGCGCTTGTGACACTGGATGCTGTCATGGAAGTAAAAAATAACTTACAAAATACGGTGGATGAAATTCAAATTGAAGTGGACCGTGAAAAGGCTTCTACTAAAGGCTTAACAGCCTATCAAATTGCACAAACAGTGAATAGTGTGACACGGGGGTCATTTGCTACACAGATTATTGGCGAAAATGATGCGGTATTTGGGGTTTATGTGCAATATGATGAGAAATACCGGAATAGCGTGGAGCAGTTGAGAAAATTGAAGCTGCGTACTTCGATGGGGACATTTGTATCGCTTGGGGAAGTGGCGAAAATCCATATTGCAGAAGGACCGGTGTCCATTCAACGCGTCGATCAAGCGCATTCAGTAACCTTTAATGTGAAATATGAGTCGTCGCAGACGCTTGGGGATATGACGAAGAAAGTGAATGAAGTGATTGCAGGGCTTGAGATGCCGGAGGAAATTGAACTGACGTATAGTGGCGACAGAGAATTATTTGATAGTGCCATTGATGACATGCTGATGGCATTAGCGCTTGCGGTAGTGCTCGTTTATATTGTGATGGCGGCACAGTTTGAATCATTCAAGTATCCGTTTGTCATTATGTTTTCTGTTCCTTTAATGGTCATAGGAGTAGCTGCGGGCTTGTATATGACAAGTACGCCCATTAGTGTGACGGCGATTATCGGGATTCTTGTTCTTGTTGGAATTGTCGTTAACAACGGGATTGTTCTTGTGGATTATATTAATCAGCGCAAGGAGGCAGGGCTTAGCTCATATGATGCGATCATTGCTTCAGTAAGGGATCGGGTGCGTCCTATTTTGATGACGGCTTTGACGACGATTCTAGGCTTGCTACCGCTAGCGCTTGGACTAGGGGAAGGAACAGAAATGAATCAGCCGATGGGCATTGCCGTCATAGGTGGCTTATTAAGTTCAACATTGCTGACACTGTATGTAGTGCCGATTATGTATAGCTTGTTTGATCGTGAAACAAGAAGGCGTGCAGTCACGAATAAATGATGAAGGAGCTTCCTGCAATGGGAGGCTCTTTTTGAATCTGAATATTCTTCCAATTACGAAGCGCTATTGTTAAACTAATAAAACAAGGGGGCGATTATGTGCAAACTCATTTTTTTACAGGGTTTCCTGGTTTCATCGCAACGGAATTGATTAAAGAATTGGTGCGTGTTGGTCAAGTTGAGAAGTTATACGCGGTGGTGCAAGCAAGTCAAGAGCAACTAGCGAAGGATAAGGCAGCTTCGATGATGATGGAGATGAATGTTGAGATTCCTTTTGACATCATTGTTGGAGACATTACGCAAGTGAATCTGGGGTTGACCAAACAGACCGTCAAACAGTTGTACGAAGAAACGTTGACGGTGTGGCATTTGGCAGCGATTTACGATTTAGCTGTCAAAGCGGAAATTGCTTGGGACGTCAATGTAGAGGGAACAAGACAAGTCAATGAGTTTATACGTAATCATCCGTCTATCACACGTTATATGTACTTCAGCACAGCTTATGTGGCAGGAAAACGAGAAGGATTGTTGCTTGAAACGGAATTGATTCGTCCGGCTGCTTTTAAAAATCATTACGAGGAAACGAAGTTTGAGGCAGAATTACTTGTGGAGGAATTGAAATCCGATGTAGCTGTAACGATTATCCGGCCGGGAATTGTACGTGGGCATTCGAAAACAGGTAAGACCATTAAGTTTGATGGACCCTATTTTTTTATGAACATGATTGATCGTCTAAAATGGATGCCTGTCATCCCGTATGTAGGAAAGACAACTGCGTGTATAAATGTTGTGCCGATTGACTATATTATTCATGCAACAGTCTTTCTCGCGAGTAAAATAGAGGCAGCAGGACAAACCATCCATTTAACAGATCCATCACCCCACCCAATTGAGGAAATTTATAGGGCAATGGTTGTGGAGCTGACGGGGAAAAAGCCAAAGGGAAGAATGCCGCAAGTGCTAGCTAGAACGGGGCTGTCTTCGATTTGGCTACAGCGCAAACTAGGTGTTGAAGCAGAAACGATTGACTATTTAATGTGGAATGCCACATTTGATACAATGATTGCCCAAAAGCTACTTGAAGGAAGTGGCATCAGTTGTGCTGACTTTCTCCAATCCATTCCATCTATGACAGCATTCTATAAGGAAAATAAAGATAATCCTGATTTTCATATTAAAATCGGATAAGCTATTGTTTTACTTTTAGGATTGAGGTGGTATAATAAAACAAAAGTACCCAACAACTTAATAACTTTTGACATCATGTCAAGGGGGAGTAGCTTTAGGGAAACCTATTTCATAGTCGTCAATACATGGCTGACGCCATCGGTTATGATAGCTAGATTTTTGAAAATCAAAATTCTGACTTAGCGAGACCTTTGCCTTTTATTAGGTGAGGGTCTTTTTTGTTTGAAAAAAGTGTAGGAGGAATGGATTTGGAAGCAATATTATTGGAATACGCATGGGTACTCGTTGTACTGATTGTACTCGAGGGATTATTGGCAGCAGATAATGCGGTAGTTATGGCGGTTATGGTGAAGCATTTACCGCGTGAACAACAAAAGAAAGCCCTATTTTACGGATTATTAGGTGCATTTGTGTTCCGGTTTGCTGCGTTATTTATGATTACATTACTTGTAGATATTTGGCAAATACAGGCATTAGGAGCTGCATATCTGTTATTCATATCCATTAAAAGTCTTCTAGACCAGAGAAAGAATACAGATGAAGATCCTGAAAAAGATGAAAAATCTCGTAAAGGTTCTGGTTTCTGGATGACTGTATTGAAGGTAGAACTTGCAGATATCGCATTTGCATTAGACTCGATGCTAGCTGCGGTTGCGCTGGCAATCACACTTCCAGCGCTAGGTGATTTCGATATAGGTGGCATTAATGGCGGTCAATTTACCGTTATGCTATTGGGTGGTATTATCGGATTGATCATTATGCGTTTCGCAGCTCGTCAGTTCGTTGTCTTGTTAGAGAAATTCCCATCATTAGAAACAGCAGCCTTTTTGATTGTTGGTTGGGTAGGTATCAAATTGGTCGTTCTTACGTTAGCGCATCCAAAATTACAAATCATTGACGTAGGTTTTCCACATTCGACTGGATGGAAATTGACATTTTGGATTGTCCTTGTAGGAATTGTTATTGGTGGTTATTTGTTTGGTGTGAGGAATAGTCGTAAGGAAAATAAAAAATAATATACATGAAGAGGATGCCGTGAATCGTATACGGCATCTTTTTTTCTTTTTTTTTAGTTTCTACTATCATTTTTGCATCGACTTCTCTAAAATGGGTACAACAGCTTTGAATGGTTGAAAGGATAGGCGATACAGTTGAAATTCACACGTGAAAATTTTCGTAGATTCACACCAGCACAAATTATTGTTTTTTATTATTTTCTAGCTATTGCCTTTTCGGTTCTTTTGTTGAATTTACCAGGCGTTTATAAGCCGGGAGTCAAGGTTAGTTTCATTGATAGTCTTTTTACAGCCGTTAGTGCGGTTAGTGTTACGGGGCTAACGACGATTAACATTTGGGATACGTATACGGTTTTCGGGCTCTGTATGATTATAGTTGTACTTCAATTTGGTGGTATTGGCATTATGTCGATTGGCACATTTTTTTGGTTAATTGTTAAAAAGCGAATCGGTCTACGCGAACGTCAGTTGATTATGGTTGACCATAACCAATATAGCTTGGCGGGGGTTGTGCATCTTATAAGGGAAATCGTTAAGATTATCTTTTTGATTGAAATTATAGGTAGCTTAATTTTAACTGCTTATATGCTGCAGTTTTACGATACGTTTGGTGAAGCACTTCTGAATGGTACTTTTTTGGCGGTATCGGCAACTACTAATGCTGGATTTGATATTACGGGTGCATCACTTGTTCCTTATTTTAATGACTATTTTGTTCAATCGGTGACGATGATTTTGATTATGTTAGGTGCTATTGGCTTTCCTGTCTTAATCGAGGTGAAAAGTTATTTTTCGAAAAAGGTACCGAATTTCCGTTTTTCCTTATTTACTAAAATAACGACCGTGACATTTGGCCTCCTGCTAGTTTGGGGGACACTGATGATTTTTATATTGGAATCTTTTCATTCCTTCAAAGGGATGACGTGGCATGAAAAATTCTTTACGTCGTTATTTCACTCGGTGTCATCTAGGTCTGCTGGGTTGACAACGCATGATATCACGCACTTTAGTGAAGCAACGGACATTTTCATTAGTTCATTGATGTTTATCGGTGCATCGCCAAGCTCGGTCGGGGGTGGTATTCGGACGACAACTTTTGCGATAGCTATTCTATTTCTCGTTAACTTTGCACGGGGGCATGAAGTGATTAACGTGTTCAACAGGGAAATTAAGCTAATAGATGTGTTTCGTTCGTATGCGGTTATTATCGTTGCAGTTGTTATGGTCATGACTGCATTGCTAATTTTACTCATTACAGAACCGGGCGTCCCGGCGGTGGCATTATTATTTGAAATCACATCTGCCTTCGGTACATGCGGTATGTCACTCGGCATCACGTCGGATCTTTCGAGTACCGGGAAATTAATAATTATGGCATTAATGTTCATCGGGCGAGTGGGGCTCATCTCATTCCTCTATACACTAGGAGGGAAAACGAAAAAACCACATTATCGCTTCCCGAAAGAGCGTGTGATTATTGGCTGAAAAACAAGGCTGTCCCTTGGATTGGGAACAGCCTTGTTTTGTATTTTATTTATTTGACGAAACAGCTACGACATGATCAAAAAACAGAAACACAGGCTGCTCTCCATGCCTAAACACAGTCACAAGATAGCCAGACGTTTTTTCTACAATCCCGATTTCCGCATCCTTCGGGTTGACAGCGATCGGAGTGATAAATGTCTGTTTACGGATATTGCGGGCGGTTAAGTTGTAGGAAGCAAACGTTTCACCTAGGATATTTGGATTATTGAGCAATGATTGTTCGATTGCTACAAGCTCATCTGCCGGCATATCATCCTGCCACCACACTTTACGTGGTTGGAATTTATGATGCGCCAAGTAATCAAGTTTCATAAGACTCTGTGTGATGGTCATATCAGCTTGGCCATCTTCTTCTAAAAAATCGTTTAAACGGGTAAACAAATCTTCTAGCTGATGTCCGATTCTTGACCAGCCCTGCGTTTCCCAGTACGTCCCGAACTGTTGGAAGAAATCGAATGGTGTTTCAAAGACCTCGGATACGAGATATTCGACAGTGCGCGGTAAGCGATTGTCGTTCCAATACTTTTCGAGGACATCTTCTGTATGCTTGATGCGTATAATATCATCGAATGACAGCACATTGTTGGAGAATATCTCGTAAGGTGCTTCGTCGACAAATGTATAGCCATATTGCTCGGCTTGGATACGCAATCCAGTTCCACGTAGCAATTTTAAGAAGCCGAGCTGTAATTCCTCTGGTCGCATGGCGAAAACCTCATTGAATGTATTACGGAACGAAGCATAATCCTCTTCAGGCAATCCTGCGATTAAGTCTAAATGCTGGTCAATTTTCCCGCCTTCTTTGACCATTGTTACTGTACGGGACAATTTTTCAAAGTTTTGGCGTCGCTGAACAAGCTCATTCGTTAAATCGTTCGTAGACTGCACACCAATCTCAAAGCGGAATAATCCAGCAGGCGCATTTTCATTCAAAAAATGGATGACCTCCGGGCGCATAATATCTCCCGTAATTTCAAACTGGAAAACCGTACCTGGCACATGTTCATCAATTAAAAATTGAAACATTTCCATGGCGTAGCTTCTGCTAATATTGAATGTTCGATCGACAAACTTGATGGTTTTGGCACCATTCGCCATTAAATAGCGGATATCGTCTTTAATGGCATCCCGATTGAAGTAGCGAACGCCGACTTCGATGGAAGACAGACAAAACTGGCAAGAAAATGGACAGCCACGGCTTGTTTCGATATACGTTACGCGTTTGTTGAGTTCTGGTATATCTTCTGCAAAACGAAAAGGGCTAGGTAGCTCACGCAAATCCAGTTTAGGCCCAGGGGCTGTAATTTTTAATTGGTTATCCTTATGATAGGCAATCCCCTGAACAGTCGAAATATCTTCCTTTCCCGCATAGACATCCAACAACTGTTTGAAGGTTCTTTCTCCCTCTCCGATGACAATCACATCGATTTCTGGTACACGCTCTAACCAATAATCGTAGTCATACATGACTTCAGGACCACCTGCAATAATTTTGACATCTGGTTTTACTTTTTTGAGCATACGTATTACTTTAATCGTTTCTTCAATGTTCCAGATATATAGACTGAATCCGACAACGTCAGGTGTTTTTTGATATAAATCTGATACGATATTTATCGTAGGATCCTTAATTGTGTATTCAGCAAGCGTCGAATTATACTCCGGTAATGCATATGATTTCAAATAGCGGATAGCGATATTAGTATGAATGTATTTCGCATTTAACGTCGAAAGTATGATGTTCATTGTTTAAGTCCTCTTTTCTATTATAATCACTACTCTTTGTTCATTTTCTAAGTTGGGTAGAAAGGTCTATATCCAACGCATTAACAATATGGAATAATCAGAATTAGTGGCGTTTTGCATAATTTTGACCTTTCTGCATGAATCATTGCTATTTTTCATACTGTCTTGAAACAGGATCAGGAGGAATACACTTGAAATGTAAAAAGGAAAAAGTAATGAAGCATATACCTTTTTTATTGAATGATATAGAGAGACCCGGTGTAGTTTTTAATCTCGACGGTACATTGTTATTTGTGAATAATAAATTCGGTCAAGAATTTGGTGTTCAAGAATCGGAAAGTATTGAGCAGTTCATTGATAAACAATCTATAAAACAGTGGGATGAAGTTATCGGCTCCTTACATGAATGTGAAGAAAAAATAGTGGATATTAAAATCCAAACTGCATCTGGTAGTATACATGCTACAAAAGCACATCTAATGTATGTGGATGATGCTCATCAGATTGTTGCATTTTTTGACGTTCAGCACTATAACGATAATCTTGCTGGAAAAGCATATGTACATGCCTTTCATAATTCGGACAACTTCATGGTCGTTGTAGATCAGCAGGATATCATCCGTGAAGTCAACGATATGCACACTGCATTTTTTAATATGCCTAAAGATTATTTTGTGGGTAAGCATGCATCTGTACTTACAACATTATTTCAGAGTGACACCGAACTATTTCTTAAATATAAAAAAGACGTACACATATTTGGATATGTAGAAGAAACAAAAAGGTATGAGCAATCCGTTGACGATATAAGATACTATCATATATCTACCTTTTTCGATAGTAAAACAAAAATGTATTTGATACGCATGAATGATCGAACAGAGAAAGTGATTTTAGAGGAGCGCTTAGCACATTCCGGTTCACTGTCAACAGTAGGTGAATTGGCGGCTAGCATAGCCCATGAAATTAGAAACCCGATGACGACACTAAAAGGCTTCGTCCAATTACTAAAGCTATCTGCCGATGGCGATGCGATAAAATACCTTGCAGTTATTGAAGGTGAAGTCACAAGAATGGAATCGATATTGAGTGAGATGCTCATTCTTTCTAAGCCTGGCTTGAATAAAAAGACGTTACTTTCCCTTGAAGTGTTAGTAGCTGATATGGTTCAGATCATGCAGCCAAAAGCGATATTGGAAGGGATTTCCATCGAGCAAAAAGTGACATGCGTTCAAAATACATTGATGAATGCTGATGCTGACAAAATGAAGCAAGTACTACTTAACCTCTTTAAAAATGCTTTTGAAGCAATGTCCCCTGGCGGAATTTTAACGACTACCATCGAGTCGGATAATTCGCAGCAACTCATCCTAAGTATCTCGGACACCGGAAAAGGAATGAATAATAATCAAATCAATCAGGTATTCATGCCTTTCTTTACAAGTAAGCCGGAAGGGACAGGGCTAGGTTTGCCATTTGTTCTTAAAGTAATCGAAGAACATGGTGGGACCATTTCAGTTGAAAGTGAGCTAGGTCAGGGGACGACCTTTATCGTAACATTTCCGCTCGTCATTGCCCATATGAAGAGTCCGGTTCAGGATGATAAAAAGTTATTGTCTTCCTGAGAGAATCGTTTCTAAACTTGTTTCTCTTTTGACAGAAGGGTGTCCTTACCGTTATAATGGTGGCGACTCTTGAGTGGGAAACAAAAGGTGGAACAGAAAAATGAAAACAGATACAGAACGTGCCTTAAAGTTGTTTATTGTCCTTTCGAGGGCAAGTAAAGTAATTTTGGAAGAGGCCAATATAACGAATAACAAACACGGACTGAATCCGACTGAATTTGCAGTCCTTGAACTCCTTTACCATAAGGGGAAACAGCCGATTCAGAAAATCGGTCAGAAAATTTTGCTGCGAAGCGGCTCAATGACGTATGTTGTTGATAAGCTGGAACAGCGTGGATTACTGGAACGCGTATTTTGCAAGGAAGATAAGCGCATCACATATATGTCGATTACCTCTAAAGGAATTGAATTAATGACTGCGATATTTCCCGAACATGCGGAGAATATTGAGTCAATTATGTCTGCGTTGACAGTAGAAGAACAAGAGCAGGCAATTGGTTTAATCCGAAAGTTAGGTTTATCGGTGAAAGATTTATCATGAAGAACGACATCTCACTTCAAAGAGTGTCGTTTTTTATTATGAAAAAGCCGTATGGAGAATTTCTCCATACGGCTTTTCAATTCATTTATTTCGATTCAATCGTTTCACCCATGTGCAGGAAGTTTTGGAAATGCTCTTTATTTGGAGAATCGAAAATAGTTAGTCTCACAATCATGCTTCCACGCTCAAAGACGATACCTGTAACAGATCCGTTAGCAAAAACTGTTGCATTCTCAATCCGGTCCCCAGTAGGAATAGCAGCGCTATCAGTCAATTCAGTTGGCGTGCCTTCTTCATTTGCCGCTTCAAGGATAGCTTTCATGTTTTCAACGAGGTGGTCATATGTGCCTTGCTCATTTACCATCGTTTCGATGCGCATGAATTGCGAACCGTCTGCGTCAAAGAATAGGGAATCCTTGCCAGGTTCTTCGCTTGTCAATGTATAGTCGGGAAGGACAGAAATTGTGTAGTTTTGTTCATCACTAGCAGTTACAATTGCCTCCTCCATTTCGTTATTCGATGCATCAGGTGTTTCGGATGCATCAGGTTCTGCTGGTTCTTGTTCATCCTCAGTAACTTTATCTGTTTCTTCTACTGGATTTGCAGATCCATTTGTTTTGCCATCAGTATTCTCCTTGCCAGTATCTGTACCGCATGCCGTAAGTAGTAAAGCGGTCGCGATTGCTGCGTATAAAAATTTCCATTTGCTCTTCATCGAAAACCCCTCCTATACTAAGTTGGACGTATGTAATCGTCTAATGTTTCATTCCTTAATTTGGCCTTCACCATGAATGATAGTATAACGCTTATGGTTGATGACAGTTTTTTCTTCCAGCTCAAGCTCTTCAAAGTTTTCCATATATGTGAGGTCTACAATGACTGAGTTTTCATTTACTTTTTCTACAATCCCTTGTAGGCCGTCTTTGAATTCAATAATATTGCCAACCGCTGCGATTAACATTATATAACAACTCCTTTGTGACTAGTCTAGTTTTGGCGTCAAAATGGCTGATTATCACTTTGGATTAATCGTTTATAGTGTGCCTTAAAAATAGTGTAACGTAAAGTGTTTTCAATATCTATCGTTTTTGACTGATTGTAAATTTTTTTTTGGAGAGTTGTCAATAAGTTTCGTCGCTTTTTAGATGTGGATTCCTGTATAATAGGGTTGTAGCTATATGTTATTCCATGGATGGAGGGGTTGTCTTGGAGCCTAGCTTGGAAGAAGAGATTGAAATGTTGCGTGAAGCTATGATGGGGGCAGCCGATAAAGAAGGTCTAACTGCTGATGAAACGCTTGAGTTTAGTAGAAAACTCGACAGCCTCATGAACCAGTTTGATAGGAACAAGGACTTTTTTTAACAGGGAAATGCTATCGTTTTTTGATCGTTTGAAAAATAAAAAATAATTATTTATAAAAGATGTTTAATGTGTCGAAAAGTGGGGGAAATTACTAATGAACACAGCAACATTCTCATTTCCCCCTTTTGAGGACGGTCCTTGTATATGGACTGTCCTCCTTTTTTATTTGTACGAGTCATCGTCTCGTATAGATATCATGATGGAAAATAAAATATTCTCTGATAAAATTGAAAGAAGCTAGAAATTTTATGTAGGGGGTATTTTGGTGGGAAATCGTAAAATTGCATTTATTGGTACGGGTGTTATGGGCGCGAGTATTGTCAGACACTTGCTACGTGAGAACTATGAGGTTGTTGTATTTACAAGGACGAAAGCAAAGGCAGAGCCACTGGTGGAGGCAGGTGCAGTTTGGGCGAACACAGTAGGCCAAGCAGTGATTGGGGCTAACGTGGTACTGACAATGGTTGGCTATCCAACAGATGTGGAAGAGGTTTATTTTGGCGAAGGTGGTATTTTCGCCAACGGGAAGGAAGATCAGATTGTCATCGACATGACGACATCTAGTCCAGCGCTTGCTAAACGTATTGCGGAGCAAGCTAACAAGCTGAAAATGGCTTCGATTGATGCGCCAGTATCCGGAGGAGATGTAGGTGCAAAAAATGGAACATTGTCAATCATGTGTGGTGGAGAGAAGCGAGTATTCGATGAGGTTTTGCCGATGCTTTCGATTTTTGGGAAGCAAATTGTCTACCAAGGTGTGGCGGGTGCTGGACAGCATACAAAAATGTGTAACCAAATTGCCATTGCAACGAATATGATTGGTGTTTGTGAGGCAATTGCCTATGGACAGCATGCAGGGCTTGATGCTGAAACCGTGTTAGCTTCTATTTCATCGGGTGCTGCAGGTTCTTGGTCTTTATCGAATTTAGCACCTCGCATGTTACAGGGAGATTTTGAGCCAGGATTTTACGTGAAACACTTTTTAAAGGATATGAATATCGCATTAGCAGAAGCAGAGGCAATGCAATTAAAGCTCCCAGGTCTTCAGCTTGCACGTGAGATGTATGAGCAACTCGTAGAACAGGGGTTTAGTGATAAAGGAACGCAGGCTCTTTACAAAAAATATCAATGATTTTAGATTTGTCGATTATCCTGTTGTGCATCATCTCCTGCCGCAAACCTCCAATGCTGAAGTGGAAAGTGCAGGTACTGAGAAAGAAAAGAAGTGATAACATTGTTAAAGTGTGTAAGTTCCCGCAGATACAATTTCGGGAACTATTGCACATTGAACAAAGCATTTACTTCTTAATTTTGCGTAACTTTTCTAAGAAATTGATAGGATTTAAAATAAGAAAGGGAACCACTCCGGAATTCGGTATGTGGTTCTCTTTTGTCATTTGCCGTCTAAGTAAGAAGAACGGAAGCTGCGACTATTTTGCATCGAATGTATCGATTTCTTTTGTTTTTGTACGACCTTTGGTTGTTTTTCGACCGTAGTTTTCGTCTGAGGGGAATCGACATAGAGGGAGAGAAGTTCGCGTGCTAGTTTTAGACTCATCCGTTCTTGTGGATTACGAGAAGTAGGGTCTTGTTGTCCGAGATGTGGAAGCGTGTTGAAGTCTTCTTTTTCTGGGATTGTATGGAAGAGGAAGTTGTCACAACGGACGAGAACAGTGGAATGCTGCTTACTGAATTTAGGGTTATCAACAAAATGTAATCCGACTTTTTCAGCTTTGCCTAAACGGATCAGTTTGTCGATGGCTTTCTTCTTTAAAGAGTATAATTGTTTATTATCAGGTGCCGTTTTTGCATGGCGATTCACTGTATAAATAGCAATGGCCAATTGTTGGGTAGAAAGATCGTTTGTCAAAAATAAACCTCCTTTGAAAACATAAATGATTACATATGTTCTGATAATAACAAGAATGTGAAGGAATGTACATCTTCCGACAAAATATTTTGTTGGAAATAGTCCATTTTGTTGTAAAAAACAGTATACTAGTATGAGTTGCATCAATATAGTATTAATATTGATACATACTTACCAGTCATAGGTGCAGACTATTAAGTAATGTAACGGGCAATGTATTTATGCATTGCTATCAAGAAATGTTGTTAACATTAGGATATTTGCGCAACAAATGGAGGTACTTATGGGAAATATTATCGTAAAAGATCATTTTGAAGAAATTATTGAGTCCTATATATTTGGGCATTCGTTTAATATGTTTGTACTCGTTGGTAAAACAAATCAGAATGATTTTGATGTAATTTACGCAAATGTATTGGCGATTGAGTACTTTGCGAAGGAAGTCAACCAATCGGCATCTGATTTTTTCGGGGAATTTTGGAAACCCGTTCTACGCACTTTAAAAAAACTCCCTATGGGCTCTGCATATAAAACTGAAATTGAAGTACTAAAAGATAAAGAAAGTATATTATTTGAAGTAGATTTACAGCATTATACAGATGAAAGTGGACAAGAATTTATTTGTATAGGGCTATGCGAACGATCGGACATTGTTGCGGAAAGAGAAAGTTCATTAATATTGGAACAAAAATATACATCTGTCATTGACCATAATCTCGATCCGATTATTACGATTGACAAAAATTTGAAAATCGTGAACGCTAATCGTGCAGTTCATCAATTATTTGGCTATCGCTTCAAAGAGCTTTCTGACCGTTCAATTTTGAATTTAATCGGTGAGGATGAATTGGAAGAATTTGAATTGAATTTCCTACGGGCATTACGTGGGGAGTCTTTTGAAATGGAAGGTTCAACACTATTTCACAAAAATGGTTACTTAATACCGACACATTTGAAAGCAATACCAGTCGTCGTTGAAATGGATGTTAAAGAAATACATCTGATTTTGCGTGATACAACTATTCATCGTGAAAATGATGAAAAACTTCTTTATTTATCGTATCACGATCAGTTAACAGGTTTATGGAATCGCCGGGCGATGAAAGAGCAATTTGTTGAAGAGGCGAATTTTGCATTGAAAAACAGTGAGCATTTGGCTGTAATTCATATCGGATTGGACCGTTTTAAACTGATTAACGAATCTCTTGGTCAAAACGGCGGAGACGAAATTTTGAAAATGGTGGCCGATCGGCTGAAAATGATTTCCCCTCCGTTAGCTAGGTTATATCGAAACAGTAGTGATGAGTTCATCGTTATTATGAAAAATCATTCAGTTGCTATTACAGAAAACTTTTCGCAAAAAATATTAAATGATTTTGGGAAGCCGTTTTATTATGATCATCAGGAATATTTTATCTCAGTATCGATTGGAATCTCAGTATATCCGGAAGATGGTCGAACGCTTGAGAAACTATTAAGAAAGTCGGAGCAGGCATTAAGCTATGTCAAGGAGCGTGGGCGTGCGCATTATCGCTTTTATCGCGTGGAGATGAATTCAGTGTTCCCTGATGAAGTATTAATGGAATCTCATTTGCGACGAGCGATTGAGTTGGATGAACTGACTGTTCATTACCAGCCGCAGGTCGATTTAAAAACAGGTCATATTGGCAGCTTTGAAGCACTTCTTCGATGGAACAACCGTAAATTTGGCTTTGTGTCTCCTGCGCATTTCATCCCAATTGCGGAGGAGTCTGGTCTGATTCATAGTATTGGTGATTGGGTATTGGATCAGGTTTGTAGTCAATTGAAGGAATGGCAGAACAAGCAGTTTAAACCGGTCCGAATTGCTGTCAATATTTCTCCAAAGCAATTTAGGATGGAAGATTTTGTAGGGAAAGTGAAAGAGAAAATCTCGACTTATGGCATTCGGTCTTCGTCACTTGAAGTAGAAATTACGGAAAGTGCATTGGTAAATATAAATGAGACGCTAACCATTTTGAATGAGTTGAAGGAGATTGGCATAGTTATCTCTGTAGATGATTTTGGAACGGGTTATTCTTCTCTTAGTTATTTGAAGCAATATCCGATTGATATTATCAAGATTGATCGGTCATTCATACAGGATATAGAAATTGATGTGAAAAATGAAGCCATTGCGAAAACAATTATCAATCTAGCCCATAATCTTGGGATGGAGGTTATTGCAGAGGGTGTCGAAAAGGATTTGCAGGCAAGCATTTTACTTGGAGCAAACTGTCAGAAAGCACAGGGCTTTTTATATAGTAAAGCGATTCCGGTAGATGAACTCGTGGAAAAATATTTTGCCTATAGCCGATAATTCCTCTTACGGACAGTGAGTACGATTCACTGTCCGTATTTTTGTTCTCGTCATGTGCAAAAGAACATGATACAATTATGAGTGAACACTCATTCATGTTAAGGGGGCATTGGTATGTTTACTGATAAGGTTATCATTGTAACGGGTGGATCGAATGGTATGGGGAAATATATGGCAAAAAGGTTTGCATCAGAAGGTGCAGAGGTCGTCATTACAGGTAGGGATTTGGATCGTCTCAAGGCTGCACAAGAGGAGATTGGCGACAACGCACATCCGTTCCAGATGGATGTACGAAATGTTGAATCGATCGAAGCGCTGATTGCTTTTACGGATGAGAAATTTGGTCGCATTGATGGACTTATTAACAATGCAGCAGGGAATTTTATTGTACGGGCAGAGGAGTTGTCAGCGAATGGCTGGAAATCTGTCATTGATATTGTGTTAAATGGTACGTTTTACTGTTCAAGTGCAGTCGGCAAGTACTGGATTGACAAAGGGCAAAAGGGAGCGATTTTGAATATGCTCGCGACATATGCTTGGGATGCAGGCCCTGGTGTCGTACATTCTGCGGCTGCAAAAGCTGGTGTAATGTCGTTAACCCGCACACTAGCTGTTGAATGGGGTCGAAGTTATGGCATCCGTGTTAACGGGATTGCACCAGGCCCGATTGATCGTACGGGCGGAGCAGAGAAGCTGTGGGAGTCCGAGCAAGCGGCAAAACGTACAATTGCATCGATTCCACTTGGCCGATTAGGTCAGCCGGAAGAAATCGCCGAACTTGCTGCGTTTATCATGTCTGATAAGGCATCGTATATGAATGGTGAAATTGTCACATTAGATGGTGGACAATGGCTGAATCAATATCCATTTTGAATGAATCAATTGAATAGCTTTACTAATTAAGCACATCCTTCTCTTAAAAGGAGTGATGGCTGAATGGACATCTGGGTTGTGCCGATGATAATTGTTGTTTTGATTATTTGTCTAATTGGTTTAATGTCAGCACGCAAAACGAGACAGCCAAATACGGTAGCGAATGGTCAAGATAGCGCTATTCCAGAAGTAATTGAAAATCATCCATTTACATTGAACCCGATTATTTGGGTCATTCTCGTCGCGGCTAGTTTTATATTCATTGTCATATTTTATTATGCAGCCTCTTCTAATTAGAAGGGGTTTTTTCAACCTGAGAACGTCGTGCCCTAAAAGTGCTTTGATTTCTGCTAAGTGCACAGAAATTAAGGCTAATTGAACCCTTTGCTGTTCGATTGTCAATGCAAAATCTAGACGCAATCATGCATTGGTGTAATTGATTATAGGGTCTGCGTAGCTTTTTTATGATATGATAGATATGTAGCTTCTATCATGAACAACAGGGCTACAGAGGGAGCTGATTTACGTGATTTCTGTAAATAACAGGGATTTTCTCTTTACACCGATTGCAGATTACATTATTTCATCTGAGAAGGTAGCACATGTACAACTTGGTAATAATGCAGAGCATGCATTGCTTGTCCTAACGAAAACAGGGTACTCGGCGATGCCGGTCCTTGATGCGAAATATCATCTAAAGGGACTGCTTGGAATAGGGATGATTACGGATTCTATTTTAGGTATGGAGCGTATTGAATATGAACGTTTAGCCGATTTAAAAGTCGATACAATTATGCAGACTGATATTCCTTATATAAAGACGACTGATCGCTTCCAGAAAGGGTTAGATCTTCTGATCAATCACACTTTCCTTTGTGTAGTAGAGGAAGATGGAACGTTTGCAGGGATATTAACACGACGTGTTATTTTAAAGCAGTTTAAAAAATATATCTATTCTGTTGAATAAGTGTACAGAAGGAAATGAAAGGCTCCGTGGATGGAGCCTTTTTCTGATTGAGAGGAGCATAAGGAGCTGTGAGTAAAAGTAAAATAACAAATCGCCCATTGGTACTACTATCCGTTATGTTGGCAATGTTTGTAGGTGCTGTTGAGGCTACAATCGTAACGACAGCCATGCCAGTAATTGCGGCTGATTTAGGTGGTTTTTCAAGATATAGTTGGATATTCTCTGCTTATTTATTAATGAGTACGGTTACAGTCCTAATCTATGGAAAATTGGCGGATTTATTTGGCAGGAAACCGATACTTTTTATTGGTTTAACGATTTTTTTAATAGGTTCCATTCTTTGCGGTTTTGCTGTGTCAATGGAGCAATTAATTGTATTTCGATTGATTCAAGGTTTTGGTGCAGGTGCCGTTATGCCGATTGCCACGACGATTGTTGGTGATATTTATACAACCGAAGAGCGTGCGAAAGTTCAAGGTTATTTATCGAGTGTGTGGGGCATTTCTGCAGTGTCAGGTCCAGTCATTGGCGGGCTGATTGTGCAATATATGAATTGGAAATTCGTTTTCTGGGTCAATGTACCACTTGGTATTTTAGCAATGCTTGGTATTTTACTATTCCTTCATGAGCCGAAACGACAGCAAAAGGTATTTATTGATTATAAGGGGGCTGCACTGCTTACCTTGTCCATATCCGCTATTTTATTTTGGCTGAGTGAAGGGGGGCAGTCGTTTAGCTGGCTCTCCTTAACAAGCACCATCCTCATCATTGGAGGGCTTGTCTTATTCATGGTATTCATTAAGGTGGAAAAGCAGGCAGAAGATCCAATGATTCCATTTGCTATTTGGAAAAATCCTATTATTCTTTATGCAAATTTGGTGTCATTGACATCAGGTGTTATTTTGATAGGGATATCCTCTTACTTGCCAACCTTTGTTACAGGGGTGATGGAGCAGCCGGCGATTATCGCTGGCTTTACATTGACTGCAATGTCCATCGGCTGGCCAATTGCATCTTCTGTTGCAGGCCATTTGTTAATCCGTCATGGGACGTTTACAGTGTCATTTTTTGGCGGACTATCGCTCATCTTAGGTGCGTTGCTGTTTGTATTAATGGATGCTGGATCGGGTCCATGGTGGGCTGCTGGCGCAAGCTTTTTTGTCGGTATTGGCATGGGGTTGACGAGCACTTCATTCATTGTCACGATACAAGGCGCTGTTCCTCATGAACGTCGAGGATCTGCAACTGCTGCTAATATGTTCATGCGCAATTTTGGCAATACGATTGGGGCAGCACTTTTTGGTGCTGTCTTAAATGGTTCGCTGATGATTCGTTTTATGAATGAAAAATCAACTATGGGATTGGAAGATGTCAATCTGTTACTGACAGATGAAAATAGAGCAATGTTGTCAAAAGATCAGCTATTTATATTACAGGATGCATTGGATAATTCTTTACAATGGGTGTATATCGCGGTTGCGGCTTTTGCAGTCGTCAGTTTTCTGCTTATATTACGGATTCCACGTGGGAAGGGGTTATTACATGACAACGACAGAACTTGAAATTATAAAAGCACTTGCCGAGGAAGGCAATATGCGGAAAGCGGCGGAGCGCTTATTTTTATCCCAGCCAGCATTATCCCAACGCTTGCAAACGATTGAAAAAGAGTGGGGAACATTATTATTTATCCGTTCGCAAAAAGGGCTTGAGCCGACGCCAGCAGGAGAGTTAGTCATTGCGCATGCGCGGGAAACAATTTTGAAAAAGGAAGAAACGTTTGCGATGATTGCTTCGATGGCGGATAAGGTGCATGGGACATTGAAAATTGCCTGTGCGTCTATCATCGGACAAACGTGGCTGCCTCAAGTGTTAAAAGAATATGTTGAGATGTATCCTGACGCGAAAATTTCGCTGATGACAGGCTGGAGCTCTGAAATCGTTAAGGCTTTGTACGAAGGGGAAGCCCATGTTGGTATTGTACGTGGGCAAGTGGATTGGAAAAGTCATAAAACTTATTTGTTCCGCGACCATCTTTATCTTGTAGATCGCGAAATTACGTCTATTGACGAGTTAAAGGATACGGATCGACCATTTATCCAATTTAAGAGTGATTCAAATTATTTCATGGAAATCCAGCGCTGGTGGCAGCGCCATTTTCCGAAAAATCCAGGACGTCAAATTACCGTTGACCAAATAGAAACATGTAAGCAATTAGCGCTGAATGGGATTGGTTATGCTATTTTACCGTCTATAACATTGAGAGGCGATGAAGACGTCAATAAGATGCCGTTGCTGAATAGTGAAGAGGAGTTTGAATTGACACGTGATACGTGGCTAATTGGTTATGAGTCTTCATTTGCGTTAAAGCAGGTGGATGCCTTTGCTCAAATAGTTCAAACACATGCGGAAAGATTACGAAAGGATTACAAATAATACGAAAATACGGAACTTTGCTAGGTTTAGTTCGTACTAATAGAGAAGGAAGTAGGAATTGATAAACGGCTTAGATAGGGGGATATGACTATGTGGAAAAAGCTCATGCTGTTTATGTTGTTACTGATGGCAACGTTTTTTTTCATACCAACTGCGACTGCACTTGCGGCACCAGAATTGAAGGTCAGTGTGGCGTTTGGCCTTGATGGCAAAGCGAAGTATGGCAAAGGTGCGCCGGTCACTGTAACCATTGAAAATACAGGAACGGCTTTTAGTGGAGATATGGTGATCGATATGGAATATACTTACTCGATGGGAGCTGGAGAAGCGTTTCCACTGGAAATCGGTGCAGGTGAAACGAAGACGGTATCGTTTGTCAATGGAAAAATGAATGATAACGGTAATCCGTTTAATAGTCAATCAAGCAAAACAATCTTTTTCTATGAAGGTGGCTGGCAAAAAGGAAAAGAAATTAAGCACAAAGGTTCACAGCATATCCCGGCTATATTGCAAAATGCGGATAATACGTTTGCCGTTTTGTTTACCGACAATGTAGATCGGTTAACGGCATTGAAAAAGGTTAGACATGGCGCTTCAACGACATTGGTTTCGGTGGATGCTGCTAAAATTTCGGAGAAAACGAAGTTTCCAGAAGAGGCAGTAGGATGGGAAGCCGCCAATTATATCATCATTGATGAATATCCATTGGCAGATTTATCGTCGAAGCAACAACAGGCGCTGCTTGGATGGGTGCGTACAGGTGGAATTTTAATTATGGGTGGGTCTGATAATAGCCGGGCTGAAGCAGGTTTATTTGCCGAATATTTACCATTAAAGTTCAACGGTCAGAAGGAAATGAATGCTGCAGTTTTAAATAATTGGGCAGCAACAGAAGGTATTGAAGGAATAGTTGCTTCTTATGAAACGGAACTAACTGAGCATGCAAACTCATTGTTGGAGGATGAGGGTAATGTGTTAATTGCCTATAAGAGGCTTGGTGACGGTGTTATTATACAAACCCCATTTTCTGTAGGGGATAGTCCGTTGGCAGAAATGGAAGGGATGACTGCATTTTGGAATACATTATTTGTAGCTGGAGAACGTGTGGCACCTAAAAGTACTTCTTCAACAAACTATTATTCCGACGAGCCAATGGAGGCAATCGTTTATTCAGTTGGTGATGTGAATGAGTTATTTCCATCTTTTAGAGTGTCGGCTCCAGTTATCTTAGGTATTATTATTTTGTATATGGTCCTGATTATTCCTGTTCTTTATTTTATCTTGAGAAGGAAGGATAAGCGAGAGTATACGTGGTGGATAATTCCTGCAATTGCAGTACTTACTTCGATAGCTATTTTTGCTTACGGAGCGAAAGATCGAATTGCTCGGGCACAAATTCAGCATACAGCGATGTTGAATGTGGCGTTGGATGGCAGTATGACAGGGTATTATGCGGAGTCTTTGCTGACGAATAGGTCAGGGAATTTTACATTTACAACCGCAGCAGAAACAACCTTGTTTGCATCGAACCGCGGAGATGACCTATTTGGTTCATCAACTTCAATACCTGTCCATAAACGTACAATGCTTGAAAAGGATACAGAGGGTTCAAGGGTACATCTTCGCAACGCAGGCTATTGGGATGTTGCGACGATTTATGGTCAAACGACAGTGGAGAATGTGGGTACCTTCGGTAATCAGTTGAAGGTTGTCGATAAACAATTGACAGGTACTGTGACGAATGATTTTCCGTTTGCTTTAACAGATGTCGTCATTTGGTCAGGTGTACAGCAAATTGCGCTCGGTGATTTAGGACCGGGAGAAACGGTTCAAGTGAATGAAACGTTGAAAACAAGTACGCTGTTACCTAGGCGTTCAATATTCAATTCGTATTCAACTCCATATATGAATCCTCAGCAAGGGCAGACGAATAATTTAACAAAGATGAGAAGAGATAGCATGTTAGCCTTTTCAGGGGAACATATGAATAAGGTGGGGAAACCAGCGATTATTGGTTATACGGATACGCAGATTGTTCCGATAGAGCTTGTGAACGGTAAGCCAACTGTCTCATCAATGACAATGGTCGCCCAGCCAATTGAAGTAGATGTATTGTTTTCTAGCGCTGTGACGGTCGAGCCAGAAATGATGGAGATGTCGGTTGTGTCTGAAACGACTTTGCATCGAGCGGAACAAGCGGGTTATGCTACCCCCGATTATTATTTCAATGAACCTGCTTACCTACAAACTTGGAAAATACCGGAAAAACTGCTAGCAATGAAGTTGAAATGGACATCACTTGAAGTGTGGAAAGTTCAACAACAATTGTATGAGGTCAGTATTTTAAATAGTAAAACGGGCGAATTTGAGCCACAGGATACGAGTAAATTTACGTTCACTGATAAGCTAGATGATTATATATCTTCCGACGGGACAATTGTTCTTCATTTAGCCGTGAAAAACATACAGCAAGGAAACATGGGACGCGTTCCGGAGCTCAAATTGAATGGCGAGGTGGCAAAATGATTGAAATTAAGGGCCTGACAAAGAAATATGGCAAGTTTTGTGCACTCGATGATTTGAATTTGACGCTATCAGAGGGAACTGTCTTCGGCTTTGTTGGGGCAAATGGAGCAGGAAAATCGACGACATTTCTTATTTTGGCAACTTTGCTACAGCCAACTGTAGGGGATGTATTCATCAATGGCGTCAGCGTGCGGGAAAAACCTGCCGAAGTGCGCAAGATGATTGGCTATATGCCGGACTTTTTCGGTGTGTACGATCAGCTAAAGGCAGATGAGTATCTAGACTTTTACGGAGCTAGTTATGGTATTCCAGAAGCAGAACGAAAGGTTCTTATTCCGCAATTGTTAGAGTTAGTCAATCTGTCACATAAGCGCTATGACTATGTCGATTTACTATCTCGGGGTATGAAGCAAAGGCTATGCCTGGCGCGAAGTCTTATCCATGATCCAAAAGTGCTTATTCTTGATGAACCGGCATCGGGTCTTGATCCACGTGCGCGTGTTGAAATGAGAGATATTTTGAAAACGTTGAAAAAGATGGGCAAAACGATTTTGATTTCTTCTCACATTTTACCTGAACTTGCGGAGATGTGTGATGAGATTGGTGTGATTGATAATGGACGGCTCATTGCACACGGCTCTGTTGCTGAAATTCAAGATAAGTTGCGTGGTGAGCGAGTGATTACGGTTCGTTTGGCGGGTGCGATGGAGCAGGCGATTGCCTTTTTCGAGGAAGACCCATTCATCTCTTCTATACAGACGTTGGATGGAGGGGCTGGTCTAACATTTGTTTATAAAGGAGCAGAACAAGATCAGGCGGGTCTGTTAAAAAGAGCGATTCTCCATGATATTCCACTCCTTTCTTTCATGGAGCATGTCACGAATTTAGAAGATGTGTTCATGGAAATTACGAAAGGAGATGAATAAGGATGAAAATGAGTTTTCATAATCCAGTACTGTTCAAAGAATTGAAGCTACGGTTTCGATCACCGAAAAGTTTTGTAGGCATTTTCTTCTATTTAGCGGCTATGTGTGTGTTTGTCTTCGGCTTTATCTTCACGACGATGAGTTTAACGGGTGTTTCCTATTTTAGACCGACTGAAAGTATGCTGTTGTTTGCTTTCTTGGCATTTATCCAACTCGGCTTGGTGTTATTCATCACGCCGGGCTTGACGGCTGGGGCGATTAGTAGTGAAAGGGAGAAACAGACATTACCCATTTTGTTAACAACTTCTCAAAGTTCGTTTCAAATTATATTGGGTAAACTTCTGTCATCTGTAGCTTTTTTAATGTTGCTAACAGTGGCTGCATTACCAGTTTATAGTTTAGTTTTTTTATTCGGTGGGATTTCGCCGATGGATTTTGTTCGCATATTCTTTTTTCTGTTTGTGACGCTTTTAGCCATTGGTAGTATAGGGATTCTGTTTTCGACACTCATTCGTAGAACGATTGTGTCGATGATTGCGACGTATGGCATGATGCTATTTTTATCAGTCGTCACTGGTTTTTTACTTATTATCGTGTTACAGGTGACAAGGTTAAATTTCACTGGGGTTGGTCCGTTACCAACATCTATTGTCGGGCATGTTCTGGCGTCCATCAATCCAGCGGTGCTTTTTGCTACTATACTATCACCAGCGATGGGAGAAAGTATAGCGGAAATGACACAGGTGAAATTTCCCGTTTGGATTGGTTATCTCATTTTTTACTTATCCATTACCGTTATATCACTTTGGTTAGCAGTGAAAAAATTAAGGGTTAATATGAAGCGCTTCAAATGATAATAAGGGGGTAGGCGAATGGCTGGGAAATCACTACTAACAAAGTATGTCCGTAAAGCGTTGACACGACTTCGTTTTGAAAGGGCTGTCCATACGTTACAAACAGGTTTGTTTATGGCTGTATTGTTCGCCTTACTTGTTGTTGCGGCTTCTAGATTGTTCGTGCTACCTCATTATGGACGATTCGCTTGGATTGTCGCAGTGATTACTGTCGCGGCAACAATTATTTTTATCATTTACAAACGTCTACGAAAAAGTGATGCCGTTCACAGGCTTGATAGTTATATGCCGGACAATCTACTAATTACTGCATTGGATGATAAAATCGGTGAAACGCATCTAGCTTCGGCGCTTATTGTCGCAGCGGAGTCGAAAATCTACCCGGCATTCGAAGGCTTTAAAAAGAGAAATAAGCAGTATTTCAATGTGAAGATGCTTGCGGGTATCGCGGTCGCATCAGGTTGCCTGGCAGTTCTACTTATTTTCCCTTCTGAAGCACAACTAGAGGCGAAAGCCGTTGTTAAAGAAAAAGAAGTGATTGAGGAAGTAAAGAAGGAAATAAAGGAATTGGTCAAAAAAGAGCCACTTCCTGAGGTGAAAAAAGAATTGCAGGACCTTGCGGAAAAATTACTAACTGCAGAACTTACTGAAGATGTATTGAAAGAGCTTGTCAAAAAACAGAAGGAGTTGCGTCTGAAAGAACAACGCCTTGCTGAGAAAAAAGAAGCCGCCGACAAGTCTGATAATCCTGCTGATGCTTTAACCGAGGTGGAAGAGCAAGAACTTAAGGAGCTTGGCAAGTTAGTGGATCAACTAGCCCAAAATCTAGGAAAAGCTCATAGCGCATTGAATCAGGTAGGAAAAGCACCAACATTACCAGCACTAGCAGGTGCAAATGCATCACCGTCAGCGACAGATGGTAAAGCAGGTACTGCAAGTGGTGAAGGTACAGGCGAGGCAACTGGCGGAGGCGAGGGACAAAGTCAAGGTGAAGGACAAGGACAGAGCCAAGGTCAAGGTCAAGGTCAGGGACAAGGTCAAGGACAGGGACAAGGACAGGGACAGGGGCAAGGGCAAGGACAAGGACAAGGACAAGGACAAGGACAAGGACAAGGACAAGGACAAGGACAAGGACAGGGTCAAGGGCAAGGACAAGGCCAAGGGTCAGGAGGGCGCAATTTGTTATCGGTTCCTTACAATCGTATTGGCGAAAAAGGTGACCCTTCGGTTGTAGGTGGCAATCTAGGTGAAGGTGATTTCATCGAAGAGCGTGAAGCGCAAGGACCAGTAGAGAAAGGGACCATTCGTCCTTATCAAGAGGTAGTTGGTGACTATAAAGATTCTTACTTAAAAAGTTCTGAGAAGATGAAGCTACCGCCAGATTTACAGCATATTCTTTCAGATTATTTTTCTTCGATTGAATGAACGTGGGAAAGAATAATATAGAATGGGAGTGCACATATGCCATTTACACCTGAGCAGTTTGAAGAGATGAGCGGGAAACTTGAAACGGTGAAAGAGGAAATTGGAAAGTTTATTGTCGGGCAGAAAGAAGCGGTTGAGTTTTCTCTTTATTCGATACTAGCAGATGGGCATGCATTGTTGGAAGGGCTACCGGGGCTTGGGAAGACGATGCTTATTCGAACAATTTCAGAAGTACTCGACCTATCATTTTCGCGGATCCAATTCACGCCGGATTTAATGCCAGCGGATATTACAGGAACAAGTATTTTGGAGCGGAATGAGCAAGGAATGCAGCGCTTTGCTTTTAAAGAGGGACCGATATTTAGCCAGATGGTTCTAGCGGATGAAATTAACCGTGCGACACCAAAAACGCAAAGTGCTTTACTGGAGGCGATGGGTGAGCAAACGGTGACAGTGCTTGGTGAAACACGAAAAATGGCGAAACCATTTTTTGTTCTTGCTACCCAAAACCCGATTGAAATGGAAGGGACATATCCACTGCCAGAAGCACAAATGGACCGATTTTTGTGTAAGATTTTATTACCCTATCCAGAAAAATCAGAGCTGAAGGAAATCGTTTTACGCACAACAGGACCGACAATGACCGCTATTCAAAAAGTGATGGATGCGGAAACGATTGTGCTGGCGCAGCAGATGGTAAAAGAAATTGTCATTGCAGATGAAATGATTGATTATGCAGTGGATTTGGTTGCAGCGACTCATAAAAATGCTGCTAACTCCATTGAGGCGGCATCTAGCACAACTGGTTCTGCAGATGATTGGTCGAAATACGTTCAATATGGCAGTGGACCGCGGGGGCTGCAGTCGATTATAAGGCTAGCCAAAGCGCGGGCGTTAATGGCTGGGCGTTTTCATGTATCCATCGCAGATATTAAAACAGTTGCTAAACCAGCATTGCGTCACCGTATTCTCATTAATTATGAAGGAGAAGCAGAGGGTGTCGATGTTGATGGACTGATTACGAAATTGCTTGAAGAAGTACGACAAGGGGCTTCTGTGTAATGAGTGGCGAATTGTTTCCTGACAGACTAGCGAAAAGGCTCGGTGCATTATCTATCGTTTCTAGATCTGGACGACTCGGACATCATAAAGGTACACACCGATCACGCAAGACAGGTTCATCACTCGACTTTTCTGATTTCAGAGAATACCACCCGGGCGATGATTTGCGTCATATCGATTGGAATGTTTATGCACGAACGGACAAGCCGTTCATCAAGCAATTTCTTGACGAGCAGGAGATGCGTATCCATGTACTCCTCGATTCCACCAAGTCGATGGGCGTAGATGGCAAATGGGATTATGCCCGTCAACTAGCCATTGCACTCGGACATATTGCGTTGAAAAGTGGCGATACGATGTCATTTTCGACGTGGTCAGATGAACAGGATTATTTTTATAGAAGAAAAGGTTCTATGCATCGGTCTTCGTTGACTAAATTTATAGCTTCAATTGGTAGCCCCAGCTCGACCGACCATTTCACTGATCGTGCATTACGGCATATTCCAAAGGCAGTGACGGTGCTGTTTATTATTACGGATGGGCTGGAAGAAACGACTAAGTGGGAACATTTATTCCGCCGTTTACCGGGGATTTGTGGAGATATCCGTATTTTGACGGTTCATTCACAACCTGAAGAAGCTCCTTCTTATGAAGGTGATGTCCGGTTGATTGACAGTGAGAGTGGTACAGGCGTCGAGGTAACGATGACGAGACGTGCCGTACAGGATTATTTGGCTATTAAGTTAGCACATGAAGCACAGCTAACTGCTCTAGCGGGTAAATTTGGAATACACTTAGTTCGTGCCGAGGTAGCCGATGGGGTTATGGAGACGGTGACGAAAAAAATACGCCATGCAGGTTGGCTGCGATAGGGAGACGACCACATGGGATTGAATCATATTATTAATAGTTGGACGATTATTTTTCCGTTGGTCGTCTTACTGTACTATTTCTTTCGAAAAAAATATGAAGTGACAACAATTTCTTCGACATTATTTTGGCGGCAATCCATGCGGGAAACGAAAGTATCACCGTATTTAAAAAACTTACAGCGTAATGCATTATTTTATCTCCAAATGGCTGCGTTGTTGCTGTTGGTTTTCATTTTACTTGGCCCTTTTTTGCCGAAAGAACAGGAAGTTGGAGGGCATACTATCCTGATCGTGGATACGTCTGCGAGTATGCTGGCAGGTAAGGGGCAAACACCGTTATTTGCACTGCAGCAGGAGGCTATGAAGGAGCTTGTCGCCAGTCGTTCGGGTGAGCCAATAACGATTGTGACGACGGGCAAGGAGCCGGCAATTGTTGTGCGGGAGCAAACGGACGAGGAAGTGCTACTCGTAGCTATCGACAAATTAGCAGTGTCCTATGAGCATGAACATATGGAGCGAGCGTTGGAATTTGCGCGGTCGATTGCTTCGGCGGGTGGAGCGGATATTCATATTTTCACAGATTCGTTGGATCGGGCGGCTTTTGCCGAGGGCGATAGTGACATTGCTTGGACCATTCACGGTTCAGAGGAAGAGCTCGTCAATGTTTCCATCAATAAATTTGGTGCAGTGAAAACGCCGCAAGGAACGGAAGCGATTGTGAAGATAATCAATGCATCTGGGGTCGAGCAAACCGGAGATATACAACTCACGAATCCTCTAACAGGTGAAGTGTTACTCGAAGAGAAATTTACTGTCGAAGCCGAAAAAGAGGCGTTGTTATCGTTTAAAGAACTGCCAGATAGCCAAGCGTTGCAAGCTGAAATTAGTGTGGCTGATGAATATAAGGAGGATAATACAGCGGCAATTTTACTAGGTACTGAAGTATCAGAGGCAGTTGTCGATGCGCAACTACATGAGTTGGTAAAACGAGCCTTTGAAGCAGTCGGTTTAATGGTTTCAACTGGTTCTGCTAAAGAATTAGTAGATGCGCAGGATAGCGCTATAAGTGTAACGAATGATGTTTCTTTACTAAAAAAAGGATCGAAGCCTGTCATTATTATTGGGCGTAACGATAAATCGACTACGCCGGTAGCAGGGGCTGTACAGAGCACTGCTGATCCACTGTTTACGATTGCAAATATCGATGATGTTTATGTGAGTGCACTCTATCCACCTTTTACATCGTATACGACGATTGCATCGGTGGGGGATCAGCCTTTTATCCAACGATCGAAGCGCGGAGATATTGTTGTACTAGCCGATATTGAATTGACGGATTGGCCTCTACATCCCTCGTTCCCGCTATTCATCTGGAGTGCAGCTGAACAGCTGCGTTCTGACACAGATACGTTAGGACTATTCGTGCCAAATGAACGAAAAGCAGTGTTGTCAGGTGGCAAGGCAGAAGGACTAGAAATCTATACCCCGCGGGATGAGTATGTCACGACATTTATTGATGGCTCGAATTTCATCGCTCCAGCACAACCAGGGATTTACAAATCAAGAGATGGCGAAACAGAAAAGTTGTTAGCTGTTCAGCTCGAACAATCTGAGAAGGAGCTTGTCGCCGGTGCATCGTACCGGATCGGACAAACGGCAGATGTTGAAGAGGCAGAAGAAGGTAAGCAGATGATTGGCTGGCTATTCATCATACCGCTGCTCCTATTATTGCTGATTGAATGGGAGGTGCAACGACGACGTGGATATCCGAATTGAAGAGCCGTTATGGCTATTATTACTTATACCGATTGCCTTCTATATGGCTTATACGTGGAAATCATCTGCTATGCGTTTTTTTAGCAAAGGCACTATCCTATTTGCTTTACGTTGTATGGCGATTACGGCACTAGTCCTTGCACTGACTGCACCTTATCTTACATTGCGTGCTAATGAAGAACAGATTTTATTTGTTGTAGACCGTTCTGTTTCAATTGCAGGGGCGAAGGATTTAGCGAATGAGTGGCTAGCAACCAGTTTAAAAGAGCGTAAAGAAAATCAGTCTGTCGGTCTGTATTCATTTGCCGAAACATTTCGGACAGATGTGCAATTGACAGCTAATCCACTAACCGTTCCAGTCATCGAGGAAATGGAGACGAAGGATGAGACGGATATAGCTAAGGCGCTAGATTTAGCGGCTGCGATTGCTCAAGAGCAACTAGCTACTCGAATTGTGCTGTTATCAGACGGATTGGAGACGCTCGGCTCAGTTGAGGAGCTATTGCCAAAGTATAGCGGTGGGGGACGTGTCACGATTGATACGTTGCTACTCGAACGACCAGGAGCCGCGGATGCATCTATTTCGATTTTTGATACGCCACGTACTGCTTATGAAGGGGAGAAGCAACTATTGCAAGTGGAAGTGGAATCTTCCACAAGGTCGGCAGGCGAGCTGTTTATTTATCAGAACGATAAGGAAATTATTCGCGAAACGGTGCTACTTGAACCAGGGAAGAATGCGCTGTCATTCCGCGCTTCGGCAACGGGTAGCGGATTATTGAAATATGAGGCGAAGCTCATTGTGCCAGATGATAGTTTCCTTGAGAATAATCGGATGCTGTCAATTACGATGATGGAGCAATCTCCGCGTGTGCTCGTTGTTCGGACAGAGCGCAGTCCATCTGTTATACCAAATATTCTTGACCAAAGTGTCATGGCTGTAGATGTTGTCGATGCAGAGCAATTGCCAGAAACGTTATCAGGTTATCTAGGCTACGGTGCTATTATTTTTGATAATGTGCCGGGGCATATGGTTGGAGAACATAAAATGACACTCATTGAGCAGGCAGTGAAAAACTTTGGGACAGGCTTCATGATGGTTGGTGGCGATGAAAGCTTTGGACTCGGTGGTTATTTCAAGTCGCCCATTGAGCGTTTGTTGCCTGTGGAGATGGAAGTGACAGGTAAAGAACAGCTTCCTTCACTCGGTTTAGTTATTGTATTGGATCGATCTGGTAGTATGGGGGGCACGAAAATTGTTTTAGCAAGAGAAGCCGCAGCTCGCTCTGTTGAGCTACTCCGCGATGATGATACTTTCGGGTTTACTGCTTTTGATGATCAAATATGGGAAGTCATTCCTGTCGATAAGCTAGGAGATAAAAAAGAAGCTATTGAACAGATTCTCTCAGTTCCAGCGGCAGGCGGGACGAATATTTTTCCCGGTGTACAAAAAGCGTATGAGGATTTAGCAGACTTAAAATTGCAGCGCAAACATATTATTTTATTAACGGATGGTCAATCAGCAATGCCTCCCGGCTATGAGGATGTGCTGGAGGAAGGCAAAAAGAATAATATTACGTTAACGACGGTTGCAATTGGTACAGATGCGGATTGGTCGTTGTTAGAAGAGCTTGCGGAAACGGGTGGCGGTCGTTTTTACGACGTAGTTGATGAATCGACGGTACCTGCTATTTTATCGCGAGAAACGTCTATGCTAACACGGACTTATATTGAAGATAATCCGTTTTATATGACGTTAGGGAATGTGCCGGAATGGACTAGCTTGTTCCAAGACGGCGTACCGCAAATCAATGCTTATATTGCGACGACTGCTAAAAGTACTGCGACCATTGTCGGGGAAAGTCATAAGGATGATCCTGTCATTGCAGAATGGATGTATGGATTAGGAAGAACGGTTGCGTTTACCTCTGATTCGACGGGCAAGTGGACGGGTGATTTGGCAAGGTGGGAAGGGTATGCAAACTTCTGGAATACGGCAGCGGCAAGACTATTACCGGCCTATGAAGAAGTCCCTTATATCATTACGCATGAACGTGGTGGCACGTATACGGTGACGGATAGCTCACGTCAGGCGGCATTTCTCGATATTGCCATTGTCGACGAGGATGGACAAGAAGTACCCTTCATCTCAGAACCACTCGCTCCGGGCAAAGTACGTGTCACTGTCGATGCTAAACCGGGATTAGTATTTTTCGGTGTCTCGGATGATAAAGGCGGTTTATTTGAAGCTGGGGTATCAGTGCCTTATAGCGATGAATATAAACCTCTAGCACCGGATGCAGCATTGATGACGAAAATTGCAGAACGGACAGGTGGAAAAGTGCTTGAACAACCTGGGGAAGCCTTCCGTCCTCAGTTATTTCAAAGTGGTGAGAAGAAGCCAATTGCGGAATGGTTAATTTTATCGGCAATGATTCTATTTTTCATTGACATCACTTTACGACGTTTTGGTATGTTTAAAGGATTTGGTACGAAACGGATTCGGGAAGTGGTTGTGGAAGAAAGTCCGACAGCGCAGGATAGTATTTCTGAATTGCTGAGGGCGAAAAAGAAGAGATAAGTAAAATGCCCATCTACCGTTATTTTCGGTGATGGGCATTTTGCTATTTTGTTCGCGTTTCTGCTAGTAAACTTTGATTGCGTTTTGCCCATGCAGCCGCGATGACAAAGGAGACGAGGAGGATCACCATACCGAGAATATAAGGGTAGATAATATTCTCATCGAAGATAACACCTGCAATCGCAGGTCCAACCATATTGCCTAAGCTCATATAGGCATTCATCATCCCGGCGGCAAAGCCTTGTTCTTGACCGGCTAGCTTTGAAATGAGCGTGTTGACGGCTGGTCGAAGCAGCGAGGTCGCGGTCGAGAAAATAGTGGAAACGAGTAAAATCGACCAGAACATATCGACAAAAATAATGCCTATGAGTGAAAAGGCAGCAATCACTAGATTGACAAGAATGACGCGCATTTCACCATAGCGTTTAAACAACGGATTGATAACAAATGTTTGGACAATGACGCCAACAAAGCCCCCTACTGTAATAAGTATGGCAATATCTGTCGGGGTATAACCATATTTTTGATCGACATACAATGCGATTGTTGACTGGAAATTGGCTAGTCCAAATGAAAAGACAAACATAACGATGAGCACGACAAAATAGGATGTCTTAGTAGAACGAACCAATTGTTGAAATAGATTTTCGCGTTTTCTTTTTACCGATGGATCGCCTTCTAGTACAGGTTTAGGATTCGGTAAGATTAATATGGAAAGTAGCGCCGCAAAGAGTGCTGCTCCTGTCGCGAAATAAAAAGGAAACTCTAAACTAATCTTAGAAAGAAATCCGCCGATTGCTGGGCCGATCATGAAGCCGAGTGACATAGAAGCCCCAAGTAGTCCCATACCTTTACCTCTGTTTTCCACAGTCGTAATATCGGCAACAAAAGCCATCATCGGAGGCACGATGAATGCCGCACCAAAGCCAGAAAAGAAGCGTGCCAGATAAAGCATCCATAATTCATTAGACAGTCCAAAGGCCAATTGGGAAAGCCCGAATATAATGAGTCCAATAATAATGATTTTTTTACGCCCGTGCTTATCGGACAAATCACCAGCGAAGGGTGAGAATATAAATTGTGCAAAAGAGAAAATGGCAATCATGAAGCCGAGTGCCTGCCCCGCAACACCGAATGTCGCTAAATACTCGGGCATAATGGGAATGATCAGTCCAATTCCTGCCATGGCAATAAACATATTAAACATTAAAATATATAGAGCAAAATTATTTGATTTTACTGCCATTCCTATCCCAACTTTCCGAAATGTTTCGTGTTACTAAAGTATCGTACCATAAACTGTATATGAACACACCATTAATAGATTTAGGATTGTGGGGGAGTAGAATAACAAAAAGCAGTGGACACACGAAGGCGCCAGCTGCTTTCCATTAATTCATCACTTCTGTAGATTAACCGCTGAATTATAATTACACCTAGCCAGCAAGAAATATAAAATGGCCTGTTTACTAGGCATTTCCGGTTTACTTTCGGCAATAGATGGACGACAGAATAACCGCAAGAATCGTGTTCCAGCAATGACTCCGTCATTACTGGAGCACCGTTCTCGATTATCCTATTGTACATCAATGCCTATCACAAACCTCCAATGCTCAAGTGAAAAGTGCAGGTACTTAGGAAGAAAAGAATAGATGACATTGTTAAAGTGTGTAAGTTCCCGAAGATACAATTTCGGGAACTATTGCACATTGAACAAAGCAGTTACTTCTTAATTTTGCGTAACATTTCTAAGAAAGCTATCGAATTTAAAATAAGAATGGGAAACAGGATGGAGATAGCGGTAGCCGCCAAAATTGCATCTTTGGCGGCTTTTATAAAGTTAGAATTCCTCTATTCTTTTATGCCCGAAAGCATTGGTGTTTTATGAAGTATTTCCTTTGGAGAGCGACGGATGAACGGCTGTCATACGATTGCCGAAAAGTTGATTGGGGATGTGACGCAGTCACATCCCCAATCATAAAAATAGGTCGGTTATTGTATAGTGGCCGTTCATTCCAAAGCGTTCCAAAGGAATAAAATACAATAAGTCACAACTATTTTAAGTTATTTTTGGTTAATCAACAGACGTGTTATTTCATATCCATTTTGAATTCCAAAAATAATTCATTATACACACCGAGCATTTCAAGGCCTAAATTTCTGTAAACCTCTAAATGTCCCCTTGTTTCCTCATTAGGATAGAAGCGTTCATCCCCCGTAACTTCAGGATCCATCAAATCGAGTGCCGCCAAATTCGGGGTAGAATAGCCAACATAATCTGCATTTTGTGCAGCTACTTCTGCATCCAACATGAAATTAATGAAGGCGTGTGCACCGTCAATATTTTTGGATGTGCGCGGAATGACCATATTATCGAACCAAAGATTAGAACCTTCTTCCGGAACAACATAATCGATGTCTTCATTTTCATACATCATATCTGCCGCCTGACCAGACCATGTGAGGGAAACAGCCGCTTCACCATTAATCATTAATGGTGTTACTTCATCCCCAATAACGGCCTTAACATTTGGGCTAAGTGTCTTTAATTTATCCGTTGCTTGACGCAATTGTCCTAAATCAGTGGAGTTCAATGAAAAGCCAAGTGAATTTAACCCCATCCCAATCGTTTCCCTTGCGCTATCAACGAGAATGACATCCTGCTTGAGCGAAGGGTCCCACAAATCATCCCAGCTCTCAAATGTTTGTCCTTCCAGTAACGTTGGGTTATAGGCAATGCCAACTGTTCCCCAGAAGTAGGGAAGGGAGTATTCATTGTTAGGATCGAACGGTAAATCAAGGAAGTATGGGTCGATATTATGAACGTTCGGCACTTTACTATAATCAATCGGAAGAAGTAAATCTTTCTCCTTCATCATTTCAATCATGTACTCGGAAGGCATTGAAATATCATACGCCGTCCCGCCTTGTTCAACTTTGCCCATCATCCCTTCGTTCGAGTCAAACGTTTCATAGATGACTTTGATGCCGGTTTCCTGCGTAAATTGTTTTAGCAAATCGGGGTCAATGTATTCCCCCCAATTATAAACGGTAATAGAATCTTTCCCGCCACTACCTCCACCCTCACTCAATTTAGCATTGATAATGAGCAAAATAGCAGAAACAATTAGGATGACGGCTGTCCCACGTAGTATATCTTTCATTTTCGCACCCCCGCAAGTGGTGATTTGGTTTTGCGACTAATCATATAGTAGCCAATGACAAGTACGACGGTGACGAGGAAAATAAGTCCCGACAATGCATTAATCGTTAAAGTGATTCCAGCGCGGGCCATTGAATAAATTTCGACGGACAACGTCGAGAAGCCGTTACCTGTCACGAAAAATGTCACTGCAAAATCATCCAACGAATATGTTAATGCTAAAAAGAATCCAGCCAAAATACCTGGTTTGATGAAAGGAATAATGACGCGTGTTAATACGTCCCGTTTCGTCGCACCAAGATCCAGTGCCGCATCAATAAGCGTTGGACTCATTTCCTGTAACTTAGGCAACACCATAATAACAACAATTGGAATGCTGAAAGCAATATGTGAAATGAGCACAGACGCAAACCCAAGCTTAACCCCAATCAGTGTAAATAAAATAAGGAATGATGCCCCGATAATAACGTCCGGGCTGACGATTAAGATGTTGTTCAGTGACAAAACAGCATTGCGCATCGCTTTATTACGCATGAACAGGATAGCAACGGCACCGAGTACGCCTATGGCCGTTGATAAGAGTGCAGACAATAAGGCGACAACAATTGTATTGATTAAAATAACGAGCAGGCGAGTATCTTCAAAAACGGCTGCATAATGCTCCAGCGAGAACGACTCAAAATCCGACATTCCTCCGCCTGAGTTGAAGGAGTAGAAGATTAAATAGAAAATGGGTGCGTACAAAATAATGAAAACAACCGCCAAATAGATTTTAGGAAGCTTACTTAGTTTTTCCATTGTTGGACGCCCCCTTTTCTTTACCATTCGTAATTAACATAATGATGAACATGAATAAGATAAGGAATACGGCGATTGTCGAACCCATTCCCCAGTTTTGAGTTACTAAAAATTGCTGTTCGATCGCAGTTCCAAGTGTAATGACTTTATTTCCTGCAATAAGTCGCGTAATCATGAATAGCGACAAAGCTGGAATGAAGACGACCTGGATTCCTGACTTCACACCGTTCAATGTCAATGGCCAAATGACGCGGCTAAATGTCGTCCAAGCATTGGCTCCGAGATCACGTGACGCATCAATCAACGTAGGGTTTAATTTGTCGAGTGCGTTGAAAATCGGCAAAATCATAAACGGAATGAAAATATAAACAGACACGAATACAAAGCTAAAATCCGTGAATAAAATTTGTTGTTCACCAATACCCATTACTTCTAACAAGGCATTAATAGGACCGTAAAGCCCAAAAAGTCCGATGAATGCATATGTCTTGAGCAGTAGATTGATCCAAGATGGAATAATGATGAGCAATAACCAAAGGTGCTTATGCTTCGTTTTCGTTAAAAAATAAGCAGTCGGATACGCAAATAATAATGAGAAAAACGTAATTAAAAATGCATACCAAAACGAGCTAATTGTCAGTTTTAAATAGACGGACGAGAAAAAGTTTTTATAGTTGTCTATTGTGAAATTACCTGACAGGTCGAAAAATGAGTAATAAACAATAAGGGCGATAGGTGCGATGACGAATAAGAGTATCCAAGCTGCGTAAGGAATATTGTATAACGGACGTAATGGTTTATTGTTCATGATCCGGTACCCCGTAAGCCTCAAGTCTAGCGTCGAATTCCTCTTCCGTTTCATTCAACCGCATAACGTGGATTGCTTCTGGATCGAAGTCAAGACCTACAGTTACGCCAACTTCTGCTTTTTTCGTGGAATGTACAAGCCATTCATTACCATCCGCATCATACGTGGATAACTCATAGTGAACACCACGGAATAATTGCGTATCTACTGTTACATTCAGTTTGCCTTTATCGACAGACGTTAGTTCAAGGTCCTCAGGACGAATAACGATATCAACCTTTTCATTTGGATTAAGCCCCTGGTCGACACATTCGAATGTTCGTCCAGTAAATTGGACAACATAGTCTTCAATCATAACACCTGGTACAATATTGGATTCTCCAATGAAATCGGCAACGAAGCGATTAATCGGCTCATCATAAATGTCAAGTGGTGTACCAGATTGTTGAATTTGACCACCATCCATAACGAAAATTTCATCGGACATGGCGAGTGCTTCTTCTTGGTCATGTGTAACGAAAACAAATGTTTTACCGAGACGCTGTTGCAATTCGCGAAGCTCGTATTGCATTTCAGAGCGTAATTTTAAATCGAGTGCAGACAATGGCTCATCCAATAAAATAACTTCTGGATCATTAATAATGGCACGTGCAATGGCCACACGTTGACGTTGACCACCAGACATTTCGGAAATTTCTCGAGCTTCATAGCCTTCGAGATTGACGAATTTCAATGCTTCATGAACACGGCGCTCCACTTCGGCTTGTTTTACTTTTTTAATGCGTAGACCGAATGCAATATTTTCAAAAACATTCAAATGAGGGAACAATGCGTAATCTTGAAAGACCGTATTTACCTGGCGCTCATTCGCTGGGACGTCATTGATTTTTTTTCCATTGAAAAAGATAGTTCCCTCTGAAGCCTCAGTAAAACCGGCGATTAGGCGAAGGATGGTTGTTTTACCACAGCCAGATGGACCAAGTAGTGTGTAAAACTTACCACGTTCCATTTCAAAGGAAACACCGTTTAGGACAGTTGTATTTTCATCATATTTTTTTGTGACATTTTCAAAGCGAATAATTGGTTGAGTCATTAGGATAATCCCCCTTATAAATAAGATTCAGTAGCTACGAGTAATAATTCACTCGTTCCGGAATGTGCATTTGATAAACGATGATGCTCGGATGCATCATAGTAGACCGCATCACCTTTTGCTGCATTGTATTGCGTGTCGCCGATTTCAATCGTGACCTTTCCTCTCAGTACATAAATAAACGTTTCAGCGAGAGACGGTTCAAACCTTTTGAATTCCCCTTGCTGTTGGAAAGTAATATGAACGGGCTCCATTTCATTTTCGTTGGAGCGCGGTACGAGCCAGCGAATGCTATATTTGAGCTCATCATCAGAGTAAATCGTTTGGTCATCTGTAGAGTAGACAACGGTGACATTTTTTTTCGGTTCATCAAAAAATTCTTTTGGTGTTGTACCGAGAACCTCTAACAAGGCGAAAAGTGTTTCAATAGAAGGTGAGTTGAGATCACGTTCTAATTGTGAAATATGTCCTTTCGTCAAATCGGTCCGTTCACCAAGTTCTTCTTGGGTCAGTCCTTTTTTTAAACGCAGGCTTTTAATTTTACTACCTATCTCCACGGATTCCCCTCCTTATTAAATCTAAACCAATTAGGACTTTGCATAATTGTGCCGGTAAGAAGCCACCCTTTTTAAAATTGTGTTTTCGATCGGGAGCAACTTAATTAATCGTTTTGTTGAATTAAGCCCGAGTTTAGTATAAGTATACTTTAAGTTTACTAAAACCATTCTCAATTATACAAAATCCTAACTGAAAATCAAGCCTTTTTTAAGATTAAATAAATTGTATAAAGTGAAAAGCTTTGCGAGGTCAATCATATAGAAGGAAAGCGTGTAGCCCAGCGTTGAATTTCGCATAGATTATGGTATAATACAGCAAGTAAGGAGGGGCTACGATTGGGGAAAAAGAAAGTGTTTTATTTAGATCCAGACGAACGTCAATGGACAATGAAAGACCTGGGTTTTTCTTTTGATGAATTAGAAGACCAAAGGACAGAGAAGAAAGCAATTGAAGGAGTATTTCTCATGAAGAACGGTAAAATCCGGGATTTATTTGAGTTACCCAATCATTGTAAAGTTTGCCTCGATCGACTAGCCTATAATGATGAACACGATTCCGTTTACTGTCCAGCTTGTGATGAATGGCGAGAAACGTCTTGTGGTGATCCTGATTGTGAATATTGTCTCGCAAGACCGGCTAAACCTTCGCATTGTGAATAGTATTTAAATCTAATTGATATGTCTAAATATAGGCCTAGTGTTCCGTTAATTTGGATCACATGGATTGAACGACTAGCTAAGCATGAATGCGACTTCGCCGCATCCATGCTTATTTTGTTGGCTGAGGCTTTTACTATAGCCTTTTCATCCCTATAAAAAGTCATCATTTACTTTCTTCCCAAGTAACTGCATTTGCTCCAACGGTATGATGTCGTGAATAGTTAGCCAAAAGCGAACCGGACATAATTGAGTGAAAAGAGTAAATTAATAGATATATGTGAATAGTAATAACATTTGTCGTTATTTCGACAAATGTTAGTCAATGTATAGTATTTCCGAGGGACTCTGTTTGAAATTTCATCGCCTATTTGATATCCTAAAAAAGGATTAGTGTAGGACTGATGTTCTTGCACAAAGAAATTTTGGAGGGATCTCTAATGGTTGAACGTATGGTAGGAAAACAGGCTCCAGATTTTACAATGGAGGCAGTACTAGCAGATAAATCTTTCGGCAAAGTAAGCCTTGCTGAAAACATGAAAAATGATAAATGGACAGTATTGTTCTTTTACCCAATGGACTTCACTTTTGTTTGTCCAACGGAAATTACAGCAATGTCTGACCGTTACGATGAATTCGAAGACCTAGATGCAGAAATTATCGGTGTTTCTACGGACACAATTCATACGCATCTTGCATGGATCAATACAGACCGTAAAGATAATGGTCTTGAGCAATTGAAATACCCACTTGCTGCAGACACAAATCACCAAGTTTCACGAGACTACGGTGTGTTGATTGAAGAAGAAGGGATTGCATTGCGCGGCCTATACATCATCAACCCTGAAGGTGAACTGCAATACCAAACAGTATTCCACAACAATATTGGCCGTGATGTAGATGAAACATTACGTGTACTTCAAGCACTTCAAACAGGCGGACTATGTCCAGCTAACTGGAGACCAGGTCAGAAGACACTATAAGATGTATTTTAGTTTTACCAATCTAAATCCCCACGCATAATATAAGCCGTGGGGGTTTTTTATGAAAATGAAGGAGGACACTACGATGAAATTACGTGAACAAATGCCTGAACTTGATGGTGCAACGGCGTGGTTGAATGGGGAACAAACAAAAGCTCAATTGGTCGGAGAAAAACCGACGCTCATTCACTTCTGGTCAGTGAGCTGTCATCTTTGCAAGGAAGCAATGCCAGAGGTGAATGAATTCAGAGACAGGTTTAAAGAAGATTTAAACGTTGTTGCAGTCCATATGCCGCGTTCAGAAGACGACTTAGATATGGAACAGATTAAGGCAGTAGCAGCAGAGCATGATATCACACAACCGATTTTTGTAGACAGTGAAGTCACATTAACGGATAAATTCGATAACCAATATGTGCCCGCTTATTATGTATTCGACAAAGACGGTCAGCTACGTCACTTCCAAGCAGGTGGCGGAGGCATGAAAATGCTTGAAAAGCGTGTTAACCGTGTATTAGATGAAATGAAAAGAGACTAAATGTCTACCCGATTGCGCATTGCTTTGCGCAATCGGGTTTTCTGTTAGGCATTGGTGATGGAATTGTGCATTGAGAGGATTCACGCAGTGTGATACACTAATCGCATTCAGTAACCGGATAGGGGAGTTGTTTTGTGAAAAAAGAATTTGTAGTCATTGGACTGGGGCGTTTTGGCGGGAGTATCGTTAGAGAGTTGATAGAGCTTGATGCAGATGTGATGGCGATTGATATTTCACCTGAAAAGGTGGATGAGTTTGCACAGATTGCGACACAAGCAGTAGTAGCTGACACGACGGATGAATCGGTTCTGAAATCGTTAGGGATTCGGAATTTTGAGCATGTCGTGGTCGCAATTGGTGACAATATCCAAGCAAGTATTTTATCAACGCTTATGTTGAAAGAAATTGGAGTAAAGAAAATTACGGTCAAAGCACAAAATGATTATCATGAAAAGGTTTTGCGTAAAATTGGTGCTGACCAGGTCGTTCATCCAGAGCGTGATATGGGGATTCGGATAGCGAATAATATGGTGTCGAATAATATACTTGATTATCTTGAATTGTCGGATGAGCATTCGATTGCGGAAATAAAGGCTAATGATAAACTTGCTGGAGCCACGCTTATTGAGCTTAATATTCGTGCGAGATATGGTGTTAATATCGTCGCGATTAAACGCGGTAAGCATATTTTGGTATCACCTCAGGCGATTGAAAAAATTCAACATGAAGATATTTTAATTGTGATAGGATCTGACACGGATATCCACAAGTTTGAGAAGAAGGCGCTACATTAAAAAATCCCGCAATACACACCAAGATGTGTATTTGCGGGATTTTTGCTTATCTGCTAGGAATATAGTTCAACTTGATTCAGCAAATACATTTGCTGCTTCAAGTTAAGTCTCTGGACGCAATCATGCTTTAGCGTGATTGATTACACTTCCATAATAACTGGAAGTACCATCGGTTTGCGCTTTGTTTTGTCATATAAATAAGGACCAAGGACATCAGTGATTTCACTTTTTAGAGCAGCGATATCAGCCGGTGAGCTTGTAAGCTTGCGTTGCATTTGCTTCGATAGCATTTGCTGGGCTTCGTGTATCATTGTGCCGGATTCACGCATATAGACAAATCCTCTTGAAATGATATCAGGGCCAGAGACAATACGATTGCGTTTTGTATCGACTGTCGCTACAACGATGACTAGACCATCCTCAGATAGGATCCTACGATCGCGTAAAACGACGTTACCAATATCGCCGATTCCACTACCGTCAATATATACGTCACCAGAAGGAATGCGCCCTGCGAGACGTGCCGAGTCCTGCGTTAAGGCTAAAACATCTCCATTGCCCATAATGAAAGTGTTTTCCTGTGGAACATCACAATCAACTGCAAGATTTGTATGCATTTTCAACATCCGGTACTCACCATGGATAGGCATGAAGTACTTAGGTTTAATGAGTCTAAGCATAAGCTTTTGCTCTTCCTGCGAGCCGTGCCCGGATGTATGGATATTATTTAAAGAACCATGTACCACTTCAGCACCAGCGCGGAATAAGGCGTTAATAGCTTTATTGACACTCAATGTATTACCCGGAATTGGAGAAGAAGAGAAAATAACTGTATCTCCAGGGTGAATTTGAACTTGACGATGCGTGCCGTTGGCGATGCGTGATAATGCTGCCATCGGTTCGCCTTGGCTTCCTGTACAAAGTATCATTACTTCATTTGCGGGTAGCCTATTCAAAGATTGCGTATCAACAAATAATTCTTTCGGTGCAATGATATAGCCAAGCTCACGCCCGATTGTAATAGCATTATCCATACTACGACCGAAAACAGCGATTTTACGACCAAATTGCTGTGCAGCTTCAATAACCTGTTGTAGTCTGTGTATATTTGAAGCGAACGTAGCGAAAATGATACGGCCGTCAACTTTTCTGAAAATTTCATTCAGACTGTCGCCGACTTTGCGTTCAGACATCGTGAAATTAGGTACTTCAGCGTTCGTGCTGTCTGATAGTAGGCAAAGCACGCCTTCGCTACCGATTTTAGCCATTTTAGTCAGGTTTGCTGGTTCGCCAACAGGTGTGAAGTCGAATTTGAAGTCACCTGTATGGACGATGTTACCAGAAGGGGTCTTGACGACAACGCCGAATGCGTCTGGAATACTATGTGTCGTCCTGAAAAATGACACAGAAGTTTTGCGGAACTTAATGACATCATCTTCGTCGATGGCAATCATTTTTGTCGTCCGTAATAGACCGTGTTCTTCTAGCTTATTGCGTAATAGACCAAGTGCTAGTTTTCCGCCATAAACCGGAACATTGATCTTCCGTAGTAAATAAGGGATTCCTCCAATATGGTCTTCATGACCATGTGTGATGAATAGTCCTTTAATCTTGTCCACATTGCGTTCAAGATAGGTATAGTCGGGAATGACGTAGTCGATTCCGAGTAACTCATCATCTGGGAATTTAATCCCAGCGTCAATTAAAATAATTTCATCTTGGAATTGCACGCCATACGTGTTTTTACCGATTTCCCCTAGTCCGCCTAGAGCGAAAACAGCTGTTTCATTATTTTTGATAGCCTTCATTGTTAAACCTGCTCTAGCTCGAAATAGGGTGCAGCCTGTTCGTGTTCAAGATGTGCACCTTCAAGAAGTTGGACAAATTCAATGCTGTAATTACGGCTTTTCAATTTCTCACGGACAGACCTTTCCGAGTCCGCTTCGATGTACATGCTTTGTGTATTTTCGCGGACGGGTACTTGTAGCATGTTTTCTTGATAATAAACTTTATAAATCATCGTTTGCTCTCCTTTTTACGTTCGATTGAACTGATTCTCTTTATAGTAGCATGACACTTCCTTAAAATAAAGAAAAGCTCACCAATTTACATTGGCGAGCTCAGATATTAGGCGATTGTTTTTTTCCCGAGAATGCCATTCAGCCGCTTCAACAGTTTACGTTTCAGACGTTTGTACATGGCCATATCACTTCCTCAGTCTCATTATACAGTTGTCTGAACGTTCTGTCAAGAATGAGGAAGGATTTGTTTATTCGCGTTCAAAAGGAATAGCGTTTGGAATTTCTTTAAAAGGAGTGTCCTTATCAATATGATCGTAGAACATGATTCCGTTCAAATGATCGAGCTCATGTTGAAAAGCAATAGCAGCTAAACCTTTCAAACGTTTTTTGAATTCATTACCTTTTAAATCGAATGCTTTAATCGTAATTCGTGCATAGCGAGGAACGTAGCCTTCGACTTCACGATCGACAGAAAGGCAACCTTCTCCTGCAGTTAAATAAGTCTTTTCGACAGAATGGCTTACAATTTTAGGATTAATGGCGATGAGACTAAGCGGCTCGCGATCCTCTTCTGTAATATGGAGTGCAAAAATTCTTTTCGAAGCATCTACTTGTGGAGCGGCTAATCCAATCCCAGGACGCAATCCGTATTGCTCGCAAATATCATCATTTTGGCTATTTATGACGTAGTTTAATAAATCCACACTAAGTTGGTGATCCGCTTCTGATAGTGGGAAAGGTACTTCTTCCGCACGTTTGCGCAGAGTGGGGTGTCCCTCTCTAACGATATGTTCCATTAAAATCATCGTACAAACTTCCTTTCGGTTATACTATACGTACTAGTATAATCGAATAGGAAATTGGGGGAAAGGATTTCAACACGCTCTTGAATATAGAAATGAAAAAAGTTATAGTCTAGGGGAATCGGAGGGTTTAATTTGAAAAAAATAATTATGGTATTTCTGTTAGCGACTGTACTTGGTGGCTGTACGATTGGTCCATCTGTTGAACAGCAATTGGCAGACACGATGGCGGCGATGAACGATGCGGAACAAGATTATCGTGAGGCACAAGCTGAACTGACAAGTCTTGAGCAATCTGAACAACAACTATTCAATGAAACGATGAAATTGACACAACAGCAGCAAGAGGAACTAACGAACCAAGTGGCTGAACTTGAAGAGTCACTACAGGCACGTTTGAAGAAGTTGGAGCAAGAGGAAGCTTCAATAAATAAGGCAAAGGCTTCGGTAAATGATATGGATGAAATTGTTGAAAAAGTAGACGAGCAAGTAAAGGGTGATCTCGAAAAACTGCAAACAGCGATTAGCGACCGCTACGGGTCACATGCTGAATTTATCATTTCTTACAAAAAACTTGCGGAATTACAACAACAATTATATGAAATGCTACGTACTGAAGGAACTCAATTGACAGAGCTAACAAAGCAGGTCGATGAAGTGAATGCGCAAAATGAGACAGTTCAATCGACAGTCATTATATTTAATGATTTAACGGAACAAGTGAATCGGTTGAAAGATGATGTGTTTGCGAGCTTGCAGCAAGGGGAATGACAGGAAAGTAGGGCAAAAAGGCTCCGATTTATCATCTTTCACTTTATTTTGAAAGATGAATTAATTATTATTCTATTATAACACAGGTGTGATATTGTGCTAATACAGATTGGTGGATATTATCAATTCTGACATTGTAACTAGACTATGAGACATGCGATTCCTATGTTTGACCATTGCGTTTTGATTCAGTATACTGAGTAGGGAAGAGGTTGTACCAATCGATACACCATTGATTCATAATACAGTTATAAAGGAGAGTTGCCGAAATGGCTGCAAAAAAAGACAAGCAGTTCGATCCGGTGGAGACACTTCACGCGATTGAAGACAAGTTTGAAATGTTCCAGATTTTGAATGAAGAAGGCACGATCGTTAATGAGGATGCAAATCCAAATCTATCAGACGATGAACTCGTCGAATTAATGACACGCATGGTATATACACGGATTTTGGACCAACGTTCAATTTCATTGAATCGTCAAGGACGTTTAGGTTTTTATGCACCAACAGCAGGACAGGAAGCTTCCCAGCTTGCTTCTCACTTTGCGCTTGAAACAGAGGACTTTATCCTTCCAGGATATCGCGACGTGCCTCAAATGTTATTCCATGGTTTACCACTAGCTAAAGCATTCCTATGGTCACGTGGACATTACCAAGGGGGAGCAATTCCGGAAGGTGTCAATGTATTCCCGCCACAAATTATTATCGGTGCGCAATATATTCAGGCAGCAGGAATTGCACTTGGCTTCCAAAAACGCGGTACAAAAGCAGTTGCGATGACGTATATAGGCGATGGTGGAACATCACAAGGTGACTTCTATGAAGGCATCAACTTTGCCGGAGCGTACCGTTCACCTGCAATCTTCATTATTCAAAACAACCAATTTGCGATTTCGACACCACGTGAATTGCAAACAGCGGCGAAAACACTAGCTCAAAAAGGGATTGCGGCAGGTATTCCAAGCATTCTAGTTGATGGTATGGATCCTCTAGCGGTGTATGCGGTTACACGCGATGCACGTGAGCGCGCAGTAAATGGTGAAGGACCGACCCTTATTGAAACAATGTGTTACCGTTACGGACCACATACAATGGCGGGCGATGACCCAACACGTTACCGTACATCTGATACGGACAATGAGTGGGAAAAACGTGATCCACTTATCCGCTTCCGCATATATCTTGAAGCAAAAGGTATTTGGAGCGAAGAGAAAGAAAACGAAGTGATTGAACGTGCGAAAGAAGAAATTAAAGAGGCTATTAAAGAAGCAGATGCAGCACCTAAGCAAAAAGTAAGTGATTTCATTAATATTATGTACAAAGGTGAGCTACCATTTAACTTACAAGAGCAGCTTGCGATCTACACGGAAAAGGAGTCGAAGTAACCGATGGCACAAATGACGATGATTCAAGCGATAACCGACGCGATGCGCGTAGAGCTGAAAAATGATGAAAACGTTCTCGTCTTCGGTGAAGACGTTGGAAATAACGGCGGAGTATTCCGTGCAACAGAAGGGTTACAAAAAGAATTCGGTGAAGACCGTGTATTCGATACGCCACTTGCAGAATCTGGAATTGGTGGATTGGCGATTGGTCTTGCGTTTACAGGTTTCCGTCCAGTAATGGAAATTCAATTCTTTGGTTTTAACTTTGAAGTAATCGACTCTGTGAGTGGTCAATTGGCACGTATGCAATTCCGTAGTGCGGGTCGCTTCAATGCACCTGTTACGATTCGTTCACCGTTTGGTGGAGGTGTTGCAACACCTGAAATGCATGCTGATAGTCTTGAAGGACTTGTCGCTGCTCAGCCAGGGATTAAAGTGGTTATTCCATCTACACCATACGATGCAAAAGGGTTGTTAATCTCTGCAATTCGTGATGAAAACCCGGTTGTCTTCCTTGAGCATATGAAACTTTATCGTTCATTCAGACAGGAAGTTCCTGAAGAGGAATATACAATTCCTTTAGGGAAAGCAGATGTGAAGCGTGAAGGAACAGATTTAACGGTTGTCACATATGGGGCAATGGTTCACGAAAGCTTGAAAGCAGCTGAAGAGCTTGAAAAAGAAGGGATTTCACTTGAAGTAATCGACTTACGTACGATTCAACCACTTGATATTGAAACAATCATTGCATCTGTTGAAAAAACAAACCGTGCAATCGTTGTCCAAGAAGCACAAAAACAAGCTGGAATTGCTGCGAATGTTGTTGCTGAAATTACTGAACGCGCAATACTTAGCCTCGAAGCACCTGTACTACGCGTTACAGCGCCGGATACAATCTATCCATTTGCACAAGGTGAGAACGCATGGCTTCCAGGAGTGAAAGATATTGTCGAAACAGCTAAAAAAGTACTGACATTCTAATTAAGGAAGAATGGAGTTCAATTCTTCCTTAATTAGATCCTCCGGAGGATGTCACAGACTTTTTAGGGAAGCTTTTCGAGCGCGCTCGAAAAAAGTCTGGACGCAATACGCCGAGGCGTATTGATGAACAATAATTGTAAGTTTAGAAAGAAAAGAAAGGGTGAATCTTGTGGCATTTGAATTCCGTTTACCAGATATCGGAGAAGGAATCCATGAAGGTGAAATTGTTAAGTGGTTTGTTGCTAAAGGCGATAAAATCAATGAAGACGATACACTTCTTGAAATCCAGAACGATAAATCAGTCGTAGAAATACCTTCACCAGTGACAGGTACTGTTACAGAAATTTACGTTACAGAAGGTACAGTTTCAGTCGTAGGAGATTTATTGATTACTTTTGATGCACCGGGCTATGAAAATACAAGTAGTGGGCACGATGCTGAACCTGAGGCAGCTGTACAAGAAGCGGCACCAGCTCCAGCAGCTCCAGCAGCTCAACCAGCTGTAAAAGAAGAGGCGGTAGCTCCTTCGGCAAATGCTCAAGTACAGACAGATGTTGACCCGAATCGTCGAATTATTGCATTGCCATCTGTGCGTAAATTTGCACGGGAACAAGGTGCGGATATTCGTCTGATTGCGGGCACGGGTAAAAACGGCCGTGTCTTGAAAGAAGATATTGCAGCATTCCTAAACGGTGGACAAGCTGCAGCGCCAGCTGTCACTGAAGACGTTGAACAGACAGACAACGCAACACAAGCAACGGCAACATCAGCTCCAGTTAGTCTTGAAGGTGAATTCCCAGAAACACGCGAGAAGATGTCGGGGATGAGAAAAGCAATTGCTAAAGCAATGGTTAATTCGAAACACACGGCACCGCATGTTACGTTAATCGATGAAGTGGATGTAACGGAACTTGTTGCACACCGTAAAAAGTTCAAAGACATTGCAGCTGAAAGAGATATCAAGCTGACGTATTTACCATACGTTGTCAAAGCGCTTGTTTCTACATTGCGTGAATTCCCAGCATTGAACACATCACTTGATGATGCGACACAAGAAATTATTCAAAAACACTATTACAATATCGGAATTGCAGCTGATACAGAGCGCGGACTTCTTGTTCCAGTTGTGAAGCACGCAGACCGCAAATCAATCTTTGCGATTTCCGATGAAATTAATAGCCTTGCAGTGAAAGCGCGTGACGGTAAATTGTCAGCGGCAGAAATGAAAGGCGCATCATGCTCTATCACGAATATTGGTTCAGCAGGAGGTCAGTGGTTCACACCAATTATCAACCATCCTGAGGTGGCCATTTTGGGTATCGGTCGCATTGCAGAAAAACCAATTGTAAAAAATGGTGAAATTGTAGCGGCACCTATGTTAGCATTATCAATGGTGTTTGATCACCGAGTGATTGATGGTGCAACAGGTCAGCAAGCATTGAATCATCTGAAGAAATTGCTCGGCAATCCAGAATTATTATTAATGGAGGCGTGAACTAATGGTAGTAGGAGATTTTCCAATCGAAGTTGACACACTTGTCGTAGGATCAGGCCCTGGAGGTTATGTCGCTGCAATTCGCGCGGCGCAATTAGGTCAAAAAGTTACAATCGTTGAAAGAGAAACAATTGGTGGCGTGTGCTTAAATGTTGGATGTATTCCTTCTAAAGCATTGATTTCTGTTGGCCATCGTTATGTAAGTGCAAAAGGTTCTGATTCAATGGGAATCACGGTATCTGATGTGAAACTTGACTTTTCAAAAGCTCAAGCCTTCAAAGATAGCGTTGTTAAAAAATTGACTGGCGGAGTCGAAGGACTTCTAAAAGGTAACAAAGTTGATACAGTTTATGGTGAAGCATATTTCGTAGATAGTAATACAGTTCGTGTTATTACTGAAGATGCTGCACAAACATATAAATTTAAAAATGCGATTATCGCAACGGGCGCACGCCCAGTTGAAATCCCAACTTTTAAATATACAAAACGTGTGATCAATTCTACGGGTGCTTTGAATTTACAAGAAGTACCTGGTAAACTCGTCGTTATCGGCGGAGGTTATATCGGAACTGAGCTTGGATCTTCATATGCTAACCTTGGTTCTGAGGTAACAATTATCGAAGGCGGCAATGATATTCTTGCGGGCTTTGAGAAACAAATGACGCAAATTGTTAAAAAAGGCTTGAAAAACAAAGGTGTAGACATCGTTGTTAAAGCTTCTGCAAAAGGCGTTGAAGAAACAGACACTGGTGTTACGGTAACATACGAAGTTGGCGGAGAAGAGAAGAAAGTCGAAGCTGATTACGTACTTGTAACAGTAGGTCGTCGTCCAAATACGGATGAAATCGGTCTTGAAGAAATGGGTATTAAATTCCATGATCGCGGTATTATCGAAGTGGATAAACAATGCCGTACAAATATTCCGAACATCTATGCAATCGGTGATATCGTACCAGGACCACAGCTTGCGCATAAAGCTTCTTATGAAGCAAAAGTTGCTGCTGAGGCAATTTCAGGTGAGAAATCTGAAGTTGATTATTTAGCAATTCCGGCTGTATGCTTCACGGATCCAGAACTTGCGACTGTTGGCTTGAATGAGCAACAGGCAAAAGACGAAGGATACGAAGTTGTAGCAGGGAAATTCCCGTTTGCAGCGAACGGTCGCGCACTTGCACTAGATGCAACAGAAGGTTTCGTTAAACTTGTATCACGTAAAGAAGATGGACTTCTTCTAGGCGCACAAATTGTTGGGGAAAATGCTTCAGATATGATTTCTGAGCTTGGCCTTGCAATTGAAGCGGGCATGACGCTTGAAGATGTGGCGATGACAATTCACGCACATCCAACATTGGGAGAAATCTCAATGGAAGCGGCAGAAGTTGCATTAGGCAGACCTGTTCATATGCTTGTAAAATAAGTTAGCTATAAAACCGTTTACGGATTGCGAAAGCACTCTGTAGACGGTTTTTTATGTAGATAAAAGGTAGCTGGTGATACTTTTTATGGGGAGTTTGCGTGAGGTAGATCAGTTTAGGCCTCGTGTATTCCAGTTAGGCAAATAGGTAGGCGAGTTTCCTGTTTACGTAGTTCAGTTCAGTAAATAAGTATCGAATTTCAAGTTGTCGATACATTGTTATTTAAAATCATGCTACTATGTCAGTAGTGAAAGGATAGTGGTCTTGTGAAAAAAAGATTTTTGTACATACTAGTAATGCTGGTTTTATTCATAGTAGCGTGTTCGAATGAACAGAAGGCAGTAACCCCGAATGATGACAACGATGCAAAATTGCCGGATAGTGAAGTCGTGCCAGAGCCGGAAGAGGAAGAAATTATTGAAGAACAACCTATTGAAGAGGTTATCGAACCACTTTATGCACTGAACGCTGTATGGGCGTTTGAGCCGATTAGTGATGCTAATCCTAAAGCGGTACTCTTGACGATTGACGATGCACCCGATAAATATGCGTTGGAAATGGCTAAAACATTGAAGGAACTCGATGCACCCGCTATTTTCTTTGTAAACGGTCATTTTATTGATACTGAAGAAGAACAGGCTAGATTGAAGGAGATTTATGAGATGGGCTTTCCGATTGGCAATCATACGAAAACACATGCTAATCTTAAACAAATTTCTGAGCAGCAGCAAAAGGAAGAAATCCAGATGGTTAGCGATACAGTTGAGCAAATAACGGGAGAGCGTCCGAAGTTTTTCCGTGCACCTTATGGCGTCAATAGTGACTTTAGTAAAGCGTTTGTCGAAAATGACGGCATGCTACTGATGAACTGGACGTATGGCTATGATTGGGAAAAGCAGTATATGGATGCAACTGCATTAGCGGATATTATGGTTAATACAGAGCTGCTCCGTAGCGGCGCAAACCTGCTCATGCATGACCGTGAATGGACTGCAGATGCATTAAAAGATATCGTCGAAGGGTTACGTACAAAGGGGTATGAATTGATTGACCCGGCGACAATTCAAGGTGTAGAAGACTAATGATGATGGGGGGGGTTGAAGAATGGAATGGCAAACGAGAGTAACAAAGCTACTTGGTATTCAGTATCCCATCATTCAAGGGGGATTGGCTTACCTTGCATACGCTGAACTAGCGACTGCGGTATCAGAGGCAGGTGGACTTGGTCAAATTACGGCGATGAGTTTAGAGTCTCCAGATGCATTACGGGCAGAAATTCGTAAGGTAAAGGCTAAGACAAATAAACCCTTTGGTGTGAATTTTGCAATTGGGCAGCATGGACGCCCTTACAATCATATGGTGGAAGTCGCGCTGGAAGAAGGTGTTAAAGTGATGTCGGTGACAGGTGGGAACCCCGCGCCATTTTTCGAACAACTTGCACATACAGACGTTGTAAAGCTTGTACTTGTTGCGGCAAAACGGCAAGCGCAGAAGGCAGAGGAATTAGGTGCAGACGCTGTTATGGTCGTTGGGCAGGAAGGTGGCGGGCATCTTGGGCGTGATGATATCGGTACAATGGTGCTTGTTCCACAGGTGGTCGATGCCGTTTCGATTCCGGTCATTGCTTCTGGTGGGATTGGAGATGGCCGTGGCTGGATGGCTGCACATGCGCTCGGTGCAGAAGGTGTAGAGATGGGAACCCGATTCATCGCGACGAAGGAGTGCGTACACGCCTCCCAGGCATACAAGGATGCACTGTTAACTAGTGGCGAAATGGATACAACGGTCATTAAACGAACGCTAGGTGCTCCTGCACGTGCATTAACCGGTGTGTGGACGGAAAAAGTTATCGGGTTGGAAGCGAAGCAAGCGGATTACGAAGCATTAAAGGACTTTATTAGCGGAGCGGCGAATCGGCGCTTTATACATGATGGTGATATCGACAATGGTTTTGGCTGGGCAGGACAAGTGACGGGGCTTATCCAGGATGTTCCGACTGTAGAAGAACTTTTTGATCGAATGGTTAAGGAAGCTGAGGCGATTCGGTCTGGGTGGAATTTTGGGTAATGAAGGGAGTATTGACGAATGGATTATAATTATCCAATAAGGCACGATTGGTCAACTGCGGAAATGATTACAGTTGTGGCGTTTTTTGAGGCAGTAGAAAAAGCTTATGAAACAGGCATTGTGAAGGAACAGCTAATGGATGCTTATCGCGGATTTAAAAAAGTGGTCCCTTCTATGGCGGAAGAAAAGACGTTGGATAAGGAGTTTGAAGAAGCGAGCGGATATGTTAGCTTCCGTGTCGTGAAGGCAGCTAAAGGGGCCTTGGACGGTGAAATGATAAGAGGAGCGCGGCGCTAAGCCACACTCCTCTTATCATTTTTTCTTTTAACTTGATTCAGCAAATTCTTTTGTATTGAAAGCAAAGCGTCAGCTACAGAAGTCCCCCACTTCTATAGGGGAGAAATTAGCTCCATTTCTGCTTAGTGGTGGGATGAATGCCAGAAAAGCAATTCAATCAGAGGGAGTTCAAACTGCCTGCTGATTCAAGTTAAGCCTCCGGCGGATGTTAGGGATTTTGAGGGGAGTTAATTGTGCTGTGCACAATTCAAAATCCCAACGCAATTACGCCGAGGCGTAATTGATAAAATTATTTTCTTCCGATAACAATATCATAGATAGGAAGAAGATAATCGAACGTTTCCTCGGCAAAAGCCATAAACTGATCTGACGACATATCCGCCGCTTCTTCGCGTGATAGATGTCTTCCGACGAGGAATTCTGCTTTTTTGACGGTTTGTAGTCGCTCTAGTAGCCCTTGTAGGCCCGCTGATCCCGTTGCATCAATACTGACCACATCAGGCTTCATATGATCACCAGAGACGATATAACCCGCTGGCAACGAGGTCAAACTAGTAAGTTGGCCACTAAGACGTTCTGCAATTCCTTTTTTATCAGGATTTTCATAAATGACCGCTAAAATAATAAAAAGATGTGTTCCCCATAAGCCAATTTGAAAATGAGGTAAAGCCTTATAACCGCGTTTAGCGGGTGCAAATGCTACCCAGCTATCCTTCGGCGGATTGACGGTCCTTCTAGCGTGTCTGGCGACATGTGGAAAAAACTCGTCTGTTCCATGGGCAGAAAGGCGATCTGCAAAATGCCTGCCAAGTGTATTAAATTTAGGTTGGATTCTATTTTGTAGAGCATCCATTCTTTTTTCCAATCCCTCAATTAAAAATACATCAAAATCATCTTTTAGCCAAAAATGGTTGCCCAATCTGATTCCCTCCCAATCAATTGCACCTCGGTGTGACTGCGTCGGGATTTTGAAATGTGCCGGAGACTTACACGTGATAGGTCATGCAACCGTTTTAGGTTGTCGCACTTTTAGACTGCCGATCCTGTATCCTTTCAAAATCTCTAACATCCGCCGGAGGCGTAACTTGAAGCAGCAGGGAATTTGAATACCTTGCTGGTTCAAGTTACATATTCACGTTTATCTTAACAGAAAACGGGGAACAATCTATATAACAAGGCTTATAACTAAAGCAAAGCCGAAATGTAGCATATTGTAAGTGTAACTAATTGAAAATTTGGACTACATTCAAAAAAGGGGTGTTCATTATGAAACAGGTTGTCCACGTCATTCGAAAAGCAGATGTAGAGAGAGAGTATGTTAAGTTACTTAATCTTGAATTGGATTATGAATTGGCAACATTATTTGATGCTTTAGAAGAAAATGATGCTAAGCAGAAAATGAAAAGTAAGCATAGGCTCATGGAAATTCATCATGAGTTGGAGATACTAAATGGTTTCGTTTAATTATCATTTGTTAAACCAAGAAGATACCCCGTCACCTCTTCGAAAACGAAGAATGTGTAATGGGGTGTCTTTTTCGTTATACTAGATATCAATTACGCCTCGGCGTAATTGCGTCCGGATTTTTTTCGAGCGGGCTCGAAAAGCTTCCTTAAAAAATCCGTGACATCCGCCGGAGGCTTTATCTTCCTTCATCGCCCTAACTGTAGGGACGCTGAAGGAAGATAAAATAGAGATGAGAGTAGGGGAGATTACGCCATGAACTGGGACAATATTGATCGATATGCTAAATCATTAATAAAAGAGGCAGGTCATAAAATACGAAATTCTTTTTTTACACAGATTAACATTGACTCAAAAGCAGATGCCAATGACCTGGTGACGAATATCGATCGGGAAATTGAACAGTTTTTCATTAGTAGGATTAAGCGTGACTTTCCAGACCATAAAATAGTGGGGGAGGAAGGGTTCGGAGACAAAGTTGAAGTGTTAGATGGCGTCATCTGGATGCTAGATCCAATTGATGGGACGATGAATTTTGTCCATCAAAAACGCAATTTTGCTGTTTCGCTCGGTATATATATAGATGGTATCGGTATGCTCGGTTACATTTATGATGTGATGCGCGATGATTTTTATAGTGCTGCAAAAGGTAAGGGGGCCTATTTAAATGACGAACGGCTGCCACAGCTAGAAATAACGCCTTTGGAGCAGGCAGTTATCGGCATTAGTGCAAGCTGGATAGCTCCAAATCGCTATGCTGACCATGAAAAAATGATAGAACTCGTCCGACACTGTAGAGGAACAAGGTCCTATGGCTCCGCAGCAATTGAAATGGCATATGTAGCCTCCGGTAGAATCGATGCCTATATTTCAATGCGGTTATCGCCTTGGGATATTGCAGGGGGTATGGTCATCGCGCAGGAAGTCGGCGCAGTGACGACTAATATGAAAGGCGAAGCACCTCATTTACTTGGGCAAGAGACATTCGTTGTCGCGAGGCCAGGATTACATGAGGAGATGCTGACCAATTATATTCATTTGAAAGATTAAAAAAGAACTTTTCCAAGTTGTAAAACTGGAAAGTCCTTATTTGCAAGAAATTTAAAGAGTCCCTTGCTCGCGCATTCTTTTTTTTGTTTTGAAACCATTACCCATAATAAGGATAAGTGCGAGGATGGCAAGTAGTGCAATAGGTGTACTGCGCATAGCAACTGCGATACCAATTGCGGACATAGAAGCAACGGCAGCAATGGAATAAAATACGAAAATCCATTTGATGTTTTTCAAAAAAATCCCTCTATCCGTTTAAAATGTTTTTGTTATTGTGTCATCATGTGTTATGATAACACAGTTAATCACCTGAAAAAAGAATAATGGAGTGAAATCATGACTAAAACACGCAATGATTTACGTAACATAGCAATTATCGCCCACGTCGATCACGGAAAAACGACGCTTGTCGATCAACTATTGAAACAATCGGGTATCTTCCGTTCAAACGAACAAGTAGAAGACCGTGCCATGGACTCGAATGAAATTGAACGTGAACGCGGGATTACGATCCTTGCAAAGAATACAGCGATTGAATATAAAGATACAAAAATCAACATTTTGGATACACCAGGTCACGCTGACTTCGGTGGTGAAGTAGAACGTATTCTAAAAATGGTTGACGGCGTTATTCTTGTTGTCGATTCGTACGAAGGCTGTATGCCACAAACGCGTTTTGTTCTTAAAAAAGCGCTTGAAGAAAATATTAAACCAATCGTCGTCGTCAATAAAATCGACCGTGAATTTGCACGTCCAGAAGAAGTAGTCGATGAAGTTCTAGAGTTGTTCATCGAGCTTGATGCCAATGACGACCAATTGGACTTCCCTGTTGTCTATGCATCTGGATTTAACGGAACAGCGAGCTTATCTCCGGATCCAGCTTCACAAGAAGACACACTACGTGACCTTTATGATGCAATCATTGAGCATGTTCCAGCGCCAGTGGATAACAGTGAAGAGCCATTACAATTCCAAGTATCACTTTTAGACTACAGTGACTATGTTGGACGTATTGGTATTGGACGCGTTTTCCGCGGTACGATGAGGGTTGGCCAGCAGGTTTCTGTGTTGAAGCGTGATGGTTCTGTGAAGAACTTCCGTGTAACAAAAATGTCAGGGTTCCTTGGTTTAAAAAGAGTGGACATCGAAGAAGCTAAAGCGGGCGATTTGATCGCGGTATCTGGTATGGAAAATATCGACGTTGGTGAAACGATTTGCCCTGTAGATCATCCAGAGGCACTTCCTGAGCTATTCATCGATGAACCTACACTTCAAATGACATTCCTAGTAAATAACAGTCCGTTTGCTGGAAAAGAAGGTAAATGGGTCACTTCTAGAAAAATTGAAGAACGTCTTGAGTCGCAATTACAAACTGACGTATCACTTCGTGTAGATCCAACAGATTCGCCAGATGCGTGGACAGTTTCAGGTCGCGGTGAGCTTCACTTGTCAATTTTGATTGAAAACATGCGTCGTGAAGGATTCGAGCTACAAGTTTCGAAACCATCTGTTATCGTAAAAGAAATCGACGGTATTCGTTCAGAGCCAGTTGAGCGTGTGCAAATCGATATTCCAGAAGAGCATACAGGTTCAATCATCGAATCAATGGGTGAGCGTAAAGGTGAAATGATCGATATGGTTAACAATGGTAACGGTCAGGTCCGTCTTACTTTCAATGTGCCAGCTCGTGGATTGATTGGTTATTCAACTGAATTCCTAACATTGACAAGAGGGTACGGTATTTTGAATCACACATTCGATTCTTACCAACCGATGGCAAAAGGAAAAGTTGGAGGTCGTAGAAATGGTGTTCTCGTATCTATGGAGAATGGAACGGCTACGCCTTACAGTATTATGCAGCTAGAAGACCGTGGTACGATGTTTGTTGCTGCTGGAACTGATATCTATGCAGGAATGATTGTCGGCGAAAACACACGTGAAAGCGATTTGACAATCAACCTAACAAAAGCTAAACAAGCGACAAACGTTCGTTCAGCAACGAAAGATCAAACAGTGACGACGAAAAAACCACGTCTTATGTCACTTGAAGAAGCGTTACAATACTTGGATGATGATGAGTATTGCGAAATAACGCCGGTTTCAATTCGACTACGCAAAAAAATTCTTGATAAAAACGAGCGCGAGCGCATTCAGAAAAAGAAATAATAGGAATAACAAAACGAAGCTTGGTGCCTCTTGCAGGCACTGAGCTCGATTAGTATAGTTGAGAGAATGCATTTTTGAAGGGACTGTGGTGAATGAGTGATGCAGATGTACTGGACGCTATGTCAGGTATTGCAAGATTAGTTTATGAAGTGGTGCCTACCTACAAAGTTGCTGGCTACGTGCTTTTAGCCCTTGTCTTTCTTATGTCAGCAATTGTTTATAAACTCGGATTCGCTAAGAAACTACCACTTAGACAAAATATAATTATTTATATATTTTTGTTCTTAGGTTGTATTGTCTTAACGTTTCTAGCATTTTTCCTCCCAATTATGGAAGGGCTTATCGTGGCGGCTTTGATCTTAATCATCTATCGAGTGCGCAGAATGAATGAGCATAAAAAAGAAGACCCAGTTGCTTAATCGCAGCGGGGTCTTCTTTCTATCCATTTAACCCCATTCAAAATTCATGACATCTGCCTGAATCTAGTTAGAAGTTTTTTTCGATTGAGTGCGAGCTGCGATGGAAAACAAAATTACCTGTCGCGATACGGGCACTTGTTTTATCGGCAATTCGATCATTGCAAGTTGGACACATATACGTATGAATGGGACGATTTCTCAGCGTTTTAGCAAGTGGTGCATCGTCTGGGAGTTGTCCAATTTCATCGCAAATTACACATTTAACGCGCATTGGAAGGCCTCCTCTTTAATCGATTCTAATCGAGCTGATATCACGAATAGGTGAGTCGCTGTTCGAACCATCTTTGAACAGAACATGTACGAGACCATTATTAATGAGTGGTTTGCCATCTTCGCTAAATTTGAAAATGAAGTCATCGGCCTGTTCAATTGGGAAAGAATGGACCGTGCCATCCGTAATTTCAAGGGAAATAGTTGTAGCATCAGCAGTGGGTTCGGCAATTTTTAAAAAATGACTGAACAAAATGCCATAAGTGCCTGTTAACACTTTTGTCTTTTCAAATTTCTTTTCAGTTTTTAAAGTTGGTGGAAATGTTGCACCTTCCATAATTTCACGTGACCAGTGCTTACCCATTTCCTTTTTATATTCTTCCATTTCGTCTTTTTCAACATGACTTTCTGTAAAGAAAGTTTTTAAGTCAATCCGGCGATCATCGAAAATCCAAACACCTGGATCAAGTGTTATAGCGTACCGTACTTTACCTTTAATCGGAATGATTGCTTCCAAGTTTATATCCCCCTACTAATCAATTACGCCCGGTGTAAGTATATCCCGAGACTTTATCTGAATTCAGATAAATACCTATTACCCTTTAGTATAACGCTTTACTACCCTTTCGAAAAGTATTTCTCACTAGATGGGAGACATTAGAGGGGAAACACTTGCATTTTCTCCTTTCAAAAGATACAATTTACTCAGAATAACCATTAAGAAATAAAAGGTTGATGGGGGCGTCCTCATGGAGATAGACTTACAAGAAACCTATCAGGAAAAGGCGTTGAAGCAACTTCAGGCCGATGCTGATAAAATTGCACAACTTATCAAAGTCCAAATGGACCATTTGACGATGCCGCAGTGCCCACTATACGAGGAAGTACTGGATACACAAATGTATGGTTTGGCCCGTGAAATCGATTTTGCCGTAAAGTTAGGTTTGATTGATCGTCAGGGCGGGAATGAAATTCTTTCTCTGCTTGAGAAGGAAATGACAATTTTGCACGAATTATATACGAAAAAATAAGCTGAAAACTCAAACTGACATAAAGGTTTGAGTTTTTTGTTTGAAAATGAGGTTGTCTGAATGAATACGTATGCTAAACGTTTTTTAAAAAACTTTGACTTTCCGCTATTTTTTACCTACTTAGTGCTATGTTTATTTGGACTTGTGATGATTTATAGTGCGAGTATGGGAGCTGCTGTTGAAAGATATAAAGCAGAACCGGATAACTTCTTCCAAAATCAGGTTTTAAATCTTGCGATTGCCTTTCCTGTCTTTTTCGTAGCATCTTTTTTCCCTTATAAAAACTTTAAACGAAAAAAAATAATGATTCTATCTGTATTAGGGATGTTTTTATTGTTGTTTCTTGTACATTTTATAGGCTGGGGAAAGGAAGAAGTGGGTGCGAGAAGTTGGCTTATAACACCATTTGGTAAGCTTCAACCATCGGAGGTTGCGAAGATTGTCATCATCATTTATTTCTCTAGTGTTTTTGCAAAAAAATACGAGTCTGGAACGATTGATAATATTAACCAATCCATCGCACCTCCTATTGCAATACTAATTGTAGCAGTTGGTTCGATTTTACTAGAAACAGATCTAGGTGGATCACTTATTATTGTCGTGGTCGCATTATCCGTTCTATTGGCAAGTGGGATTAAAAAACGAACCTTTCTTAAACTGAGTGGCATCATTTCGATTGGGGTGCTGTTCGCAGGCCTTATTTTATTTGTAAAGTGGAAAGATATTATGAACGACGGTAGACTAGGGCGTTTACTGTCCTTTACGAACCCGTTCGATTATGCACAAGGGTCTGGTTACCAAATATCGAATGGCTATATTGCAATCGGTACAGGTGGACTCAAAGGTCTTGGGCTGGGTAACTCCGTTCAAAAAATGGGTTATTTGCCTGAACCGCATACAGACGTTATTATGGCGGTCATTTCCGAAGAATTAGGATTAGTTGGAACGTTCATTGTCATCGGTGGACTTGGCTTCATCGTTATGCGCGCTCTATCGATTGCACTTCGAGCACAAGATCCGCAAGCAAGGATGCTAGCAGCAGGAATAGGAAGTCTTATCGGAATTCAAACATTCATCAATTTGGGCGGTCTAACGGGATTGATACCGCTTACAGGGGTAACCTTACCGTTTATTAGCTATGGCGGAACTTCAATTATTCTGTTATCTTTAGCTTTAGGAATATTAATGAACGTTTCCATGTTCGTTAAATATGAAAAAACAAATAGAAAAGGAAGTGCCTTGTGATGGAGAAAATTAAGAAAATCTTGGTTGCCAACCGCGGGGAAATTGCGATCCGTATTTTCCGTGCTTGTACCGAGTTGAATATCCCTACAGTGGGAATATATTCGACAGAAGACAGTGGGTCATTCCATCGCTACAAGGCAGATGAGTCTTATCTTGTGGGCAAAGGGAAAAAGCCAATAGATGCATACCTTGATATTGAAGGAATTATTGCACTGGCGAAAGACTCTGGTGCAAATGCTGTACACCCAGGTTATGGATTTCTTGCAGAAAACGTAGATTTTGCACGACGACTCGAGGAAGAAGGGATTATTTTCATCGGTCCTACTTCAAAGCACCTCGATATGTTTGGAGATAAAGTAAAAGCAAGAGATCAAGCTATCAAAGCAGGAATCCCTGTTATCCCAGGTACGGACGGTCCAGTAACATCTGTCGAAGAGGTTGCGACTTTTGGAGATACGAATGGCTATCCGATTATTATTAAAGCATCCCTAGGTGGTGGCGGACGTGGTATGCGAATTGTCAACGCTGCGGATGAAGTAGTGGAAGCCTACGAACGTGCTAGATCAGAGGCCAAGTCAGCATTTGGGTCCGACGAAGTATATGTTGAGAAGTATGTATTCCAACCGAAACATATAGAAGTACAAATACTTGGTGATATGCACGGCAATGTCGTCCATCTGTACGAACGAGACTGTTCGATTCAACGCCGTCATCAGAAAGTTGTAGAAATTGCACCTTCTATTTCACTCGAAGATGGCTTGCGGGAGCAGATTTGCGATGCCGCTGTAAAATTAGCCGAAAATGTTGGGTATATTAATGCGGGAACTATGGAATTCCTCGTAGCTGACGGCCGCTTTTATTTCATTGAAGTAAATCCTCGTATTCAGGTGGAGCATACCATCACTGAAATGGTAACAGGTATTGATATCGTTCATTCTCAAATTCATATTGCGGACGGAAAAAGTTTACATGAAGGTGAAGCAAGTATCCCGACGCAGGATAAGATTCCGTTATTTGGCTACGCGATTCAATCACGTGTTACGACGGAGGATCCGCTAAATGACTTTATGCCTGATACAGGTAAGCTGATGGTTTACCGGTCGGGTGGAGGATTTGGAGTCCGTCTAGACGCCGGTAATGGCTTCCAAGGCGCTGTTATTACGCCATACTATGATTCATTGCTAGTAAAAGTGTCTACATGGGGCATGACATTCCGCGAAGCTGCATCTAAAATGGACAGAAATTTACAAGAATTTAGAATTAGGGGAATTAAAACCAATATTCCATTTCTTGAAAATGTAGTGAAGCATAATAACTTCTTAACAGGGAATTATAATACGAGTTTTATTGATTCAACACCGGAATTATTCTTATTCCCGAATCGTAAAGACCGTGGAACAAAAATGCTGAATTATATTGGAAATGTCACGATTAATGGATTCCCAGGACTTGAGAAACAATCGAAGCCTGTATTCCATCCAGTTCGAAAGCCGGTAGTGGACTTACTGACAGCGCCTACGCCAGGAACAAAGCAAATCTTGGACGAGCGGGGAGCAGAAGGGCTTGTCAAGTGGATCAAAGAACAAGATGATGTGCTACTGACGGATACAACATTCCGGGATGCGCACCAATCGTTGTTGGCGACGCGCGTGAGAACTTCTGATATCACGGCCATTGCTTCTGAATCAGCAAGACTAATGCCAGACTTGTTTTCGTATGAAATGTGGGGCGGCGCAACATTCGACGTGTCCTATAGATTCTTGAAGGAAAGCCCATGGGATCGGTTATTGAAATTACGTGAACAAATTCCAAATGTGCTATTCCAAATGCTGTTCCGTGGTGCTAATGCGGTTGGCTACACGAATTATCCTGATAATGTTATCCGTGAATTTGTTAAAAAGTCAGCTGAAGCCGGAATTGACGTATTCCGAATTTTCGACAGCTTAAACTGGATCAAAGGTATGGAAGTTGCCATTGATGCGACGCGTGACGCAGGGAAAGTTGCGGAAGCGGCTATCTGTTACGCAGGGGATATTTTAGATGATTCTCGTGCGAAATACACGGTTAATTATTATAAAGAGATGGCGAAAGAGTTAGAGGCAGCAGGTGCCCATATTTTAGCGATTAAAGATATGGCTGGACTATTGAAGCCGGAAGCTGCTTACCGACTTATTTCAGAACTGAAAGCTACAGTAGATTTGCCAATTCATTTGCATTCACATGACACGAGTGGCAATGGTATTTACATGTATGCTAAAGCAATTGAGGCAGGCGTGGATATCGTGGACACGGCACTGGGAGCGATGGCGGGTCTTACTTCACAACCTTCAGCAGGCTCTCTTCATTATGCACTGCAAGGTGGGAAGCGCAATGTCCGAGCCAATGTGAAGTCGCTTGAAGACTTGTCCTACTATTGGGAAGATGTTCGAAAATACTACCAACACTTTGAAAGTGGCATGATGAGTCCGCATTCGGAGATTTATGTTCATGAAATGCCTGGCGGTCAATATTCAAACTTGCAACAACAGGCAAAGGCAGTAGGACTTGGCGAGCGTTGGGAAGAAGTTAAGGACATGTATTCTCGTGTCAACCTACTCTTTGGAGATGTTGTGAAAGTAACGCCTTCATCCAAAGTAGTCGGCGATATGGCCTTGTTTATGGTACAGAATGATCTTGATGAACAATCTGTCCTTGTTCGAGGGAAAACAATCGATTTCCCAGAATCAGTTATCGAATTTTTCGAAGGGTATATTGGTCAGCCTTATGGCGGATTCCCAGAAGAGCTTCAAAAAGTCATCTTGAAAGAGCGTGAAGCGATTACTGTACGCCCTGGTGAATTATTAGAAGATGTCGATTTTGAGAAATTAAGAAATGAATTGAACGAGAAGTTGGGTCGTCCAGTGACAAGCCATGAAATCCTTTCTTATGCGCTATACCCGAAGGTGTTCGATGAATATACGCAGACGAATAATCTATTTGGTGATGTATCTGTCATTGATACGCCTGAATTCTTGTATGGAATGCGCCTTGGTGAAGAAATTGAAGTAGAGATTGAAAAAGGTAAAACATTGATGGTTAAGCTCGTGTCTATTGGTGAGCCACAATCCGATGCAACAAGAGTCTTGTATTTTGAGATGAACGGTCAGCCACGTGAAGTGATTATTGAAGATATGAGCGTGGAATCTGTTACGATTCGCAAACAGAAGGCAGATCCTACAAACGAAGCGCATATTGCTGCGACAATGCCTGGCACAGTTCTAAAAGTGGCAGTTTCCAAAGGAGCAAAAGTGAAGAAGGGTGAACATCTCCTTATTACAGAGGCTATGAAAATGGAAACAACGATTCAAGCACCATTTGATGGTATCGTAAAAGATATTTACGTTTCAGCAGGAGAATCTATAGCTACTGGTGATTTGCTCATTGAATTGGAGCATTGATAGTAACACAACGACAGCACTCGGATAATAATTCCGAGTGCTTTTGTTATGTTGTAGGATAAATAGGGTATGGTGTTATGTATCAAGTAAAGGTGTGCACAATTCAAAATCCCAACGATCAATTATGCAGAGACGTAATTGATCGTTAAGGGAATAAAAAAGACTGTCTCTAAAAAAAGCAGACAGTCTTTAGCTAGTTATTTTTTTAGTCTACTTCTTGAAACAAGTAGTATCATATACGTTAATAAGCCAAATAATAACGTTATGAATAAAGAATGTAGTAAAGCGATATAAAGATTTAGTTTCGTCAGTACGACTAGCATCCCAGTTGTGGCTTGAAGAGCTACAATGATGAAGGCGATGATCCAACCCCAATAGATGACGCGCTGGTCTTTGTAATTGCGAATCGCGTGTACCATAATGATAGCTAACCAAATGATGATAATTGCTGCTGCAACTCGATGACTCATTTGTACCCACTCAAAAAGATTTCTGGGAAGTTCAAAGACATCATTACGGCAAAGTGGCCATTCTCCACACGCTAATCCAGATTCCGTATGGCGGACAAGTGCACCTGTATAAACAACAATATAGGAATACACGGATACGCCAATCGTATGCCATTTCATTTTCAGACCGATGTGCAACGTATCTGCATCGAATTTCTTGTCAACTTCAAAGATAAGAAGTGTTAGTAAAAGAACTGAGGCAAAGGAAATGAGTGAAATACCAAAATGCAGTGCCAGTATGAAATCGCCTTGTCCCCATAATACTTGAGCAGCTCCAATTAACGCTTGTAGAACAAGGAAAAACACGGCCATGGAAGCTAAAAATTTTGTTTCACGAATATGTCCCATTGCTTTCCAAGACCAAACCGCTAAAATTACAATAAATATACCGACGGCTCCCGTAACGAGTCGATGTGAAAATTCGATGAGTACTTCGGGAGTAATTTCATCAGGAATAAGTTGTCCGTTACAACCGGGCCAATGTCTACCGCAACCCATACCACTGTCGGTTTTTGTAACAAGTGCTCCACCTAATAGAATGAGTAGCATACCGACTGTTGAAGCAACTGCAAACCATTTTAAATACTTATTGTATCGCAAAAGAAAAACACCTTCTTTATAATTGTGACCATTGTACAAAAGGTCCCTGCTTTTCTGATGATAACGAAAATAGTGGGGAAAAACAATGACAAGCGATTAAAAATAGGTCAGTAGTCGCTCTTTTCACAAATTGTTCATAAAAAAGACGTTTTTACTTCACAAAAGGTATGTAGAAATGATTTACTATAGATAGAGTAAAGGAATACGTATGTAGTTATTCTGTAGGAGTAGAGCAAGAGTTTGTTTTTGCTATAGAAAAAGCACCTTCGTTTCGATATAGTTAGTTATAGTACTATTCACTAACACCTTTGAAAGGAGGGGAAATATGTCGAACAATAGAACTGTCTCTGCTGCTACTGAGTCGAATATTGCCACAACATCAGTATTAAAAGACTTTTTGGCGCTCATTAAAATTGGGATTGTCAATTCCAATATGATTACAACATTTACCGGTCTATTTTTAGCATTTCAATTCACAGGTAGAAACTTTCTTCACCATATAGATTTACTTGTATTTGCCCTCGGTGGATCGGGCTTAATTATTGCCGGTTCTGCTGCGCTCAATAACTTGATTGATCGGGATATCGATCCAATCATGACAAGAACTAAGTCTAGACCAACAGTTACTGGTCGATTCAAGGCATCTACCGTGTGGACACTTGCATTCACCTTTATCGTTTTAGGTGAAATTATGTTGTTTGCTGCGTCTCCAGCTGCCGCACTTTGGGGGCTTGCAGGGATATTTAGTTATGTTGTACTCTATTCGATGTGGTCGAAGCGTAGACACGTTAGTAATACCATTGTTGGTAGTATTTCAGGGGCCATTCCACCATTAATCGGCTGGGCGGCTGTAGAACCGTCACTTGGTGCAGGCGCATGGGCATTATTTTTAATTATGTTCATTTGGCAACCTCCACATTTTTATGCACTTGCGATGCGGAGGACGGAAGAATACCGTTCGGTGAATATCCCGATGCTACCTGTTGTGAAAGGCTTTACAAGAACAAAAAAATCCATGTTAGCATGGGTAGTATTTTTATTGCCATTACCGTTTCTACTCACGGAGCTCGGAATTGGTTTTCTCGTGCTTGCAACTGCGTTAAATCTCGGATGGCTTTATTTATCAGTTAGAGGATTCAAAGCGAAGGACGATTTGAAGTGGGCTTCTGCAATGTTTATTTATTCGCTGAATTACATGACAATCCTATTTGTCGCAATGATCATTTTTTCAATTTTCATCTAACATTTGGAATTCTTTCTTTTGACAGGAATTCATATAGAGAGGTCAACAGTCCTCAGTAATAGAAAAACATTTTTTAGAAAGAGAGGTATCATTAAGCTATGATGAAAGGACTCAAAAAGTGGCGTCTCTTTTCTCTATTGGCAGCTCTTACCGTGTTCTTGGCAGGGTGTGGTCAAGAAGAGCTATCTACGCTTCTGCCGGCTGGCGAAGTCGGACAGGATCAATTTAATTTACTGATGTTAACGGTAATAATCATGTCTGTGGTAATTCTTGTAGTAGTACTCATCTATGTAATTGCAATTGTCCGTTTTAGACGTTCAAAGCTAGGTGAAAAACATATTCCTGAACAAGTAGAAGGAAGTCATACATTGGAATTAGTTTGGACAATTATTCCGGTTATTCTAGTAATAATTCTCGCAGTTCCAACTGTTTATTACGCATATAAACTAGGGGATGTATCGGCAATGGATGCTGTTGACGAGGAAGGTGTTGCAGAGAACCTCGTCGTTGATGTAACAGCGAAGCTTTACTGGTGGGAGTTTGAATACCCAAGTCTAGGAATCGTAACTGCACAAGAATTAGTTGTACCAACAGATGAGAAAGTATACTTTAACCTGCTTGCTGCAGATGTAAAACACTCATTCTGGATTCCGGCAGTTGGTGGAAAGATGGATAATAACGTCGAAAACGTTAATAAGTTTTACCTCGTATTTGAAAAAGAGTCGAAAGATCTAAAAGATGGCGTGTTCTATGGTAAATGTGCTGAGCTTTGTGGCCCATCGCATGCACTTATGGACTTTAAAGTGAAGTCTTTACCACGTGCTGAATTTGATCAGTGGGTAACGGCTATGCAGGCGACAGATGATCGTGTTGCAGATGTAGCTACTAGCGAAGGTGAAGAGCTATTCAAAAACAACAGCTGTATTGGATGTCATGCAACTTCTGCTGTCGGTGAAACGGGAGCACAGGGGCCTAACTTAGCAACATTTGGCGACCGTAATCGAGTAGCTGGATTTATGGATCATACGACAGAAAGCTTGAAAAAGTGGATTGTCGATCCACAGCAATACAAACCGGGTAATCTTATGCCGGCAACGACTCACTTTTCTGATCAAGAACTCGACGCTCTTGCGGAGTATTTGATGGGACTTACTGTTGAAAAATAATTATTAAATGTTGTTAATGTGATTTTGAAGGGGAGGTAAACAAATTGAGTTCAGTTGCTCAAAAGAAAGGCTTTGGCGCAACGCTATGGGAATGGATGACGACGGTTGACCATAAGAAGATTGGTATCCTTTATCTCCTTGGTGGAGGATTCTTCTTCGTAGTCGGCGGTATTGAAGCCATGATCATACGTATCCAGCTTCTAAAGCCTAACAATGATTTCATCAGTGCAGGACTTTTTAATGAAGTAATTACGATGCACGGAACAACGATGATATTCCTGGCAGCCATGCCAATATTAATCGGTTTTATGAACGTTGTCATGCCGCTTCAAATTGGAGCACGTGACGTAGCATTCCCATTCCTTAACTCATTAGGTTTTTGGATGTTCTTCTTCGGTGGATTATTCTTGAACATTTCTTGGTTCTTCGGAGCTCCTGATGCAGGTTGGACATCTTACGCTTCACTGTCTCTCGCATCTGAAGGACATGGCGTTGACTTTTACGCCATTGGTTTACAAATAGCCGGTGGTGGTACGTTAATGGGGGGGATTAACTTCCTCGTAACCATCATTAATATGCGTGCACCAGGGATGACATACATGCGTATGCCACTCTTTACATGGACTACGTTTGTTGCATCAGCAATGATTTTATTTGCATTTCCACCACTTACGGTTGGACTGTTCTTCCTAACATTCGATAGAATGTTTGGTGGTAACTTCTTTGACCATACGATGGGTGGTAACACAATTATTTGGGAGCATATCTTCTGGATATTTGGTCACCCTGAAGTATATATCTTAATTTTACCGGCCTTCGGTATTTTCTCAGAGATCTTCTCTATTTTCTCTAGAAAACGTCTATTTGGTTATTCGGCAATGGTATTTGCCACTGTTTTAATTGGTTTCCTTGGATTCATGGTTTGGGCTCACCATATGTTTACAGTAGGTCTTGGGCCAACAGCAAACGCAATCTTCTCGGTAGCTACAATGACCATAGCGATTCCAACAGGTGTGAAAATCTTTAACTGGCTGCTTACCATTTGGGGCGGGAGTATCAAGGTTACAACGCCTATGCTGTATGCACTAGGCTTCATCCCATCGTTTGTAATGGGTGGAGTAACAGGTGTTCAAGCTGGAACAGCACCACTTGATTATCAGTTACACGATACGTACTTTATCGTCGCTCACTTCCACTATGTAATTGTTGGTGGGGTTGTCCTTGGTATTTTAGCTGGTGTTCATCTATGGTGGCCAAAAATGTTTGGAACAAAGTTGAATGACCTGTTAGGTAAAATTGAATTCTGGTTTTTCTTCATTGGTTTCCATATGACATTCCTTATTCAGCACTGGTTAGGACTTTGGGGGATGCCGCGACGCGTTTGGACATATATGGACGGTCAAGGTTATCAATTATCTAACGTAATCAGTTCGCTTGGAGCGTTATTCATGGCAATTGGTGTCACTACACTTGTTATAAATATCATTATTACAACGAAGAAAAATGTGCGTGTTGGTAATGACCCGTGGGGAGATGGACGTACACTGGAGTGGGCGATTTCATCACCACCACCGTTTTATAACTTTGCACAAACGCCATTGGTACGTGGACTAGATACGTATTGGATTGAAAAAATGGAAGGTAATAAATCAGGTATAACACCGGCTGAGCCTGTCTCTGACATTCACATGCCACATGGTTCGATTATTCCATTCTTCATGAGTTTAGGATTATTCATTGCTGGATTTGGTGCAATGTTCCGTACGGAATATGCATGGGGTCTACCAGTTCTTATTTTTGGTTTACTTTGGACATTCATCGCAATGTCACTCCGTTCTGTGAAGGACGACTTGGGTTACCATGTTAAAAAAGAAGATATTTTAAAGGACTTAAAACGTAAAGGGGGTCAAAACTAATGGATTTAAACAAAAAATTCACCCCTGAGACGTGGCCGGATCATCCGGAAAGAGCAACTTTGGAAGCAAAGAATAAGTTTGTTGGTTTCTGGCTTTTCCTTGGTGGAGAGACAATTCTATTCGCTACATTGTTTGCAACATACTTGGCATTGAAAAATAAAGGACCAAGTGGTTTTGATTTTTCAACCGAAAAACTTTTTGAATTACCACTTGTATTAGTGATGACAATGCTTCTTTTAACATCTTCTTTGACAAGTGTTTATGCGATGTATCATATGAAGAACTATGATTTCAAGAAAATGCAGCTTTGGCTTGCTATCACTGCATTACTTGGATTAGGGTTCTTAATGCTTGAAGTGTATGAGTTCGTTCATTATGTTGGACTGGGCTTCACTTTCGACAATAGTGCATTCAGTTCTGCATTCTATACGCTTGTTGGGACTCACGGTTTCCACGTAGCTATCGGGCTTGTCTGGATTACACTTCTCATTTTCCGTAATTCGAAGCGCGGATTGAACTTGTATAATGCGACGAAGTATTATACATTCTCACTATACTGGCACTTCATTGACGTTGTTTGGGTATTCATCTTCACTGTAGTCTATTTGATGGGAGTGATAGGTTAATATGGCGGACATTCAAGTTTACAAAAAGTCACCAGCTGAATTTGAGTTGGGGCGAAAACGTGCTAAGAGCGCAATGCGTAATCAGATTATGATGTTTTCTCTTATGATTTTCCTAACGCTTGTCTCATTTACAATGGTTACAGCATTTGAATTTGAAGTTGCAGGATTCTCGAAGTTCTTCATTATTCCAACGCTTCTACTGTTTGCAGCAGTTCAAGTCGCGTTACAATTGTATTACTTCATGCATATGAACGAAAAAGGGCATGGAGTTCCTCAAATGTTTATGTTTACGGGTGCGTTGCTAGCGTTCACATTTGTATTGACATTTGTTACAATCGTTTGGTGGTAATCAACAGTCACAAAAGCCTGTGGAGATTTTATCTTCTACAGGCTTTTCCTGTTTTAACTTGATTCAGACGGAGTTCAAGTCGAGCCTCTGGCGCAATTACGCGGCGGCGTAATTGATGTAGTAACAATTGTCATAGTTCGTACATTGAGTTACGGTGTTATTCGTTTTATAATGGAGAGAGACTAAACGAAGGGAGTCAACTACAATGATGCCTTTAAGCATATTTGGATTTCGTGCATTATGGAGCCCATGGTTTTTACTCATCGTTATACTGGGCATCGCATTGTATCTTTTTCTTGCTACAAAAATGCGTCATCGATTCGAAGGAACAGAATCACTAACACGCAAGCAGCTTGTGTCTTTTATTTTATCAATGATCTTACTCTATATCGTTAAAGGATCACCAGTCGATTTATTAGGGCATATTTTATTTACGATGCATATGGTGCAAATGGCACTACTTTTACTATTAGTTGCCCCGTTACTGATTATCGGAATTCCTAATTGGATGTGGAAAAAAGTATTTGACGTAAAAATGCTTAACAGGGTCATTAGTATTTTCACAAAACCGATTATTAGCGTTATTGTATTCGTTGGTATGTTTTCGATTTATCATATTCCAATTATTTTGGACAATGTAAAACTAAGTGCCCCATTACACACCGGTTTTACGGTTACATTATTTTTGGCAGCAATGCTGTTTTGGTGGCCGGTTTTGAATACATTAAAAGGACAACCACAGCTTCATGGGCTAAAAAAAATTGGTTATATTATTTTAAGTGCGATTTTAATCACGCCGGCCTGTTCACTGATTATCTTTGTAGACGTGCCTGTCTATGAAACCTATCAAAGTGGGGAATCATGGCTTAAAGCGATGGCGTTATGTGTGCCAGCGGGTACGCTTGCTGGGCTTTCAGGGTTAGGTATGTCAGGTCCAGAGATGTTTACGAATATGGCGACATTGACTGACCAGCAACTAGGTGGCATTCTTATGAAGGTTATTCAAGAGATTATTTATGTTGTTGTTCTAGGTAGCATTTTTATAAAATGGTATAAGGAAGAACAAGATAATGCAGAGGAAATTACGAAAAAAGCTTTGTCAGACCTTGAAGAACAACGATTAGCGATGCAACAACATTGAGCTAAATAGAGAATACGTGTAAGAAAAGGGGAACAGAACAAATGACTGTACCATTACTGCCAACAATTAGTACATTTTTGATTGTCCTTTCTGCGGTTTTGGTAGCAGTTGGATGGAGCCTTATTCGAAAAAAAAGAATAGAAGCGCATAAAAAAATGATGTTAGCAGCGGCAGCCTCAGCGATTCTTTTTTTAATTATTTACTTGTCTCGTAGTATTATTATTGGAAATACATCATTTGCAGGTCCAGATCATTTGAAAATCTACTATACGATTTTCCTCGTCTTCCATATTATTTTAGCGACCACAGGTGCTGTATTAGGGGCAATGATGATTTCTTGGGGCTTGAAAAATAATTTGGCAAAACATCGAAAAATGGGACCAATAGCAAGTATTATCTGGTTCTTTACTGCGATTACGGGCGTCGCTGTCTATTTACTCCTTTATGTTATTTATAAAGGTGGAGAGACGACATCAGTTTTTAGAGCAATTTTTGGTATATAAAAAACGCAGTCACAATATAAATGTGGCTGCGTCTTTTAATCAATTACGCCTCAGCGTAATTGCGTTGGGATTTTGAATTGTGCACAGCACAATTGACTCCCCTTAAAATCCCTAACATCCGCAGGAGGCTTAACTTGAATCAGCAAAAGAATTTGCCGATTCAAGTTAAATTCTAAAGTTCATTTTAATTATCCCTGCTTCACGAGCAGTCATTAGCAGTATCATGATAAAGGGACCGATGAATAAGCCGAAAATGCCAAATAGCTTTAGTCCCACGAACATCGTAACAAGTGTTGGTAGTGGAGATAGTCCAATTTGAGAACCCATTACTTTTGGTTCGACGGTTCGACGAATGATGAGTAAAATGACTGCAAGAATCGTTAACTTCGTTGCTGTACCAATATCTCCACTCATGTATAAATAAATTGCCCAAGGTGCCAAGATGATGATAGAGCCGAGAATTGGAATAATGTCGATAAACCAAATAACAAGCGTCATAATAATGGCGTATTTCGGGACAATGAGCAAGAGTCCAATGAATGTGACAATAAGGATAATGAAGCTAACAAGTAGCTGTGCTTTCAAGAAACCCAAAATGACGGAGTTAAGTTTGCTAATCATATAGCGAACTTTTTCAGCAGTCGAGGTAGTTAAATGCCTAAATAGCATTTTTTTTAACTCGGGTAGTTCGAGCATAAGAAGGAACAAGGCAACTAAAAAAACGATAAAGCTAACTAAGAAATTTGGGATTTCGGTCAGGAGCATTAGCATTTTGTCGTAATTGAATAAATTTAATATGGACTCCCTCATGGACTCAAAGATGTCCTTGAATTCTTTGCGAATGGGCTTGACAACCTCGTCGGGGAATATAGATGTAAATTGAAATAATTTACTTTGACTATCTATCCATAGCCCAGCTAATGAATTTAAATAATCAGGTACCATCTTTGTCACCTTAATCATTTTGCCGATGAGTTGTGTAACCGTGTAATAAAGGAGGAGACTAAAAGCGGTTACTATAAAAATAAAGACAGAAGTAACTGAGATTTTCCGTTTCCATTTCCATTTCTTTTGTACAAATTGAACAAGTGGTTCAATGAGTATTGCCATAAGGAGTGCGGAAATAAGGGGAAGAGAAACTGGAATAATAAAAATGACAATAAGAATTGCAATGATTATACCTATCATTAAGATGAAATTACGTTTTGTAAGCCATTTTGCCAACAGTCATTCCCCCAAAGTATCCGACATATCTCGTACAATCATGCCCAATTTGTAAGAATTTCATTAGCTCAGCTTATAAATAAAAAACCGAAGACAATAAAGTCTCCGGCATGTCGTTTATCAATTATTTCTTTAGATTATGAGGTAGTAACTCAGCGTGTACAGCTTTCAAAGTTGCAACGCAATCTTTGACAAGACTTTCAGGGAAATATTCGTCTTCGCCGTATTCTACACCATGCGGGTAGTAATGCTTGCCAATGACTGGTTTTTTAAGAATCATATCAGCGTGACGTGAATCAACATTACCATCAATTGTGTAACTGAAAACACGCAAATAATAAGTTCCTTCTTTAATTACATATTTTTTATCAAATGTTGCTCTTTCGTAGTCCCACTGACCTCCACGGATCAGATTGTGTTTTAGCATAATGTCATCAACGATTGCTAGGTCGGCAACAATATTTTCGATGCCTGTATCTTCAATATACATAGTTCGTATCCTCCTTATATATCGTTCAGCCACTTCCCTATACCTATTAATAATAGAACAAATCGCCAGTAGTTGCAATGACAACATTGTGTCATCATTTTAATTTACTTCAACGAAGTTCTCGATTTCTATATTTGGATGGATGAATGTCGGAAATGTATTTCATTCAGTGAGATTCAAAGCTCGGCCGAATCAAATTACGCCGGAGTGTAATTGTTTTGTTAAGAATAAGTCAAAGCTCAACATTTTTATTGCTTTGACGAAGTATAATAAAAGAAGGAATCATTTTGAGGATGAACTAGTGGTGAATGAATTAAACTACCTATTGTTGAAAGTGGTGCGGAAAAATGAAAGTACTTTGGAAAATAGCGCTGCTACTCATTGTTGTGTTAGCGCTTTTTTATAGCATGGATAATCGGATGAAGGAAAATAAACCATTGGAGTCACCAGTGAAGCATGGAGTAGCCATACCAGTACCAGGTACGAATAATGGCCAATTACCAGTGCAAGAAGCGAGACCGGATGCTGGCTTATCCTTATTTATTGGACTATCAACAGAGGAGCTTATTAGTGAAAAGGGGAAACCAGACAGGATTGAGCCATCTGAATATGGCTATGACTGGTGGATTTATAACAGAGACCTACGCTTCATGGTTGGGGTAGTTGATGGACATGTGAACCAAGTGTACACGGCAGATATCGATTCCGATGTCGTTCCTTTTAAAATTGGGCAGGAAGCGCAAGATATTTATCGCGTGACAATTGTAGAAACGGAAGTAGTTACAGCGATAGATGACAATGTGTATACATTCACATTGAATGGAGATGACGTAAAAACTCGGTTGCTCATCGAGTATGAGGGAGTCTATGCGCAATTGTATATTGATAGCGTCGATGAAACACTTGAGGCAGTGCGTTTTATCGATCCGATAACACTTGTTCTCCACCAGCCCTATGATATGTCGTATATGGGTGAAATTGTAACACCCTCCCGTCCTTCAGCGAATATGCAAATAGAGGTAGATCGTTCTATGGAGCGTCAAATTTTTGAGCTAACGAATGTGTATCGTAAAAAACATAATGCGAATGAAGTGTTTAGCGATTACTATTTAGGAGAGGTAGCTCGGAAGCATAGTGAAGATATGGCCCTACAAAATTATTTGTCGCATGAATCACCTGAAGCAGGTAATTTAGCAAATCGTTTAAAGGAGGCAAAAATTGAGCAGCGCAAAGCAGGAGAGAATATTGCTGCTAACTATGTAGATGCAATAGAAGCTGTCCATGGTTGGCTAAATTCCGCTGCGCATCGTGATGTTTTGCTCGATAAGGATTTTACGCATCTTGGGACGGGGGTATATAGCAAATACTACACACAAAATTTCGTTCGGATGGCAAATGAAGAAAAAAGGCAGCGGTAAACGTCGCTGCCTAAGGCATAACCCACGTGCCTGACTCTAAACTAGCGATACCTCGTATGTAAAGAGGTGTCGCTGTTTTTATTGCATGAAGTGCTGCACGTCTTTGAATAATTGGTCTGTCGCAGTCAAGCAGTACGAGAAATTCGTCCATAGTTAATTGATCTAGCTTGTGGTAATTTTCGACTTCACGGGGATCATGTGTCATGACGCCTGGTACATCTTTGAAGAACTCGACATGTGAGGCTTGGAGTGCGCCAGCTAGTGCAATAGCAGTCAAGTCACTGCCACCTCTGCCAAGTGTCATGACATGACCTTCTTTGTCCATGCCTTGAAACCCTGGGATGATGATGCAGTGCGTCTGTTCAAGACTTTCAATGATTGCAGAAGTGTCGATATGACTAATGGTGCCGTCCCCGAAATTCCCAGCTGTCCATATTCCGGCCTTAACGCCATGCAGGATGGTATTTGCGACACCCGCCTGAGCTAATTCTGCGGATAATACTGCAGCCGCAATTAGTTCGCCACAGGAGGCAACAAGGTCGCTTGCAGCTGTAGAGGCTGAGAATGCTTCCGTAAGTTGTAACAGGCTGTCTGTTGAATAAGGATCGCCGTAGCGACCAATTGCAGAAACAACAATGACAACTTCTCCAAACTTCTGAAGTCCTTCTTTTATATGGTCTATGCAATTCGATCTCATCATTTCATCTTTCATCGCAACTCCACCAAATTTCTGGATAATCATAAAGGCTCCCAACTTTCTTCGTGACGTTCATTGCGTTTAATTCATACGATAAAGTATGTTCGCTCTCAATATATTCGCAGTCGTAGAAAATGTTCGGGAAGGGGAGAGTGGTGCTGCTTTTAACGGAGCTTTTAAAAGACTGGCCTTGCACGATAAATGGAGGCAATATTAGAACACGAGTCACGGGGATTACCGAAAATTCGCAACGTATAAAAAAAGGGTTTGTTTTTGTAGCTAGGAAAGGGGGGCATGATGACGGAGCACTTCATATTCAACAAGCAATTGAGCAAGGAGCTGCTGTGATTGTTATTGATCGGACAGATTTGACAAAATTACCGATTGACGTCCCAGTTGTCATCGTGCCAGATTGTAAGTTGTTCATAGCGCATGCGAGCGCCCGTCTTGCTGGTTATCCGGCTAGACGTATGAAAGTGATTGCGGTTACTGGAACGAACGGTAAAACGACAGTGACTCATTTTATCGGTCAATTATTGAAATGCTTTGGCAATCGTCCAGCGGTTATTGGAACGACTGGTGTTTTTATGGATGGCATTAAACTAGAAATCGACAGTCCGCAAATGACGACGTTACCCGCTGAATACCTTCATCCTTTATTGGAAAAATGTGAGGAAGCAGGGGTTACACATATTGTACTAGAAGCCTCGTCGATTGGATTGGTCACTAATCGCCTGGCATATTGCGAAATTGATGTCGGTATTTTGTTGAATATCGGTACGGATCATTATGAAGAGCATGGTGGTAAGCTTGCTTATATACAAGCGAAAAAGCGACTTAGCGAGATGGTAGCAACTATGATTGTCAATCGGGAGGATGAGCAATGTCTGCAGATGGTGCAGGATGCGATAGTTCCAGTCGTTTCCTTTGGGATGACGCCGTTTGCAGATATTTATGTACCGGATTTATATAAATATTTTGTGATCAGGGGGCATTATAATTATTTGAATGCACTTGCGGCAATTAGTGCACTTACCGTCTTTGGCTACAAATTGGAGGATATTGTCCAGCATTGTCAGCAGCTCCAGCTTCCAGAAGGAAGATTACAGCAGTTGGAACGAGATGGTGTGAAGGTTTATATCGACTACGCGCATACGCCAGATGCACTCCAAGCGGTGTTATGTACACTTTCAACTTCTTGCTACGGTAAATTGATAACGGTCTTTGGCTGTGGCGGTGAGCGCGATAAAGGGAAGAGGGCGGAAATGGGGGAGCTTGCCGTCCTCTATTCGGCAAATGTAATTGTAACATCCGATAATCCGAGAAATGAAGACCCGCTCGCCATTATTACAGATATATTGGAAGGGTTCGGGGGAGATTGTTCAGCTGTTGAGGTGATGCTCGATCGAAAACATGCTATTCGCAAGGCGATTTTTAGTGCGGCACCGGGGGATACTGTGCTTATTGCTGGTAAGGGACATGAAAAAACGCAGCACACAGCAGATGGACTGCTGCCGTTTTCCGATTTTGAAGAAGCGAGGCTCGCCCTTTTTGAGAAAACTTTTTTAGATTTTAACTGAATTCAATCATCCGTAGGTGCATATTGGCTTGCCCATCTGTTATGATAATCTGTGATGGGAGGGATCATTATATGATGATGACCGGCGAGTGGATGACCATCATTGAGCAGGCTGAAGGGCTAGCTGAGATGTTGCTTTCTTCAGATGTGGTAGCAGAGTACCGCAAGGCTTATGATGATGTTTATTCAGATGCTGCACTAGCCGCAGAAATACAGGCATTTACAGAAATGAAGGAACGATATGAGGAAGTTCAGCGATTCGGAAGATATCATCCGGATTATAATATAGTAATGAAAAGTATTCGTGTTCAAAAACGTGATCTCGATATGAACGAACAGGTTGCTGCACTCCGATTGGCAGAAAATGATGTCCAATATCTATTCGATCAAGTCGGTTCAATTGTTGCGAAATCAGTGTCGGATACGGTGAAAGTGCCAGTGGAAAGTGCATTCTATTCAGGGTCATCTTGTGGGGATGGTTGTGGTACGGGGGGCAGCTGTTCGTGTTCTGCTTAACAATAAACAACTTTGTTTGATTTTGTGTTCTATTACTTTGGAACGCATTGGATTGAATGACTGCTGTACAATGACCGTTTTTTTAAGTAGGGAGGAATGTGACTACGTCGCATTCCTCCCTACTTTTCGGTAATCGTTTGGCTGACATTCATACACTGCTCTCCAAAGGAAATGCGACACAAAGTGCTAATGCTTTTTAGGAATAAGAGAACAGAGTAATTCTAACTACGTAAAAGCGGCCAAAAATACAATTTTGGCCGCTGTCGTTTTTATTAATGGCTTTTTCCATTGTTATTTAAGGAAATATTTATTACAGCCAATGAAATATACAATTTTTTACATGTTTTTCACAGCAGAATGATAAACTGTTTACTTTTTCAAACCTTCTAGATGACCAAAGATAAGAAATTATATTTTTTGAATATAAAAGCGTTATACTCGTTGTACAATTTTGATTAGTTTCAGGAAACAATTTACTGCAATTGGGTCAATTTGTTGCAATTATGGAACTATTCACTATCTCATTCCGTCTTAATTAATAAGAATTTTTAGTGTGAATGGAGGTATAATTGTGTGGTTAATATTAGGACTTATTGCAATAATAGCAACTTGTATAAATCTTTATATGTATGGAACAGGCAAAGATTATAAATTGGCAATGGCAATGGGATTATCATTTACAGCACTAACACTTGTTGCGGAATACAGTATGGTGTCCGATTGGGTAAATGTGGAAGACTGGTCTGCTTTATTAGATGTAGTGCCCGCGATGGAAACAGCGTTATGGGTTTTAACGATTATATCGATTTTATTAAATATTACTCCTATACTTTTAGAGCTGAAAAATAAAAAATAATTACTTATTGTCGCATCATTTATATAATGTGCAATTATTGTGTAAATCTTTACGTATAGCTAACGGGCGCGTTTGTTTTATAACTTTGTGCTGCAATCGGGCTATTATATGTAGTATACCAGTGAGGAGAAATCATATGAGTCCAAGTGAACTGATCTACTTTTTTGTGATTGGAGTTGCAGTAGTAATTGCAATAATAATTTTGTGGTTTATTTTTAGAAGGAAAAGAAGAGTAGGAATTGTGTTAACTAGCATCCTAGTCTTAGGATTTATCGGATACGTTCTCTATTTTCCTACGTTGAAAACGAATAAGCATTCTGAGGCGTATGAAATCGTAAGTGATTATCTAGATAAAAACTATCCCAATAGGGTATTCACGGTTGTACCGGAACATTATGAAGCTGGATATACGGTTGGTAATTTCGATGTAAATGATATAGAGACGCCAACAATCGGTGTGATCTTGCGAGTCGATAAAGATGAAGTAACAGAAATAGGAACTTGGTCAAATCTCGAATATCCGACACAGCAAGAGCTTTGGCGAGAAATCCAATCGTATTATGAAAGTCCTTATTCGTTAAATAAAGACCTTGCGGAAATAACTAAAATAGATGAATGGATTGATGGTGAGCTGACAGCCTTTGCATTAACTATTGATGATATGCCTGCCATTGCCCTATTTAATTACTCAAAAGCAGGCTATGGCTTATTGGAATTACAGGAAGGAGAGCGTGAAGGTTACGTTATTATTGAAAAAGAGGGTTATGTATTTATCTATGCAGATGAACGCTATCAAGGAAAAACAGTTTCAGCAAATTTGGTAAATAGTAAGGAATTCACATTGAACGTGGACCAGAAAAAAGTCGATTAATTGTTGAGAAACAGAAGTAATCATTATCTTGATCCTCCGCAATCGGGCGCGATTGTTGTAGATCATAAGCATAATTCCTCTCTGGAAATACGGATTCATTAGGCTTTTTCACCTTTTAAAATCTTAACATTAACGATGTAATTCCCCTTTTTGGCGTTACCACATTGTTAAATGTGTTGGTGGCAAGGGGGAATTTCATGATAATCGCTGGAAAACAACATGGCAGAAGTGGTATATCTCTAATCAAGTGTAACTTTTCATTAACTTTACGAGAATTTAAGAATCGAATACTTTTTTCAACGTGCTATAGTTCCCGAAATTTCATCTTCGGGAACTTACTCACTATACACAAATAAATCTGTTCCCTTCTTCCCAAGAAACAGTATTTTTCACTTGGTTATTGTAGGTATGCGACAGGCAATGATGTACAACAAGATGACCGAAAAAGATGTGTCTAGAAATGACGAAGTCATTTCTAGACACATCTTTTTCACGTTTATTCTGTCGTCCATCAATTGCCGAAAGCGAACTGGAAATGATCCAGTGAAAAAGGTTGCCTGTATATCGGACAGTCGATATGCAGGCAACCTTTTTGTTTTATTCACCGATATGCTCCTGAATAATTTCCATGACCATAGTTGGTCGATCTGTGATGAAACCGCTTGCGCCTATAGATAATAACTTAATGAATGAATCTCTATCAGTAACATCCTCGAAATAAACGCGGACGTTTAATTGTTTCAGGAAATGGATAAAACCTTCTGTGCCGAGTGGAAAAATACCTAATTTTTCAGAAACCCTAAACAAATCGGCACGTGGACTATATAAATGACCTAATTTACTTGTAAAAGCTGCATAGGCTTTTTTTACTTCTCCATCTCCCGCCCCCGTAGCCACTCGGTTTTGAGCGTATAAATTGAATCGGTCTATTTGCTCGTCATAAGATCCCGTTACAGTCACACGATCCTCAACACCAAGCTCATTGAGAAGCCTCCACAGTTTAGATGGCATTAAACTTCCTTCATATGTGTCGGGCGAATCTTTTAGATTAATGGCGATTAACATGTGCGGGAATTGTTCTAATAGCTCGCGTAAGGTGACAATACTTTCACCTAGCCCGCGATAAGGATAATGACCAGCATCATCTTCAAAACGATAGCCTGCATCTGCTTTTTTTAATTCGCTTAGTGTGTAATCGGTAATTCTTCCAGAGAAATCTGTAGTCCGATCGGCAAATTCATCATGAAAGACAATAATTTCTTCATCTTTTGTTAAACGAATATCAACGGCAAATCCATGCACGCCAAGTTCAGCTGCTTTGGAAAAAGCAGCTAGTGTATTTTCTGGTGCTTCTGAACGTCCACCCTGATGAGCGAGAACGACTGGTTTGTCGAAGTCGAGTGCTTCTTTTCCTTCACGTGGAATAGGTTTTGCGACCACTTTAGAAGCGGCCCAAGCAGCGACGCTTGCCGCACCTACCGTGAGAGCTACTTTTGTTTTTCTACCCATTAAGGATCCCCCTCGTTTACATATACTTTTTTATTATAAGGCATAAGAATGATGCTGTCAGCAATGTAATATGAGGATACAGTGAACTTATTGCCTAGTTTCGTATTCCTATGGTATTGTATGGGATAAGGAAAGAGGGGAAATCTATGGTCGAACGACAAGGAATTATTGTCTATCTTCAACATTTAAAACAGGCAAAATCATTTCGGAAATATGGGCATGTCCATTATATATCTCGTAAGATGAAGTACGTTGTCCTTTATTGCAATATGGAGGATGTCGATACTGTCATGAGCAAAATAGAACGTCTTCCTTCAGTGAAAAAAGTGCTACCATCCTATCGACCTTTCGTGAAAACAGAATATGAAAATGCCAAGCCGGATAAGGCGAAGGAATACGACTATAAAGCTGGATTGTAAAATTTAACGTAAAGGCGGAAGAAGGTTGTTAAGCCGCAAAATACCTGTTACATATTGAAAGAACAGCGTACGTTCTTCGAATGCTGATGAATGCTTCAATTCAATGTAAACGGGTGTACTGCCTGCTTTTTCAGCAGCTTCTTCAAACAGCAATCTACGTTTCGATTTTTGACTATCCTGTTGGATGATTCCCTCTCTGCAAATATAGACAGGCATAAAAAATCCTTCATTTGCAGGCGCGAAGGCAACCGCCAATGATAGTGCATGGCCGGATGGCGTGGGGGAAGCTAGGATGAAAGTCTTATGTAAACGACTGCTGTTTGTATGGATAAGCTCACATAATTCGTAAACGTCTCCAAAACCTTCTCCAAGCTCTATAAATTGTTGATTTAATATCATACATAACACTACCTTTCTAAATTACGCCAATTATAACATGCATAGGAGTGTAGAACTTGAAATTTATCGGACGGACAGTTGCCCTTCTTCTCATTGTCAATACACTGCTTGTCTATATGCATTATAAACAAGCGGGAGATGTCATTGCAAAGGACTCAAGCGCGCTAACATATCAGCAGGAAATTGAAGTGATGAATCGTTCAGACGCTTTATATATTCGCCACCATTTTAATGGCTTATCGGAGGGGCGCCATGAAATTATTTGGCCGGAAGTAAGTACGGAGCGTTCGTGCTACGCCTTTGATGCCATTTCTTGTGGACGTTTAGATGCTAGCTTAACAGCATTTGTGGATGGCGATAATAAAAAACAATCTATTTCATATAAAATACTTAAAGAAGGTTCCAAACAACAAGCATTGCTATATCATGAACCGTTTGTAACACTTCAAGGTGCGACAGTTTCTTCAACATTATTTCATATTACTGATGAAACAAGAAGTGGTGGTATGTGGGTAAACGGTTTGGAGCAAGTTGGTTCAAAACAAATGGATCTGATTGATTATACATTTTTCCAGGGCTCGGGAGGAGTCCAGGATTTGTATTGGCAGCAAAATAGCTTGCCGCTTGTCTTTGAAGGACAAAAGTTAGCTGTCTATGGAACTACAAGCAATACTGAGCAGTTCCAAGCGGTTGATGCGGCACTAGAAACGATTGGAGCCGATCACTCGGCTTTCATCATTGACCAAACGAGTGTAGCTGTTCAATCACAGCGATTTATTGTTTCAGGCAATGCGGATATTAATAAAGCATCAGATTTATTTTTAACAGCTGCTATGGATGCACGTTTTTCAATTCCACAGCAGGAACGGTTGCTGGTAGAGGTACTAGCTTCTATTTTGGGAGATACAGCAATAGGCACGGAGCAATCCCGACGAGCCTATGACAAGCTAATTGTTGCACTTACTCCTGAAGAGCTTGCACATTTAAAAGAAGCTGTGAATAGCAAGGCAGGACAAGTGATGAATGCATCTGTAATGGATGATTTAATTAAAGAAGTGACGGGCTTTAAGACATCTTACTTTAAGACAGCGATTCAAAAAGACACGGCAGATCATCTATTCCTTTTTGAAGATACGCGAGAAGTACGAGTGGATGGTACAAGCTATGCAGATATCGGTATTGTTTTGAAGGATGGTAAATCGCTGTATCCTGCAAAGTCTATTTTAAATCATCTAGGCTATACCGTTACGGCAAACGAACAATCCCTGTACATTGAAAAAGAAGGTAGAAAGTTTAGATTTCCAAGAAAAGAGCCGTTTTATGTATATAATGAACGGAAATTTGATGTTAGAACGTCTCCGTTTGAGGTGCTATCAGGTGAAGTTTACTTTGAAGAAAGTTGGTTTAGGCGCTTATTCCTTCTAACGATTGATAAAACGGCAGAGACAATTGATATCGTTAATTTATCAACGGTACTAGAGGAGGTCATTGAGTGAGGGTTGTTGCAGGAACACGAAAAGGTATTCCTCTGAAATCATTAGCGGGGACAGAAACACGCCCAACATCCGATAAAGTGAAGGAATCCATTTTCAATAGAATAGGTCCATACTTTGACGGGGGAGTAGCTGTGGAGTTGTTTGGTGGTAGTGGCTCATTGTCTCTTGAGGCGTTATCAAGAGGTGTGGATGAGGCGTTTGTATTCGAAAAAAATGCAAAGGCGTGCGCCATCATTACGGCGAATGCGGAAAAATGTCGTTTTACAGAGCAAATACATATCCAACGAGCAGATGCGCGGAGCTCAGTTGCAGTTTTACAAGCAACGACTAAGAAGGCAAAGTTATTGTTTATTGACCCGCCTTATGCAGAAGTAGCATTTTATGATTTAGCAAGGGACTTTGTTGAAGCAGACTTACTGACGGATAATGCCGCTATTATTTGTGAGCATGATAAGCAATTGGTATTACCAGAATCATACGGTTCTTATCACAAAATAAAAAGTTCAGTGTATGGAAATAGCGCTGTATCTATTTATGAGAAATGAGGTTTCACTATTGTCTAAAATAGCGGTTGTGCCGGGAAGTTTCGATCCATTGACAAATGGGCATCTTGATATTATCAAGCGTGCGGCACGGGTTTTTGGCCAAGTTAATGTCGTCGTTATGAACAATTCAGCAAAGAATTCGCTTTTCACTGCTGAAGAGCGAGTGGAACTGATTCGCGTTGTAACAGCTACAATTCCGAATGTGAAAGTAGAGGCATCTGCAGGGTTGATGATTGATTATGCAAAAAATGTTGGCGCGACGGCGGTTGTCCGTGGTCTACGGGCAGTTACAGATTTTGAATACGAAATGCAAATTACCTCGATGAACCGAGTGCTTGACGAAACGATTGAAACGTTTTTCATCATGACGAACAATCAGTACTCCTTCCTTAGCTCAAGCATTGTGAAAGAAGTGGCTAAGTATGGCGGTGCTATTTCTGAGCTCGTACCGAAGCAAGTCGAAGAGGCTTTGAAAAAGAAATTTGAAGCGTAAAGAATGGTTATGGTGAAAGTAGCTTTTCGCCATAACCGTTTTTTATTTAAAAAATTAAAAAAAAGATGAGTGGAACAAGGATGACACTCCATATTCTTCCGACAACATAAGGAAGCATGGAGATGTTACAGGTTTTAGCTATAACGTACACCTGCATATGAATGCTAAGTCCGTTGAGTGAAATGATTGCGGCGATGAGAAATGGAAAGAAGGGCTGACCATAGAAGTGGTCGGTTGCAGATTTAACGCCAGACGTCATTTCCAAAAAGGATAGGGTGACTGTTTTTGCGATACCTGTATCGACTGAAAATGTAGAGGTCCCAATTGTTGATAGCACCATTCCGAGAGATGAAAAGAAAATAACAGTCGTTGCGACAAGAATAATGACTGTTGAACTTTCCTTAATAGCATCAAGTAATGGTATGTTATTATTGTTTTTTATAGGCTGAATTGGGCGAGAGTCTAAGTCATTTGTACGAAGCAGAAGCAATAGGGATATTAAAAAAAATAAAATATTGGCGATGTGGATGGCCATAAGTAATTTCCAGCCCGCGCTAATGTTACCGAAAAGCTCTGTGCCAACGAAGCCGATGATAAACATCGGTCCGGGCGCATGGCAGGCAGCAAGCAGTAAACTGCTTTGTCGCTGTGATAATTCACCGTTTTTCATCATTTCGGTTACCGTGACTGCCCCGACTGGGAATCCCCCAAATGATCCAAGTAAGTAGGCTTTAACATAGCGGTGCCATTTAGCTCTTTGTGGTGCGTGACTTGGTATTTTTAATAGCCATTGTGTCAAAATGATATAAGGAAGTAAATAAGGGAGTAATGCATGGACGAAAAGTTGTGTACCGGACACAGCTCCATCGTGTGCGATGCTAGGTTGCCAAATGAAAAGGATAATGAATCCCCAGACGACGGCAATATTTATCGTATTTGTTAGGCGAGCGGGTACTCTGTTTTCCAAGCATTCAACTCCTCTCGAGTGTAAATTCTACATGATATAATTGATGAAATTATATTCTTTTTTCACTGTTACACTTATATATATGATAAGAAAGTACAGGCTATTAACGGAGGTGCATATAAATTGGCAAAGAAAAAACTTGGCGTAATGGGCGTAGTGCTTGTCATTTTAGCAATTTTACTTGTTTACCCGTTGGATACTTATATATCCCAACCGGGTGGCGCATATAGTTTGGAGCCGTTTGTTGAAGTAAGTGACGGGGATCGCGATGACGAAGGGACATTTAGTCTCATGACAATATCCGTCGCTAAAGCAACTCCTTTTTCCTATACGTTAGCAAAGTTTTCGGATGAGAAAAAAATTCTACCGGCTAATAAAGTGAGAAAAGACGGAGAAGATGATAGGGAATACAATATACGGCAGAAAAGAATGATGTCAGGCTCACAGTTTAGCGCTATTACTGTTGCCTATGACAAGGCGAAATTACCTGTCGAAATCCAATTTAACGGAATTTTTGTCATGCTGGTGCTTAAGGATGGTGCGGCAGCCGGTTTGTTAGAGGCAGGAGATCGAATCCATGCAGTGGACGGATTTCTCCTTGAAAAATCGGGTCAGTTTTTTGAACAAATGTCCGACAAGAAAATGGGTGACAAGGTTTTACTTTCTGTAGAAAGAGACGATAAGCTGCGGGATGTACCCATTACTTTAAAAGAAATTCCGGGCAGTGAAGGGCGTCCAGGACTTGGTGTCCAATTTGAAGAGGATCGAGTGCCCATCACAGACCCTAAGGTGGAATTCCAAACATCCAATATCGGTGGTCCTTCTGCCGGACTGATGTTCACACTTGAAATTATGAACCAACTACTCGATGAAGACTTGACAAAAGGCTATAATATCGCCGGAACGGGAGAAATGCTGGAGGATGGTACTGTCGGACGAATTGGTGGGGCTGATTTCAAGGTTATCGCTGCAGCCCGTAAAAACATTGACATTTTCTTTGCACCTGACGATGATTTGCCAGATGAAGTGAGGGAGCGAAATCCAGGTATTCAGACGAATTATGAAGAAGCGGTAGAAATGGCTGAAAAGATAGGTACGAAGATGAAAATCGTACCCGTGAAAACAATCGATGATGCACTGGATTATTTGGCTGGATTAGAAGAAAAATAAAAATAATGACGCATTATAGGGAAATGCCTACAATGCGTCATTATCGTTTAAACGATAATGGGATGTCTATTGTAATCGACACCGATGCGGGAATCGTCAGTCCCGTTACCGATGCCGAGTGCATACATATTAGCAGTATGGATATCTACCGCTAAGGACGGATTTGAAAAGGCGGCTGCTCTGCTTACAATAGGCAGCTTAAGCTTTTTTTTATGTTCATTCAAATATAGTCTTCCTGTCTGTGTCATGCCGAGCAGTCGTAAATAGGATGGATCAGATATGTCGCGACGCATGGCATAAGTAAAGCCGGTAAAAATATGAGTCAACATGCGCTGAATCCGCGTCCACGTATATCTTTTGGATTTTACTTCGCGCATGAACCCGTCGAATGTTCCATGGTTGGTAGCTGCTCGATACAACAGGTTCTCAATACCTTCTGTAATGTCAGCAATCGCTCTAAGACGCTCGGGTCCTTCCCGCAAAATGGTGAAACGAAGTTGTGGATAAAAGGACTGCCAATTGCCGAATGTCTGCTGTGTAGCCTGCCAATCAAGGAGACCTTGCCGTGTCGTTTGTGGAATGTAATCTGTCACCGTAGACAAATTATCTGATTCGAAAAACGATTTTCGGATTCCGGTAGCACTTGCGATTCGATTGCCCATAATTACATCATCATGGTATTGCGCAACGATGCGTGGGATTGTTGTAGCTGTCATCGTTGATTGGATATCTAAAGCCGATTGCATATAATGAAAGCCCAATATATTATTGGGTTTTGATAAGTCAGCTAGTGTGCCTTGTGTATTGGAGGAGTGGGCAGCTGCTTTATAGGCTTCATTTAAAGCTTTTGGATAACTAAGTCCTCGTTTTGTCGCTTCTTTTACGGCTTGATCGTAGAGTGTTCCTGCTTGTTGGATAAGGTGAAGACTTCTTTCAAGCGGTTCAATTTCACCGTCCTCACTGCCGAAGCAAAAAGAACTGCACTGTGAGGCGTCTAGCAGCTGAATAGCGCCCTTCGCGAAGATTGGAGCATTAGCGGTAGCAAATGCGTAAGGAAGCTCAAAAACAATGTCGACGCCATTAGACAGTGCCATTTTAGTACGCGTCCATTTATCGACGAATGCAGGCTCTCCTCGTTGCAGGAAATTACCACTCATGACAGCAATGACAATATCTGCTCCAGTTATCTCTTTACTTTGCAATGCATGATAGGCATGTCCATTATGAAATGGATTATATTCAACAACAATCCCCGTTGCTTTCAAATTGGTTCCCCCTTTGTTACAATGTATTGTAATTATACCTATGCGGCTGATGAAGTGACAAGAAAATATCTTGACATCCCTTTTCTCCCATTATATAATCAACATTGTTGTCTTGAGGTGATAGACATGAAATGGTCAATCCATCAATTACAGAAATACAGGCAAGGTGCGATGCCGCTTGACGAAGCTGTCGACCTTGAATCCGTCAAGAAACGGAATCCGGAAATCCGGAATATTACGCCTGTCCGAGTGACCGGAAGTTGTACAATCGGTTCTAAGAAATTGACCTGCCGATTCCGGCTTGAAGGTACAATGATATTGCCTTGTTCCCGTACATGGGAAGATGTAGAGTTACCGTTTATAATCGATGCTGATGAACAATTCAGCTGGGATGAAACGATTCTTGCAGCAGACGATGAGATTCACCCCGTTGTGGGCGAAACCGTCGATCTAACCCCTGTCTTTGAGGAGCTCGTCCTCCTGGAAGTGCCGCTTCAAATATTTAGCCCTAATGCTGATAATATGAAGCAAGCAAAAGGACAAGGCTGGTCATATACAACCGACGAGGAGTACACCGCCAAGCTCCGTGAGGAAAAGGCGAAGAAAGTGGATCCTAGACTTGCTGATTTGGCAAAGTTCTTTGAATCCAAGGACGAATAAGGCGAACGTAAGGAGGTGCCCCAGATGGCTGTACCAAAAAGAAGAACATCCAAAACAGTTAAAAACAAGCGCCGTACGCATTATAAATTGCAAGTACCGGGAATGACTACTTGTGATAACTGTGGCGAAATCAAATTGGCTCACCGCATTTGTAAATCATGCGGACATTACAAAGGAAAAGAAGTAGTAGGCGAATAATAAGATTGGCCTATGAAGGTCACCGTGAGACCATGGCTCACGGTGACCTTTTTCTGTACATAGAAATGCGGAGACGACCGTTTAGATACGGCAGGCATAAGACAGACTGGCGATGCGGCGCTCTTTGTGGCAACGACTGTGTAACCCACATCTTGTGGACCTCCAAACATCTGAAGACGAAGCTAGACATAAAAAATGAAATGTGAGGGAATGGACATGTCTTATAACATTCATATTGAAAACAATATCGCTACGTTTACGATTGACCGACCCGAAATGCGCAATGCGGTGAATGGGGCCGTTATGGAAGGGCTCGAACAATTTCTAAATCAAATTGAGGACAATCCAGCTGTTGCTTTTGCGGTCATAACGGGTGCGGGGAATCGGGCTTTTTGTTCGGGTGGCGACCTAGCTGAATTTCATGGTTTGCAGACTGCGGATGATGCATTTCCGATGTTGAGTAAAATGGCGGTTTTATTGTATCGAGTCGCAACACTACCAATGCCTGTAATTGCAGTCGTTAACGGTGCGGCTGTCGGTGGTGGCTGTGAGATTGCGACCGCCTGTGATTACAGATTGGTTTCATCACACACGAAGGCTGGATTTATCCAGGGGACGTTGGCGATTACGACGGGTTGGGGTGGCGCAACATTACTATTCGAAAAGGACGGAAAGCATGACCGGGTATTCCGTTTGCTGTCAGAGGCAGAAATTCATACAGCAGATCAGCTGTTGGATGCTGGATGGGCGACGGAGTTATATAAGGGGAGTGCTGAGGAGGGGCTCACAAGTTTCTTAACTAAAATGTCCAACATCCATCCGTCTGTCCATCGCGCATATAAGACAATTGCTATACGTAAGTGGACAGCTGATTTCATGCGTGATCGTATGCTTGAGGAAGCACGTCAATGCTCATTGCTATGGGAAAGTAAAGCGCACCATGAGGCGGTAGAACGATTTTTATTAAAAAGATAATTGACTCGCTCGAGACTATAAAAAAATGTTTTTTTACGACAAGGGTTGAAAACGGTTTCATTTATCGTTTACACTAAAGAAGGAATGGAAGTTCATGTTCAAAAGTTAGGGGGATGATTATGCAAAAGGTGTTGATTGCGAATCGTGGGGAAATCGCTCTTAGAATCATCAAAACTTGTCAGCGTCTTGGCATTAAAACGGTTGCTGTTTATTCGGAAGCAGATGCGGAAATGCCATTCGTTAAAGAAGCAGATGAGTCGTTTTTGCTCGGACCTGCACAAGTTCAACAATCCTATTTAAAAGCGGACGATATAATCGATATTGCAATTCGCGCAGGGGCGGAAGCCATCCATCCAGGTTATGGATTACTATCGGAAAATGCTGAATTTGTACGTAAAATTCAACAGGCAGGTATGCTATTCATCGGACCTGACGCGGATACGATTGATAAAATGGGTGACAAAATTGGTTCGCGTGGGACGATGCAAGCGGCTGGGGTGCCGGTTGTGCCGGGAACTGATGAAGGAGTTGCCTCGCTAGAGGAAGCGGTGCAAGCAGCAGCAGACATCGGATATCCAGTCATGCTGAAAGCGAGCGCAGGAGGCGGAGGAATCGGTATGATTCGGTGTGAAAATGAGCAAGCGCTCAGTCAACATTTTCAATCGATCAAAACCCGCGCTAAAGCTTATTTTGGTGATGATGTTGTATTTCTAGAAAAGTTTGTCACTAATGCCCGTCATATTGAAGTGCAAATTTTTGGGGACCATCAAGGGAATATCGTTCATCTGTTTGAGCGAAATTGTTCTGTGCAGCGTCGCAATCAAAAAGTGATTGAGGAATCACCTTCTCCTCATCTACCAGAAGAAGCAAGACGGCGATTGTTACAAGCTGCGGTCGATGCGGCGAAAGCGGTAGGTTATAAAAATGCGGGGACTGTCGAATTTATTGTCGATGATAACAACCAATTTTATTTTCTCGAAATGAATACAAGGCTACAAGTTGAACACCCCGTCACAGAATTAGTAACGGGCTATGATCTTGTTAACTGGCAACTTGAAGTTGCTAAAGGTAATGAGCTACCAGTGAAAGATCAAGAGGCTATTCAGTTAACAGGTCATGCCATTGAGTTTCGTGTCTATGCAGAAGATCCTGTTTCATTTATGCCCTCTCCAGGAACGATTACAAAACTCAACTGGGGAAATGTAGCGGGCGTCCGCATTGATGCTGGTTACGTTGAAGGGGACAAAGTGACGCCGTTTTATGATCCATTAATTGCAAAAGTCGTCGTGCATGCAGCAACTCGCAATGAAGCAATTCAGCAATCGCAAACATTTCTTACACAAGTAGACATTGCCGGTTTAAAAACGAATCTCTCTTTATTTAACGAATTCCTGAAATCAGAGGAATTCCTAACCGGTGATTATTCAACAGCAGTACTACCAGCTTGGCTGGAACGACAAAAGGAGGAACAATGATGACACAAGTAATAGCGACAATGGCAGGAACAGTATTTACAGTAAATGTAGCAGTTGGGGAAGAAGTGGCGGCGGGACAGGTGGTACTTGTACTAGAATCTATGAAAATGGAAATTCCGATTGAAGCAGAATCGGCAGGTAAAGTGACAGCTATCAACGTGCAAGTTGGCGATTTCGTGAATGAAGAAGATGTCCTACTGACAATCGAAGCCTAAAGGGAATAGGGAGGGTGTTTGGAATGACTGGGTACAATGAAAGGCTTGAAGCAAAGCTCCAGGGGATTTTTGCGGGAGGCCATCCGAAATATCATGACAAATTGAAGGAGCAGCACAAGCTTTTTGTCCGAGATCGATTAGCATTACTGTTTGATGATGGCCATTATACGGAAGATGGACGTTTTGCTAACTGTGAAGCAGGGGATTTACCTGCTGATGGCGTCGTCACTGCAATGGGGAAAGTAGACGGTCAGACCGTTTGTGTTATGGCAAATGATTCGACAGTAAAAGCAGGTTCTTGGGGAGCGCGTACTGTTGAAAAAATTATTCGTATCCAGGAGATCGCAGAGAAAAATCGTGTGCCAATGCTCTATCTTGTTGATTCTGCTGGGGCACGTATTACAGATCAGTTAGATATGTTCCCGAATCGACGTGGCGCAGGAAAAATCTTTCATAATCAGGTGAGATTATCTGGATTTATACCGCAGATTTGTATTTTATTCGGACCTTCAGCTGCAGGTGGTGCGTATATTCCGGCTTTTTGCGATGTTGTCATTATGGTGGACGGTAATGCATCGATGTACTTAGGCTCACCACGTATGGCTGAGAAAGTGATTGGGGAAAAAGTGACACTTGAGGAAATGGGCGGTGCACGGATGCATTGTTCGGTAAGTGGCTGCGGAGATGTGTTGGCGGCAAATGAAGAAGAGGCTATTGCTGAAGCTCGTCGTTATTTAACGTACTTCCCGTCGAACTTTACAGAGAAGCCTGCACTTCGAGATATTGTGGAGGCGAAAGCCGGTAGGACACTAGAAGCAATCATTCCAGAAAATCAAAATGCACCATTCGATATGTATGAAGCGATTGACGCATTGATTGACGAGGGCAGTTTTTTTGATATTAAAAAGCTGTTCGCGCCTGAATTGATTACTGGTTTTGCACGTATCGAAGGGCAGCCTGTCGGCATTGTAGCAAACCAACCTAAAGTTAAAGGTGGCGTGTTATTCGTTGATTCTGCAGACAAGGCAACAAAATTTATTACGCTTTGTGATGCGTTTTCGATTCCACTATTGTTCCTTGCTGATGTACCAGGCTTTATGATTGGTACGAAAGTGGAGCGTGCAGGGATTATCCGTCATGGTGCCAAACTAATTATGGCGATGAGCTCTGCAACGGTACCAAAAATATCTGTTATTGTTCGAAAAGCCTACGGTGCAGGTCTTTATGCGATGGCTGGACCAGCATTTGAGCCAGATGTTTGTATTGCGCTTCCAACTGCTCAAATTGCTGTCATGGGACCAGAGGCGGCCGTCAATGCCGTTTACTCAAATAAAATCGAAGCGATTGAAGATCCAAAAGAGCGGCTGGCATTTGTACAAGAAAAACATCAGGAATACAAAGTGGAAATTGATATTTATAAATTAGCCTCTGAATTGATTATTGATGAAATCGTTGCGCCCTCTAGTTTGAGAAATGTGTTGGCAGAGCGATTCCGTTTCTATAGTTCAAAAGATATTGCACAGCCACCGAGAAAACACCCGGTATATCCTGTATAATTGAATCAAAGTAAAAAGGTCCGCCGTCTTAGGTGGACCTTTTTAACTTCATTCAGCCTCCGGCTGAATAAAGTTAAAGCCTCCGGCGGATGCCACAGATTTTGAAGGGAGATAATGAAGGCAGTCTAAGTTCGCGACGTCCTGTCGCAACAAAGAGGGATGTAGTTCAATCCCTCTCGACTGCATAACCTACGTCCTGTAGGCCTCAAGCTCAATTCAAAATCTGGGCGCAATTACGCAGAGGCGTAATTGATAAGGGGGGCTGTCGAATGAACATAGTCATTGCAGGTGCAGGCTCAATTGGTCTGCTACTAGGATCGTTTTTGGCTGAAGCGGGAATGGCAGTAACATTTTATGTAAGAAGGGAAGAGCAAGCGCAACTTATTCGAGACGAGGGGATTCAACGCATCAACCAGGATGGAACAGCGAGTGTTTTCGATGTAAGGGCAACGACGGACATCCGCCTGCTGGTGTCGCCTGCATTGTGGATTGTAGCTGTCAAATATGCAGGTATTCCTGATCTCCTTGCTGAACTGCAGCAAGTGGAAGTAAAAAACCCTATATTATTTGTTCAAAATGGCATCGGTCATATGACGTTAGTAGAGAAAACCAATTTACCGCATATCGCTTTCGCCACGGTGGAGCATGGAGCGCGCAGGGTGGATAATCGAACGGTTAATCATAATGGGGTGGGAATGCTAACAATTGCTCCTTTTAGAGGGGGGAGGCAGTTATTTGATAGCGTTGGACAAGCGCATTCCGCAACGTTTCCCATTCGTTATGAAATAAATGCCGAACAAATAATGATGCGCAAAGTACTTATCAACTGTATGATTAATCCATTGACAGCTATTTTAAAAGTGAAAAATGGTGAATTGCTCACAAATGACTACTGTCGGCAGTTGTTCGATACTTTGTTTGATGAACTAATCAATGCGTTTCCAGAAATAGCAGAGGTTCTATCATACGAAGACGTGGTAGAGGTGTGCAGAAAGACATCGCGTAATCAGTCGTCAATGCTAGCAGATTGTTTGGCAGCCCGTCCGATGGAAATTGAAACAATTGTCACAGCTGTCCTTCGAAAAGCACAAGAACGTCATCAATCATTACCTTTATTGACAATGCTTGAAACGATGCTTTATGCCTTAAATCAGCGAGGGGAGGGAATGTGAATGGGGATTATTTCAACGATATTTGGAGGATTATTGTTATTCCCGTATGTCGTTACGCTCATCTTCCTTATTATTATGAGAAAGAGAGGGAGGGCGCCTTCATCGGTTATCGGACTTGCCGCTGACATAACAACTCCTTTTCTATTCATAACCGTGTATATCATTTTTCGGACGATTATCGGAGAAGGGGCAGGTGTCTATATAATAGGAGTTGCTTTGCTTCTTGCAATCGTTAGTGTCATTCTGGAACGAATAAAAGTAAAAGAGTTTCAAATCACTCGTTTACTACGAAAAACATGGCGCTTATATTTTCTCGTTTTAACAGTAAGCTATGTCCTTTTGCTATTTGTTGGTATTATCATGAAGGTCATCGAGTATTTGACTTGAATATGCGTGGTCTAAGCGTTTATTTTTCAATCCTGTAGCTTAGAATGCTATACTCTTTTCATACTTAAAGTCACAAAGGGGCATGAATGATGAAACTGGAAGTTTTGGCATTACAAGGAAATAACAAAATAATGCAGGCATATAATAATGATGAGGAATTTTTACATACTTTTTTTGATTATAATCACATGGAAGAAAGCTCGTATGTTGACAGACTGGCGGAGCTTGCCGATCGTCCTTTTGAAAGACGACAATTAGCAGAGACAGTACGTGCATTCATGGAGCCTTTTGGTATATCTGCCAATGCAGACAAACATTTAAAAGAGCTTGCGGAAAATGCAGTGACCGTTATTGGTGGTCAACAGGCTGGCCTTTTGACGGGTCCACTTTACTCTGTTCACAAGGCAATTACTGTCATTTTACTTGCGAAGAAGCAACGCGCTACACTAGGTATTCCTGTCGTTCCGGTCTTTTGGGTCGCAGGTGAAGACCATGATTTGAATGAAATTAACCATACGTATACGGAATTGAACGGGCGTGCAGTGAAGCAGCAATACGGTGAAAAGTTTGTCCTCAAGCTCATGGCATCGGATGCTACGTATGACAGTGTGCAAATGACCTCTTTTGTTAAGGGGATCTTTGGTAAATTCGGCGAAACCTCGTATACAAAAGACTTATTGGATGAAGTGCTGGAGGCAGTGCAGCAAGAAAAGACTTTCACGCAGTTTTTTGTACGACTTATGAATGGGTTGTTTCAAGAGGAAGGTTTATTATTCATCGATTCGGCATATAAACCGTTACGACAGCTGGAGACGAATTATTTTGTTCAATTGATTGAACAATCCGAGCAACTTGCGGAAAAAATCACGCAAAAGGAAGAAATATATACAGCACAAGGATTTGAAGCTCCAATTGGTGCAGAAAAAGATGCAGCAAATATATTTTATGTCCATGAGACAGGACGTGTTCTACTATCAAGAAAAGATGGTTATTTTGTCAATGACAGCACAGGTCTACGATTTACGACGACAGACATGCTTGAAATTGCGCAAGAACAACCTTGGCTACTGAGTAATAATGTCGCAACGAGGCCGATTATGCAGGATTTGGTGTTCCCGGTTCTTGCTTTTGTAGGTGGTCCAGGGGAAATCGCTTATTGGGCAGTGTTAAAAGAAGCATTTCATCATCTAGGTTTGAAAATGCCGATTATCGTTCCAAGGATGTCTATCACACTTGTAAGTTCACAAGTGAAGCAGGTGTTAGACAAAAAATCCTTCACAGTTGAAGATGCTATGTCCGGACAGGTGTTTACTGCAAGGGAGCAATTTATCGAGTCGTTGCGTGATGAAAATTTCAATTCGTCATTGGATGATACAGAGAAGATGCTGGAAAGTCAGTATGAACAAATTGCGCAGCTGTCAGCGGAGCAAGGGACAATGATGCATAAGCTCGTACAAAAAAATCTACAGTTCCATAAGAAACAATTGAAGTATTTGAAAGATAAAGCTGAAGATGCATTACTGTTAAAACATGCTATCGCTGTTCGGCAATTCGATATAGTGGAGGGCGAATTATTCCCAGAAGGATCATTGCAGGAGCGTCTCTACACACCCTATTCGTATTTGAATAGCTATGGACCAACACTGATCGAGGATCTTCTACAATTGCCTTTCGAAATGGATGGCAAGCATAAAATCGTCTATCTTTGAAAAAACTCTTACTCACATTTGTTTTGTGGGTAAGAGTTTTTTTAGGTTAAAAGTTTGCTTCGTGTATGTGTCATTCTATCTATAAAGCAGTTGTAATACACTTGATGTCTGAATAATCTCATTGAAACAAGTACTATTGACACATTTTTAGCGTTTAAGTGATGAATGTTAGAAAATAGGTGGAGGAATGTGGGGGGATGTGGTACATTAATTTCATATAGTGGGGTGAAGAGTATGTTCATGGGCGAATATCAGCATACTATTGATACAAAAGGACGTCTGATTGTTCCTTCAAAGTTTCGGGAACATCTTGGCGACGGTTTTGTGTTGACTCGTGGCTTGGATAATTGTCTCTTCGGTTACCCTATGGATGAATGGCATCGTCTTGAAGAGAAATTGAAGGCAATGCCTGTTACGAAAAAGGATGCACGTGCATTTACTCGTTTTTTCTTTTCTGGTGCGACGGAAGTTGAGTTGGACAAGCAAGGGCGCATTAATATCCCGTCATCGTTATTGAACTATGCGAAAGTTGAAAAGGACTGTGTCGTCCTAGGAGTTTCAGGAAGAATTGAAATCTGGTCAAAACCGTTATGGGATGCCTATTACGATGAATCTGAACAATCCTTCAATGACATCGCAGAAAACATTATTGACTTTGATTTCTAAATAAAACAGGTTATGAAACAACAATCTAAGAAAGTGGGCGGTTTCTATGTTTAACCACACTACAGTATTACTTCACGAAGCCGTCGAAGGTTTGGATATAAAAAGCGATGGAATTTACGTGGATTGTACGCTCGGAGGAGCAGGTCATAGTAAGGAAATCGCGAAAAAATTATCAGCACAAGGTAGACTGATTTGTTTCGATCAGGATACGACAGCAATTGAAGTAGCAAAAGAGCGTTTGAAAGATTATCTTCCACAGGTGACGTTTGTCCACTCAAATTTCAGAAACTTGAAATCGGAATTGGCTAAAATTGGCGTCACATCTGTCGATGGAATACTGTATGATTTAGGCGTATCATCACCACAGCTCGATACACCAGAACGTGGATTTAGTTATAATCATGATGCTCCACTTGATATGCGCATGAATATGGAGGCATCATTAACAGCGTATGACGTTGTTAATGACTGGGCATTTGAAGATCTTGTGCGCATCTTCTTCCGTTATGGCGAAGAGAAGTTTTCGAAAAGTATCGTGCGGAAAATAGAGGCGGCGCGTGAGCAATCTCCAATTCGTACAACTGCTGAGCTTGCTGAACTAATTAAAGCAGGCATTCCGGCAGCTAAGAGGCGGACAGGTGGTCACCCAGCAAAAAGGGTATTCCAAGCAATCCGTATTGCCGTCAATGATGAACTTGGTGCGGCTGAGGAGTCATTAGTCGATGCCATTACATTATTAAATCCAGGTGGACGCATAAGTGTCATTACGTTTCATTCACTGGAGGATCGTTTATGTAAAACGATTTTTAAAGAGGCATCCTCATACCCGGATTTACCGCCGAACTTGCCGGTTATTCCAGAGGGAATGGAACCGATGTTGAAACTGGTGACAAGGAAGCCGATTGTGCCAAATGATCAAGAGATAGAAGCTAATAAACGGGCTAGATCTGCTAAGTTAAGGATTGCTGAAAAAAAGTAAAGGGGGAAGTTAGTAAATGGCATTAGAGCAAAGAAGATTTCAAACGTCATATGTACGTGAGCTTGACGTACCAGAAGTACCGAAAAAGCAACCGCAAATACGTCCTGCGCGAAAAGTCTTTTCTGTAGGAGAAAAATTCTTATTCGTGCTGTTTGCAACATCTCTCGTCCTTTTTTCGACGATGATTTTACATACGCAAGCCCAAATCAATGAGACAAACAAGGAAGTACAGGTAATTGGCAAAGATATTGCGGAAATATCCAAGCAAAACACGGAACTGGCCATTCTAATAAAGGAAAGATCTACATATGACCGAATATGGAAGAAAGCGAAGGAGCTCGGTTTGAATCCAAACGACAATAACGTAAAGGTCGTGTCAGGACAATGAAAAAGAAAAAAAAGTTTCGATTTCAATGGGGAGCCTTTCTGATGTTTTTTCTTTACGGAGGGCTCTTTTTCCTTTTGTTTGGAAGAATGGTCTTTATTCAAGCGACGGGACAGGCTGAAGGAAGAGTTATGGCGACGCTTGCGGAAGCGAAATATGCAAGGGAATCTATATTGAAAGCAGATCGAGGAACGATTGTTGATCGCAATGGAGCCTTGATTGCTGCAGATACGCTGAGCTATAAAATGCTTATCATATTGGATGAAAAGGCCAGTAAGGGGACTAAAAAACCGCGACATGTTTTGAAAGAAAACTTTGGAGCTACTGCTGAAGTATTGGCTAATTATATCCCGCTTGAGAAAGAGGAAATTTTGGCTAAGCTAAATGAGTACTCTGACTGGGAAAGATACCAATTGGAATTAGGAAAAGCAGGGCGTGACATTAGTCACGAAACGGTTCTTGCAATTCGAGAGGAGCTCGAGGAAAAGGAACTATCGGGTATTCTTTTCCTAGAGGATCAAAAAAGATTTTATCCGAACGGTGTTTTTGCCTCTTACCTCATAGGCTTTGCCATGCGCGAAGAAGATGCTGATGGGAATTTATCGACAGTCGGGAAAATGGGGCTTGAGTCAACGTATGATAAAGAGTTGACAGGTACAGACGGGAAATTGAACTTTCAGTCAGATGGTTGGGGCAATAAATTACCGAAGGCGGAAGAAATCATAACACCGGCTCAGGATGGCTATGATATTCAGCTCACAATTGATAAGACGATACAAAGTTTTGTAGAAGATGCAATGACCCGAGTTGAAAGTGAATATTCACCGGAAAAGATGCTTGTCGTCGTGGCGGACCCAAAAACGGGTGAAATACTCGCAATGAGTCAACGTCCTTCATTCCACCCTGCTACACGGGAGGGATTAAAGGAAAACTGGTTGAATGACGCACTTGAAACAACAATTGAACCAGGTTCAACATTGAAAATGTTTACATTGGCCGCTGCTATTGAAGAGGGGAAATGGGATCCGAATGCCTCGTTCCAATCGGGGCAATATACGATTTATGATAAAACCATCCGTGATGTTAATCGTAAGGGATGGGGAACGATTAGTTATTTAGAAGGTTTCCAAAGATCATCTAACGTTTCTATGGCTTATTTATTGGAGCGGTTAGGTGATAGAACATTCATAGAATATATTCGGAAATTTGGTTTTGGAGAAAAAACTGGAATTGATTTGCCGAATGAAGCGTCAGGTGTGGTTTTGGATAGGTATCCGGCTGAAAGACTGACAACCTCCTATGGACAAGGTTCTACTGTGACGGCGATGCAAATGATTCAAGCAGCGACGTCCATTGCAAATAATGGTGTTATGATGAAGCCATATGTCATTGATAAAATAACTAACCCGAATACGGGTGAAATTGTCAAAGAACAAGATCCAGAAGTGCATGATAGTCCGATATCAGCATCTACGGCTAAGCAAGTGAGAGAAGTGCTTGCTTCAACGGTTACTGGAGAAAAAGGGACAGCTAAAAAATTTGCACTCAATGGTTATACAACTGGAGGCAAAACAGGTACTGCTGAAATACCAAATCCAAACGGGAGAGGCTATTTAAGTGGGGATGGCAATTACCTTTATTCATTCCTCGGAATGGCACCTATTGAAGATCCGAAGCTCATTACGTATGTTATTGTACAGCAACCGATATTGCCAAAAGGGAAGACGGGTTCAGATCCAGTAGCGGAACTATTTACCTCAGTGATGGAGAGCAGTTTAAGATATATGAATATCGTGCCAAATGGCGATGATATTATCGAGGCAACAGTTGTAGGGAAAACGGTTGGTATGGATTCAGCCGAAATGATGGCGCAGCTTAAGCAAGATGGCTTTAATCCTGTAGTCGTTGGTGAGGGAGGACGGATTGAGCACCAATACCCTCAAGCGGGCACTAAACTTACAGAAGGGGCTGTCATTCTATTAAAGACAGCAGGCGCAACTTCACTACCTGATTTTACAGGTTGGTCGAAAAAAATGGTGCTCAGTTTTAAAATGTTGTCCGGGCTAGATATTCGTATGAACGGAGACGGATACGTAATGGAACAAAGCCTGTCCAAAGGGACGGTTATTGGCCAGCATGAACCGGTAGTCCTCCAGCTGAAGCTGCCTGTTGATATTTATAAACCAGTAGAAGAGACGACCGAAGAAGAGAGTATAGTTGGCGGTTAACGAATAGCCATCCGTACTGCATCATACGTTGATAGAAAAACGTGAGGTGTAGATGCTGCGGAATTTTATAAGTTTACAATCTAAAAAGAGATTGCGAGCAACTTTTGTGATATTTGTGATTTTGCTCGCACTAGTCATTGGTAAGTTGTTTCATGTACAAATTATTAGGCATGAATTATTGAAAGATCGTGCTGAAGAGAACTGGGATCGCGAAATTCCATTTGGCGGTATGCGTGGAGACATTGTGGATCGCAATGGAAGTTTGATTGTCGGGAGTAGGCTAGCTCCCACTTTATATTTTATGCCTTCTCAAAATCACGAAATAGCGAGTGCAGCAACAACACTTGCAGCTATTCTCAAAGTAGATGCAGGTAAACTAACGGAAAAAATGTCAGAAAAAGCGTATATGGTTAAATTGGCAAAAAACATTACAAATGAGCAGGCGGATGAAATCGCACGGTTGCAGATTGACGGATTGTATACCGGGGTCGATTTTGTTAGGGATTATCCGAATGGCGAGTTGTTATCGAGATTGCTTGGCTTTACAGGCTATGATCATGATGGATTGGCCGGTATAGAGTATGCCTATGATCAAATTTTGCAAGGAACGGGCGATAAAATCCGTTTGTATACAGACGCGAAAGGAATACCCTTACCGCATGTTGACGATGGCTTCAAGATAGGTAACAAAGGCGCTAATATTGGACTAACGATTAATATCGATATGCAGAAGGTTGTTGAACGCGAGCTGTTGCAGGCGATGGAGAAATTCGATGCAACGCAAGCATTGGCGATCGTGATGAATCCTAAAACGGGTGAGTTATTGTCATTGGCCTCTGCGCCGACTTTCGATCCATCAAAATACCAGGACGTAGATCCGAGTATTTATAATCGGAATTTACCTGTTTGGATGACATTCGAGCCAGGATCTACCTTTAAAATTATAACTTTGGCTGCAGGACTTGAGGAAAAAGTGATTGATCTTGAACATGACCAATTTTACGATCCCGGTTATGTGATGGTCGCTAATGCCAGATTACGCTGTTGGAAACGAGCAGGACATAAAGATCAAACCTTTTTAGAAGTTGTTGAAAACTCTTGTAACCCTGGATTTGTAGAAATCGGCCAACGTTTAGGGCCAGAAAAATTAAATAAATATATACGTGACTTTGGCTTTGGGCAAACAACAGGATCAGGTATTGCAGGAGAAGCGAAGGGAATTCTTTTTTCAGAAAAAAATTTCGGTCCCGTTGAACAAGCGACAACTGCATTTGGTCAAGGAATTTCAGTAACGCCTATTCAACAAGTGCAAGCTGTCGCAGCTGCGATAAATGGTGGTTATCTATATCGTCCGTATATTGTCAAGGAAATAACAGATGATAAAGGCAAGTTATTGCAATCATTTTCTCCAGACATGCAAAGGCGTGTTTTAAGTAAAGACACCTCTGAGCAAGTGAGAAAAGCTTTGGAGTCAGTTGTTGCCAATGGCTCTGGTGGAAAAGCATTTGTTGATGGACTTCGAGTAGGGGGAAAAACGGGGACTGCACAAAAAGTCGTTGATGGTCATTATAAAGATGGTGATTATATCGTGTCATTCATTGGCTTTGCGCCGGCAGATGATCCTGAACTACTCGTATATGTTGCAATAGACAGCCCGAAAAACTCTGTCCAATTTGGCGGTGTAATTGCGGCACCGATTGTTGGTCGAATTATGGAAGAAATTGCTCCACTTGCAGGTATTGAGAAGCGACAAGACCAAATTGATAAGAAATACAAATGGGGCGATGAAATGACACATCGGGTCCCGGATTTGATTGGTATGACAAAAAAGGAAATTACGGGGTCATTGTATACGTACCGTCTTGAATGGCATGGTGGTGGTGAGCAAGTGAAATCTCAATTACCGGTCGCTGACACATTAATAGCAGTCGACGATGTCATCCATTTATATACGGAATAACATATTTGAAACAGCAGATGTGAATGAAGAGTCTGGAGTTGTTCATAAGAAGTGGCTGCTTCAGAGGATAGAAGGAGAAAAAGATCATGACACTCGTCACAATATTAACGGCCATTGCCGTTGCATTCATAATTTCAGCACTATTGGGGTACTTTATCATCCCAGCCCTCAGAAGATTGAAGTTTGGGCAAAGCATTCGAGAGGAAGGACCTAAAACCCATTTTAAAAAGGCAGGTACGCCAACAATGGGTGGACTGATATTTATCGGCTCGATCATATTGTCGACGTTAATACTTTCATACATAAACGATGTTTTGACGACACAAACGATAGTTCTGTTACTCGTGTTCGTTGGCTTTGGTATCATTGGCTTTCTAGATGATTTCATTATCGTTGTGTTGAAAAGGAATCTTGGATTGACCTCTATTCAAAAGTTAATCGGTCAAATCATTGTTGCAGTCATTGCATTCTTCCTTCTGAAGCTTGGTCCTTTTGAAACGATAGTTCAAATTCCATTTACAAATTATGAAATGGAGCTTGGCATATTTTATGTAGCATTTCTAATCTTCTGGCTTGTTGGGTTTTCCAATGCCGTGAATTTATCGGATGGATTAGATGGACTTGTTGCGGGCTCATCTTCCATTGCCTTTGGAGCATTTGGTGTTTTAGCGCTGATTTTTGGACAGCAGGATATCGCATTGTTTGCTTTTGTTGTAACGGGCGCAATGCTTGGCTTCCTCATTTTTAACGTTAAACCGGCTAAAATATTTATGGGTGATACGGGGTCATTGGCACTTGGTGGAGCACTTGCTATGTTGTCGGTATTGATCAAGCAAGAGTTCTTGCTGCTTGTCATTGGAGTTGTCTACGTCATTGAAACGTTGTCAGTCATTATTCAAGTCATTAGCTTTAAAACGACAGGGAAGCGAGTTTTCAAAATGAGTCCGATTCATCATCATTTTGAATTATCAGGCTGGTCTGAGTGGAAGATTGTTCTTGTGTTTTGGGGAATTTCTTTATTAGCCGCTATCATTCCTGTCTTGTTGGAGGTGATGTAAGTGAAAAATGTAGAACAATTTCATGGCCTGAGAGTACTTGTGCTTGGCCTTGCTAAAAGTGGTTCGGCCGCTGCCCAACTACTGCATTCGCTCGGGGCGATTGTTACGGTGAATGATGCTTCGCCAGATGAAGGCAATGAAGAGGTAGCTATACTACGCTCGAAGGGCATTCAAGTAATATGCGGCGGTCATCCAATAGGGATTCTTGACAAAGGCTTTGATGTCGTCGTAAAAAATCCAGGCATTCCTTATAGTAATCGGGTTGTAGTAGAAGCATTAGCGAAAGAAATTTCTGTTTGGACAGAAATCGAGCTGACATCGAGAATTAGTGAAGCACCAATTATTGCTATTACGGGCTCTAATGGCAAAACGACGACAACTACTTTACTCTACCATATGCTGAATATTGGGGAACAGCAGCCACTCATCGCTGGTAATATTGGAACAGTGTCGTGCTCGGTTGCTGAAAAGGCCAAAGAAGAACAAGTCATTGTTTTAGAAGCCTCGTCATTTCAATTAATGGGGACAGAAACATTCCGTCCACATATTGCCGTTTGGACGAATTTGTATGATGCGCATCTCGATTATCACGGGTCGTCCGAAGCTTATGCTTTTGCAAAGTCGGCAATCACGACGAACCAAACACAAGAGGATTACGTCATTTATAATGCTGATCAGCCAGGGCTTCTCCCTTATGTAATGGATTCATTAGCTGTGAAGATTCCATTTTCCCTTCTTGGTAGGAGGGAGCAGGGAATATCAGCGGATGATGAACAAATTTATTGGAACGGGGAACCTTATGTAAAGCGTTCTATCATTAAATTGCCAGGTCAGCATAATCTTGAAAATATACTGGCGGCTACCGCTGCTGCGATTCTTTCTGGATGTGATAAAACAGCTATTGAAAATGTACTTAGCTCCTTTACAGGTGTCCGGCATCGAATGCAGTTTGTCAAAGAATTGCATGGTCGTAAATTTTACAATGATTCGAAAGCAACGAATACACTGGCGACGAAAAGCGCATTAGCAGCATTTCATGCGCCGATGATTTTATTAGCAGGTGGATTGGATCGCGGACAGTCATTTGAAGATTTACGTCCTTACATGGAGACAGTTAAAGCTGTTGTCGCTTTAGGAGAAACTGCCGGGCGTTTCGCTGTTTTTGCCGCCTCCTGTGGCATTAAAGAAATTATTCATGCTGAAAATGTCAAGGATGCCGTGCAAAAGTCCTATCCATTGACTGAAGTAGGGGATATTATTTTGTTATCGCCGGCGTGTGCAAGTTGGGATCAGTACGAAAGCTTTGAAGTACGTGGTGATGAATTTATAGAGGCGGTCATGCAGCTACAATGATTGAGTAATTTTGCGGAAGGATGCGTTCACTGGAAGGTAAGTTGAAAACGTTATTTATCGTTTCGGCCGTGGCGCTGTCATTCATAGGGCTGGTTTTCGTTCACTCGGCGGGCTCGTATTGGGGAGCTGTTCATTATGGAGATTCTTCGCCATTCATTGTAAAACAAGCTATTTATATGGCGGTATCCATTGGAATTGCGATTGTCATAATGAAAAGTCCATTAACTTCCAGCCCGAAAATATGGACGGCATTTTATGTTGTTATGATTATACTACTTGTTGCTGTCCTTATCCCTGGTATTGGGGCAGTAAGAAATGGCTCTCAAAGCTGGATTGCCTTTGGACCATTTAGTATACAACCTGCGGAATTCATTAAAGTTGCACTTATCGGCAAGCTAGCTTGTAGTCTGAATGATACGAAGGGGAAAGGTATTTTCCGTTTAAGTCATTTCGGGTTAATTCTTCTACCAGCAGGTCTTATTATGCTTCAACCGGATCTTGGTTCGGCGGTCATTATGATTGTTTCAGCTTTTGTCATTTTATTCATCGCTGGCTACCCACTAAAGTTTTTTGCGTTTCTTGGCGCAGGAGGAATTGCTGCCTTTGTCGCTTTAATTGCGGCAGCACCGTATCGTTTAGACCGTATCAAGTCATATATCGATCCTTGGAGTGATCCGCGTGGAACGGGCTTTCAAGGGATTCAGTCGTTATTTGCTATCGCTCCCGGCGGATTGGTTGGGCATGGCTATGGCAATAGTCGTCAGAAGTATTTATATTTGCCAGAGCCACAAAACGATTTCATCTTTTCGATTATTGCGGAAGAAACGGGATTCATCGGTGCGACAGTGGTGTTATTGCTATTTGCCATGCTATTGGTGACAGCGTTTGGCATCGCTATCCGAACGGAGGGGCGTTATGCATTTCTGATGGTCGCTGGAATGGGTTCAATGATCCTTTTTCAAACCTTTTTGAATGTCGGTGTCGTCTCGGGATTACTTCCTGTAACAGGTGTTACACTGCCATTCATCAGTTACGGGGGCTCTTCCTTAATGACGACTTGGATGGCAGCTGGAACTATTATGCATTTTACAAATAAAAAGAAGCCAGTGTGAGAGAGGAGGAGCCGACATGGATAAAGTCATTGATATTGAAGAGCGAATCCCTTCTATGCGTGAGAAGCGTCGTAGAAAGACAAATAAGAAATTCTTGTTCATGTTAATAATATTTGTTGTTGCGCTCCTCGCAATTCTCTATTTCCAATCAGACTTAAGTAAAATCGGTGACATTCATGTTAAAGGAGCAGGGCTCCATGAGTCATCGTTTTATGAAGAACAGAGCGGACTAACGATGGACAACCCTTTATGGAGTTTTAACATTTCGAATGTGGAAAATCGATTGATGGACATTAAGGGTGTTGAGGAAGTAGTAGTCTCTCGAAAATGGCTGCGAAATATCGAAATTGTTATTACTGAATGGAACACGGTTGCTTATCTTGAAGAGAATGGGCAATATAGCTTGTTGCTTGAAAATGGCGATACATTCCCGACGGGGGTGTTATTGCGAGAAGCAGAGGCACCTATCCTTAATAACTTTACGAATGAGGATAGCCTAAAGCGAATGTCTGCTCAATTGTTGAAAATGGAAAGTGATGTATACCATCTCATTTCTGAAATCATTTTCGATGGGGCGGCGGAAGATGAGGATAGTATTACTGTTTACATGGTTGATGGATTTGAAGTTCGCGCTATCATTTCAACATTTGCAGAAAAGATGGCATTCTATCCGGAAGTCACTGCACAATTGAAGGACTATGAAAAAGGTGTTATAGATATGGAAGTGGGCACGTTCTTTGTGCCATTCACGAAAATGTATGGACTTCCAGATGAAGAAGAGGAGGTGGATCCCGTTGACGAAGAAGACGAATGATGAATATAAGAAAAGAGGGAGACATATTCTTTTTTCTGTCGTCTTTCTTGTTCTTGGTTTCATCCTAGCCTTTTCCTATCGAACACTTGGCACGCATGATGAAACTGACAATATTCAATCTGCATCCTTCCTCAATGAAGAAAAATATCGGGAAGATTTGATAAGTCAACAAGAACGTAACAAGGAGTTAACTGATGAAATCGCCGCTAAGCAGGAAGAGATTCGTGAGTATGAGCGTTCCTTTTCTACAAGGGAGGAAGATCATGCCGGTCTCGTTGAAGAGGCACAGGATCTTCGCTTGCTGCTTGGTGTAATACCAGCTGTTGGACAAGGTATCAAAATCACACTAAAAGATGCTGATTATGATCCAGTTGAACAAAATCCGAATGATTATATTGTTCATGAAAGCCATATTTTTCGGGTCATCAATGAACTTAAAATTTCGGGGGCACAAGGATTAGCGATAAATGGACAAAGAATTACGTCAAATTCTTATATTAAATGTACAGGACCTGTCATTACGATTGATGGACGAACTTTTCCTGCTCCATTTGTAATCGAAGCGATCGGAGATATGGATGTACTATCTGCCTCATTGCATTTAAAGGGCGGTGTCATAGATAGTCTCATTCATGATAATATCGTTGTAACAATGGAGCAATTAAAGGAAATCCAATTATCTGCATTGAGGACTGAAAGTTGAAGGTAGGAGGAGGTTGGACGGGTGAAAAAAGTGATACATTGGAGATTCACATTAATCTTGCTAATCGTTGGGTTTATGATAGCCGTCCAATACAGTTCGATGAAAAGTCCAAAGGAGCGCGATACACGAGATATTTGGACAATTCGCAATGAGTTGTCCACAGAAAAACAGCTACACTCCGAATTGCTATCAGAAATCCGGGAGTTGGATAGGACCATTTATACCTATAGATCTTTAAGTGATGAAAATACGGGGAAAGCACTTACCGAAACAGTTGACAAGTTGTATCGGCAGGCAGGTATGACGGATGTGGAAGGACCGGGTATTCTTATCGAGGTGCGACCATCGGCAGAAAGCATTGCATTCGGAACACCAATTCGGGATATTTCTCCAGACTTACTAACCCGCTTTGTCAATGAAGTGAGTCGTTATAAAGGATTTACTCTTGAAATTGATGGTAAACGATTTACAACATTAAGTTCAATCAGAGATATCAATGGTGTGACGACAGTGAACGGATTGAATGTGTCAACCCCACCGTTTTCAATAAAAATCATTTCACCGTCGCTGAAGGAAAGTGAAAAAATGTACAATTATTTAGCAGCCTCACCCATTCACGATGATTTTTATCTGGATAATCTTCTGTTGGATATCGGAAAACCAGTAGAACAATTGGAAATCCGTGGCTTTCCAGAAAAATTCGACAACCAATTTTTGAAGGAAACGCCGAAAGGGGAATGACTATGTGGTTACCTTTGCTCGGATTAATTCTTGGAATTTCACTTGGTTTATTATCAGACATACAAATTCCACAAATTTATAGCAACTACTTATCGATTGCAGTGCTTGCTGCGCTCGATACGTTATTTGGAGGCATCAGGGCCTATTTACAGCAGGTGTACGATGATAAGGTGTTTGTGTCGGGGTTCTTCTTCAACATTGCTCTTGCGGCGATTCTAGCATTTCTAGGGGTGCATTTAGGAGTCGATTTGTATTTAGCGGCAGTTTTTGCTTTTGGTGTACGGTTATTCCAAAATATCGCCGTCATTAGGAGGATTATGCTCACAAAATGGACGGAGCGGGGCAAGCATTCTTCAACAAATGCTTCGGAATAAAAGGATTTGGACAAGAGATGTCGAAAATATTTAGACAATGTACCTGTAATACAATAGAATAAGATATGTATATAATATTAGTGTTTAGAAAGAGTTGCTATGGGAGGTGCTAGTTTGAGCCAATCAGAATTATATGTATCACTTGATATAGGTTCTTCAACAGTTAAAGTATTAATAGGCGAAGTAGATGGCGGGGCTTTACATGTCATTGGAGTAGGTAATGTCCAATCTGCTGGAATCCGCAAAGGGACAATTATCGACATTGACGCAACCGTTCAATCCATCCGTAAGGCGGTTGATCAAGCGGAACGAATGATTGGAATGCAAATTCGCGAAGTCATTCTTGGTATTCCAGCAAACGGGATTTTATTGCAGGATGTTAAAGGTGTTGTAGCTGTGAACTCGGAAAACCGGGAAATTACAGACGATGACTTGGAACGAGTGATGAAATCGGCACAAGTGATGTCCGTTCCGCCTGAACGGGAAATTGTTAATATTATTCCGAAGCAGTTCATAGTGGATGATTATGATGAAATTACAGATCCTCGTGGAATGATCGGTGTACGTCTTGAAATGGATGGTACACTCATTACGACCTCTAAAACGCTTGTTCATAATATATTGCGTTGTGTCGAGCGGGCCGGCCTAGTCATTCGTGAAATTTACTTGCAACCGTTAGCCGCAGGAACGTTTGCATTGACGGATGATGAGAAAAATCACGGAACTGCCTTTATTGATATCGGCGGAGGTTCTACAACAATTGCGATATTCGGAGAAAATCGTTTTATGGCGACGGCAGTTATCCCGGTAGGCGGCGACCATATTACAAAAGATTTATCGATTATTTTAAAAACACCGACGGAACAGGCTAGGAAAATTAAACACCAATATGGTCATGCCTTTTCGGATGATGCTTCCGATGATGAATTATTTGAAGTACCTGTCATTGGAGCAGATTCAAAAGATCAATATAGCCAACGATACATATCGGAAATTATAGGTGTCCGACTGGAAGAGCTCTTTGAACTCATTCTGGACGAGTTTTATCGGATGGGCATACGCGACTTACCGGGCGGTGTCGTACTAACTGGTGGGATTACGAAGCTCGATGGTATTTTACAGCTTGCTAGACATGTGTTGAAAACAAGAGTTCGAATTCATACACCAGAATATATCGGTGTAAGAGAGCCGATGTATACGACGGCAGTAGGGTTAATACGTTATGCACATATGCAAGACACCTATTTTGGTCATGAATCGACTACGGAGACGGTGACAGGGACAGATCATCATGTACCCGCTCCGAGTAACAAGAACAAGCCGGTAGAACGCAACAAAGAAAAGAAGCCGGGTATTTTGGATAAAGCAAAAAAAGTTTTTGACAATTTCTTTGAATAAGTAGATGAGGAGGAGAGACGATGCTAGAATTTGATACGAATATCGACGCGCTTGCGGTTATCAAGGTAATCGGTGTTGGCGGCGGTGGGAATAATGCTGTAAATCGAATGATTGAACATGGTGTACGAGGTGTGGAGTTCATAGCAGTGAACACGGATGCACAAGCTCTCAACCTTTCAAGTGCGGAAGTGAAATTACAAATAGGCGGTAAACTAACACGAGGGCTTGGAGCAGGTGCAAATCCGGAGGTTGGTAAAAAGGCTGCTGAAGAAAGTAAAGAACAGTTAGAGGAAGCGTTACGCGGTGCAGATATGGTATTTGTCACAGCTGGTATGGGCGGCGGAACAGGGACGGGTGCTGCTCCTGTTATCGCACAAATTGCCAAGGATCTTGGCGCACTGACAGTTGGTGTGGTTACAAGACCGTTTACATTTGAGGGACGCAAGCGTTCTACTCAAGCAATTGGTGGCATTACTGCGATGAAGGAATCTGTCGATACGCTCATCGTTATTCCGAACGATAAATTACTAGAAATAGTTGATAAAAATACACCGATGCTAGAAGCATTCCGCGAAGCGGATAATGTTCTACGTCAAGGGGTACAAGGGATCTCGGATTTAATCGCTGTACCGGGTCTTATTAACCTCGACTTTGCGGATGTGAAAACAATTATGTCCAATAAAGGCTCAGCGCTAATGGGAATCGGGATGTCAACGGGTGAAAACCGGGCGGCAGAAGCGGCAAAGAAAGCTATTTCAAGCCCATTGCTCGAAACGTCTATTGACGGTGCAAAAGGCGTTTTGATGAATATTACGGGTGGTTCGAACTTGAGTCTATTTGAAGTGCAAGAAGCCGCAGATATTGTAGCCTCTGCATCAGATGAGGATGTCAATATGATTTTCGGATCTGTCATCAACGATGATTTAAAAGATGAAATTATCGTTACAGTTATTGCAACTGGATTTAATGAAGCGCAACTAATGCAAGCGCGTCCTGCAAGAAGCGCAGGCTTCGGAACGGGTCGTCAACAGGCTGAACAATCAGCAACAACACAACAGCCGCTCACTCGTGAGCGTAGAGAAGAAGCGCCGCAGTTCCAACAACCAGAGCCAACGCGCCAGCAACAGAGCAGTCAGCAGGATGACACGCTCGATATCCCAACATTTTTACGCAATCGTCGTCGATAAAAAAAGAGAAGCTACGTCCTTGTCAATTTTGATGAGGACGTAGCTTTTTTATTTGAAAAAAAGATGCAGAAAAAGTGCAATATATGTCGGTTATTTCATAGGATTTCCTCCTTGTTCCGACAAACATTTTAGCTTTTAAATGCTATCGTTGTTTGCAGGGAGGGCGGTCTATGTACGGGGAAATCATTATTGGCGTGAATATGCTGTTCAATTATGCCATCCTGTCATTTGCGAACAAAGTAGGTAACGCTCATGCGACTCGAAGACGTCTCCTGCTCGCTTCCTTTGTAGGTGCACTACCTGTCACCATTTTTTCGTCATCCGCTGTCGCTGTTGTACTGTCTTTTATCGGCATGACCTATTGTGCTTTTGGCAAGGCTTTTGAGCCGTGGAAGAAATCTGCAACGATAGTGTTGATTGGAGCGGTATTTGCTGGTGGGTTATTAACAGCTTTCCATTTTCGCATCGAGACAGTGAATTCTTCGTTGAATGTCCTTGCTTATGCAATCGTTGCCTATGCAGCTCTCTATGTCATGCATAAGAAATGGCTAGCTGTCAGGATAGCACGACATGTATCAGAATTGAAATCATTGTCAGTGCTTCATATATGGGGACAGGATATTCCGCTAACTGTGTTTGTCGATTCGGGAAATGGTTGTACGGAGCCACTGACTGGCGCGCCTGTCCATTTTGTTGCCCTAAAATCAGTCGATGCTTATTTACCTGAGGATTTGAAAGAGGCATTGTTGGCGTGGGATGCTCAAAATGGGTCTTCGCTAGCGGCGTTCCCAGATAGACATCAAAAATCACTGCGGCTAATTCGACTTGTAACGATTCAAGGACGTTCGTGGGCGGTAGGATTAAAATTTGAGCACTGGACAATTGAAAGCGGGAATTTGCTACAACCTGGCTATATCGTACTTACGGTAAATGATCGTCGGTACCCAGATGGTGCCCAAGCCATTTTACACGTATCTGCAATGGAATCATTAAAAGGAGGAACTGTAGATGTTGCATGAAATGAAAAAGTGGATGTCGGTAATTGCCAGCTTTTTTAAACGAAAAAACGGCGTATACTACATCGGAGGACATGAATCATTACCTAAACCATTAACACGTGAGGAGGAAGCAAAAGCAATTCATGCATTTATGGAGGGCGATATGAATGCAAGAGACACACTCATTGAAAAAAATCTTCGTCTCGTCGTGTACATTGCTCGTCGTTTTGATAATACCAATACGCATATCGAAGATCTCATTAGTATTGGAGCGATTGGACTTATCAAAGCGATTGAGACATTTAAAATTGATAAAAATATAAAATTAGCAACGTATGCATCGCGCTGTATTGAAAATGAAATTCTCATGCATTTACGGAAAACGAATCGAACGCGCTCTGAAATCTCGTTTGACGAACCACTTAATTCAGATGCGGATGGTAATGAACTACTTCTTTCAGATATTCTTGGCACAGATGAGCATATTATTACTGATGATGTTGAAAAGAAAATTGAACGTCAGCACATGATTGAGGCGATTGGAACGCTTGACGAACGAGAACGTTATATTATGGAATGTCGATTTGGTTTGACTGGACAAGTGGAGATGACGCAAAAGGAAGTAGCAGAATTGCTTGGAATTTCCCAGTCCTATATTTCACGGCTTGAAAAGAAAATTATTATGGATTTACGCGAGAGGCTAAATCATTCCATCGTATGATGGTTGAAATTGGAGATGTGATTCCCCGCATATTCTGGATGACTGCGGACAGACTACTGTTACAGTCATCTACAGAATACGGAGGAAGAGCGAATGGTGCGTACAAGAGTAGAAATATGTGGAATCGATACGTCCGAATTGCCATTACTCACGAATGAAGTGATGAAAGCAACGTTTATTAGGCTACAAAGCGGCGATCATTCCGCAAGGGAAGAGCTAGTCATCGGTAATTTGCGACTTGTTCTTAGTTTAGTTCAGCGTTTTGCGTATAGAGGCGAGCAAGCGGATGATTTATTTCAAGTCGGCTGCATTGGCTTACTAAAATCAATTGACAACTTCGACTTGAAACATAATGTACGATTCTCAACGTATGCAGTGCCAATGATTGTTGGAGAGATTAAACGACATTTGCGGGATCATCATTCTATTCGAGTTTCAAGATCACTGCGCGACATTGCGTATAAAGCAATTCGTGCGAAGGAACAATTTATCAATGATAACCAAAAGGAACCGCGCATTTCCGATTTGTCGGAAGCGACGGGAATACCCGCGGATGATATTTTGTTTGCACTCGATGCAATTCAAGATCCGATGTCACTCCATGAGCCAATTAATAGTGACGGCGGAGATCCCGTCTATATGATGGATCAGCTACAGGATAAAACGGTCTCAGAAGAACGCTGGTTGACGTATGTCGCTGTAAAAGAGACGGTATCTGAAATGGATGAGCGGCAGCAGACGATTCTTTCCAAGCGATTTTATTTAGGACAGACGCAGACGGAGATTGCAAAGGAATTAGGTATTTCGCAAGCGCAAATTTCAAGATTGGAAAAAAATGCAGTGAAAATTATTCGGGATGGCATGGACCAGAAAATATAATTGTTAAAAACGAGATGCCAAAATGGTATCTCGTTTTTAATCATATAGTCATTCTAAGGAGGGGTTCATGATGAGATTTTCAGAAATTCAAAAAAAAGAAGTTATTGATGCAACGAAAGGTTCATTCCTTGGGTTTGTACAGGATGCGACGATTGACAGCAAGAATGGGAAAGTGGAGTCATTGCATGTAGGCGGTGGGGATCGAGGTTTGTTTTTCGAAGCTAAAGATAAGAATACAAAACGGGTTAGACTCGAGGATATTATGACAATCGGAAAAGATATTGTATTAGTTGGTAAAAAAGACAACGAAAAATGACTTATTATTGATATGTAGGCGCCCACTTGTTACAATGTAGTGTAAGAACTATGAAAAGTAGTGATAATGGTGAGTAGTTTACAACAAAGAATTGAAAAAATTGAAATTGATATACAGGATGCTTGTGACCGATCAGGTCGAAAGCGCTCAGAAATTACAGTTGTTGCTGTGACGAAAGAAGTGTCTGCGGCAAGAGCTTCAGATGTGATTGAAGCGGGTTTTGCCAATCTTGGTGAAAACCGTCCTGAAGTTTTACTTGAAAAACAGGAAGCGATTCAGAACGGGGCGACCTGGCATTTCATCGGTAATGTTCAAAGCCGAAAAGTGAAAGATATTATCAATCGAATTGATTACTTACATTCTGTTGATCGATTGAGCCTAGCAAAAGAAGTTCAAAAGCGTGCAGAGCAACCTGTTGACTGCTTCATCCAAGTGAACGTATCGGGTGAGGTGAGTAAATCGGGGGTTACGCCAGCTGAACTACCTGCTTTTATCGAACAGATGAGAGCTTACGATAAAATCCGTGTCATTGGTTTAATGACGATGGCACCATTCACGGAGGATATGGATATAGTTCGAGCGGTTTTCCGTTCGTTGCGGGAGCTTCGTGACGGCATAGCAGCTCAAGGATTGTCATATGCACCGTGCACACAATTGTCTATGGGAATGTCCAATGACTTCATAATCGCAATCGAGGAAGGTGCAACTCATGTCAGAATCGGGACTGCACTTGTCGGAGCAGAAAGCGGGGAGGACGCATGAGTATTAAAAATAAATTCGAAAAATGGTTTTACTTAGACGATGAAGAGGATGTTAGTCAAGAACAACAGCCAGGTCATGAGGAGCCACGCGCTTCCCAAGAACCACCACCGCAGCGTAAGGCGCAGCCACGAAGACAGAAACAGCCAATGGGCGAAGCACAACAAGCTGCGACAGTCGTCAGCCTGCAAAGCGTTCAGAAATCGTCTAAAGTGATACTTATCGAACCACGTGTTTATGCAGAAGCGCAAGATATTTCGGAGCATTTGAAAAACAAACGGGCAGTTGTCGTCAACTTACAGCGGATTGAACGTGACCAAGGTATTCGCATTGTGGATTTCCTAAGTGGAACGGTCTATGCGTTAAGTGGAGATATTCAACGCATCGGAACGGATATATTCCTTTGCACGCCTGAAAATGTAGAAGTTGCTGGAGCGATCTCTGACTACTTTGAACGATAGAAATCAATCACGCCAAGGCGTGATTGCGTCCGGATTTTTTCGAGCTTGCTCGAAAAGTACCTTTGAAAATCCGTGACATCCGCCGGAGGCTAAACTTAAATCAGCATGGAGATTGAACACCCACTGATTTGAAATACAACACAGCGCCTATCCTGCCATCTATGGAAGTGGAGGACTTTTGCTGAATTAAGTTGAATGAGGTGTATGAATTAGTATGGTAGTTTTACTTTATAACGGTGTATATTGGGCATTTCAAATTTATACAATAGCGCTAGTTATTTATATTTTGATGTCATGGGTACCATCCACACGCGAAACAAAAATTGGTCAATTTCTTGCGGTTATTGTAGAGCCGTATTTGAGTTTCTTCAGGAAATTCATCCCGCCACTAGGCATGATTGACATATCGCCAATTGTTGCGCTGTTTGCGCTAAGCTTAATTCGTGCGGGTGTTATTTCAATATTGAATATTGTTTTCTTCTAAAATATCATGCAAATCCTCACCTAGGTGAGGATTTTTGTATAAGAGAGGTAAAATCATGGAAACGATTTTGCAGCATTTTCGTAAGGACGAGCAGCCGTTCATTGAGATGGCGGTTGGCTGGATACGTGAGGTTGAGGATAGCTATGCCCCTAAATTGACGGGATTTCTAGACCCGAGACAGCAGTTTATTGTTGAATCACTAGCACGTAACTCTATGTTGTTGGTTGGCTCGTACGGGGCATTTGCCGAGGCAGAGCGACAGCGGATTTTAATCTATCCTGATTATTATGTGCCCGAAACGGAGGATTATCAAATTGCGATATTCAATGTGAAATACGCTACGAAATTTTTGCAGCTGGAGCATAAAGACATTCTTGGATCGATGATGTCGCTGGGCATTGACCGTTCAAAATTTGGTGATATTCGTGTAGGAGAGGATGAAGTACAATTTTCAGTTGCTGATGAGCTGAAGGATTATATGACGGCTAATTTTGTTTCTATCGGCAAAGCGAAGGTGACGGTCGAGGAAAGTAATCAACCGGAAGACTGGATTACTTCGGCAGATAGCTGGACGGAAGAAATGCATATTGTCAGTTCCTTACGACTTGATACAGTTATTGCAGCGCTGGCAAATGTCTCAAGACAAAAAGCGGCATCTCTTATTCATGGAGACAAAGTAAAAGTGAACTGGGCAGTAAGAGATCAGCCTGCGTTTGAACTCCAAGAGTCGGATATGTTATCTATAAGAGGTTCCGGCAGATTTAAAGTGATGGCGATTGAAGGAAGAACACGAAAAGACAAAATTCGCCTCGTCATTGGAAAGTTAGAATGATTTTTCAGATAATAGTTTTCGAAAAATGCTGTTTTCTAACACTTTAGCATGTATAATAGAATGTAAATGATGTTGTAGGGGGATGCGTTGAATGGCTCTATCACCAATCGATATACATAATAAAGAATTCACAAGTAAATTCCGCGGCTATGATGAGGATGAGGTCAACGAATTTCTAGAGCAAATCATGAAAGATTTTGAAAATCTTCTTGAAGAAAATAAAACATTGAAAAATAGCTTGAAGCAATCGACTGAACAAGTTACTCATTTCAATTCGATTGAACAAACGCTACAAAAGTCTATCCTAGTTGCACAGGAGGCGGCAGAGGATGTTCGTCGTAACTCCATGAAAGAATCTAAGTTAATTGTGAAAGAAGCAGAAAAAAATGCAGATCGAATTGTCAATGAAGCACTCACACGTGCCCGTCGAATTTCGGTGGAAATTGAAGATTTGAAAAAGCAATCAAAAGTATTCCGTACTCGTTTCAAAATGCTGATTGAAGCACAGCTGGACTTGATTCAATCTGATGATTGGGATAGTCTAATGGAGTACGAAATTGATACAGAACGGTTAGAAATGGTAGCGGATAACGAGTAAGCTTGACATTTATCTAATTGTACACTTATAATTGTCTCCATATATTTAGAATGGCATTGACAGAGATAGTAATTTTCAAATTTGTGCAAAGCGAGTCGGGGATGGTGAGAGCCCGGTCAACAAATTGGAAATGAAGATCACTCCTGAGCCGGATTGCGGAAAGTATACACAATCCCGGAAACACCCCGTTACGGTGTCTGAGTGGTAGCAAATTCGTTTGCTGCAAGTAGGGTGGTAACGCGAGAATAATTCTTCGTCCCTTTTAGGGGCGGGGGATTTTTTTATGTTCGCAAGTTTCGATTCTCTCTATATGTTGAATGAATGATCCTATATAATCTCTAGCGAAGGCGCCTTACTGGGGTAGCCGAAGCAATAATTTTTTTAACTCAGCTACCATTTTACAGGGGGATTGCTCCGGCATGCCTTGTATAATTTCTGCAAAGGACGCAGAAATTATACAAACCGAACCCTTCGCTGTTCGATTGACAGTGATCTTCTGTCTGGCTTATTGCGGGAGGCATCCCCAAGCGCCAAGCGTTGTTAGTAAGATTTTATTTATCAGCATATAGCAATTTTTCAACATTAAAAGGAGGAATACAAGATGGAATACAAAGATACACTACTAATGCCGAAAACAGGTTTCCCAATGCGTGGAGGTTTACCGACAAATGAGCCTAAAATGCAAGAAAAATGGGGAGAGATGGATATTTATAAATTAGTGCAAGAACGGACAGCGGGTCGCCCGTTCTTCATTCTGCATGACGGACCTCCATACGCGAATGGCGATCTTCATATGGGTCACGCTCTTAACAAAGTGCTAAAAGATATGATTGTCCGCCATAAATCAATGACTGGCTTCCATGCACCATACGTTCCCGGTTGGGATACACACGGTCTGCCAATCGAGCAGGCGCTCGTCAATAAAGGTGTCAAACGCAAAGAACACTCACTTGCTGAATTCCGTAAAATGTGTGAAGACTATGCGTACAGTCAAATCGATAGCCAGCGTTCACAATTTAAACGGATTGGTGTTCGTGGCGATTGGGATAATCCATACATTACGCTGAAACCTGAATTCGAAGCTCGTCAAATCAAAGTATTTGGTGATATGGCGAAAAAAGGTTATATCTACAAAGGTTTGAAACCTGTTTACTGGTCACCTTCAAGTGAATCAGCACTTGCAGAAGCAGAAATTGAATATCAGGATAAAAAATCAGCATCGATTTACGTTGGTTTCCCTGTTAAAGACGGTTTAGGTGTACTTGATACAGACGTACAATTCCTAATTTGGACGACGACTCCATGGACGATTCCTGCCAATCTTGGGATTTCGGTTCACCCAGAGTTCACATACGTAATTGTTAAAGTAGGAGAAGAGAAATTCCTGATTGCGAAAGATCTTCTTGCTTTCGTAGCAACAGAAATCGGTTGGGAAGATTATGTCGTTGAACGTGAATTGAAAGGCTCTGAATTGGATCGCGTTGTTGCGAAACATCCATTGTATGACCGCGATTCACTCGTTATGCTTGGTGAACACGTTACAGCAGAAGCGGGTACTGGATGTGTCCATACAGCACCTGGTCACGGGGAAGATGACTTCTACATCTCGAAAGCTTACGGCATTGATGCATTATCGCCAATTGATGATCGTGGTGTGATGACAGACGAAGCACCTGGCTTTGCAGGATTGTTTTATGAAGATGCGAATAAAGCAATTACAGAAGCGCTCGACAAAGTAGGCGCACTGAAGAAGTTATCATTTATTACACACTCGTACCCACATGATTGGCGCACGAAAAAACCGGTTATTTACCGGGCGACGGCACAATGGTTCGCTTCCATCGAATCATTCCGTACAGAATTGCTAGATGCCATCAACAATACGAAATTCACGCCGGCTTGGGGGGAAACACGTCTGTATAATATGGTTCGTGACCGCGGTGACTGGTGTATTTCACGTCAACGTGTGTGGGGTGTTCCAATTCCTGTGTTCTACGCGGAAAATGGCGAGCCAATTATTACAGATGAAACGATTGATCATGTTGCACAATTATTCCGCGAGCACGGTTCAAATGTTTGGTTTGAACGTGAAGCGAAGGATCTTCTGCCAGCAGGCTTTACGCATGAAGGAAGTCCAAATGGAGAATTTACAAAAGAAACGGACATTATGGACGTTTGGTTTGACTCAGGTACAACGCATCAAGGCGTACTCGTCGAAAGAGATGACCTTGTCTACCCAGCTGATTTGTATTTAGAAGGATCTGACCAATACCGTGGTTGGTTTAACTCGTCTCTAACGACAAGTGTTGCCATCAATGGCCATGCACCTTATAAGGGCTTGCTAAGCCACGGTTTCACACTGGATGGCGAAGGACGTAAAATGAGTAAATCAATCGGTAATGTAATCGTACCTGCAAAAGTGATGAACCAGCTTGGAGCTGACATTCTTCGTCTATGGGTTTCTTCTGTTGATTACACGGCGGATGTGCGGGTTTCGGATTCGAACTTCAAGCAAGTATCTGAAGTATATCGTAAAATCCGTAATACACTGCGCTTCTTGCATGGTAATACGTCTGACTTCAATCCTGCAACAGATGCAGTTGCGTTCGCAGATATGCGCCCTGTAGATCAATTTGTCTATGTGAAATTACAGGATTTGATCAAAGAAGTTCGCGAAGCATATGACAATTATGAATTCGCAACGGTTTACCATGCAGTGAACAACTTCTGTACAGGTGAATTGAGCTCGTTCTACTTGGATATTGCCAAGGATGTTGTCTATATCGAAGGTGCTGACCATCCACATCGTCGTGCGATGCAAACGGTCATGTATGACACATTGATGGCATTGTTGAAATTGTTGACACCAATCGTGCCACATACAACTGATGAAATGTGGGCGTATATCGAGCATAAGGATGAAGTGAGTATCCAGCTAACAGATATGCCGGAAGCGCAAGATCTTGGAGAACAAGCACAGGCACTGCGTGAACGTTTTGCAACGCTAATGCTTGTACGTGATGATGTCTTGAAAGCGCTGGAGGAAGCTCGTAATAGCAAAGTTATTGGTAAATCACTTGAAGCAAAAGTGACGGTTGCAGTTCCTGAAAACTTACAAGGTGTCTTTGCAGCAGAGGATATCGACTTTGCTCAATTCTTTATCGTATCGAAATTTGCTGAGGGCGATGTTACAAACATGCCTGAAGGAACATTGAAACTGGATACAGTCAGCGTTCTTGTTGAACCAGCAGATGGTGAGAAATGTGAGCGTTGTTGGACAATTTCTGAAACAGTTGGTCAGGATGATACACACGCAACGCTATGTGTACGTTGTGCGGATGTTGTGAAAACATACTACGCTTAATTTTTCGGAAAAGAAGCGGCTGCGGCAGTCTAATTGGAAGACTTGCCGTGGCCGTTTTTTTGTTTTATCTAATCTCGAGCGGCAGTCATCCCAAAGCGTTGTTAAAAAGAATCTCAACGTCAGCCTACTAGTTAGTGACACCCTAGCCTCTTAATGTGGTAAAATAATACGTAATCTGTTGGACGGGGGTATCGGGATTGTTTATTTATTATGGATTGGCAGCATTCGTCATTATTTTGGATCAGTTGACGAAATGGCTCGTCGTTACAAACATGGAACTTCGTGAAAGAATCAGTATTGTAGATCCCTATTTAGGCCTACTTTCTCATCGTAATAGAGGAGCGGCATGGGGAATGCTTGAAGGACAAATGTGGTTATTTTATATCGTCACAGTTCTTGTCGTGGCAGGCATCATCTACTTCTTCCATAAAGAAGCGAAAGGCTCTGCCTTATTCGGGTTTAGTTTAATGTTCCTTCTCGGTGGAGCGATTGGCAACTTTATCGATCGTCTATGGCGCAAGGAAGTCGTCGATTTTGTCGATGTCATCATCCCGGTTATCAATTACGATTTCCCGATTTTCAATGTTGCCGATGCCGCATTGACCGTTGGTGTAGTCATGATCATCATCCATGTCATTTTGGATGAAAAAAAGAATAAGAAAAAGGTGTCCTAATGGATCAATTTGAAATTGTAATAACGGAAGAGCAAGCAAATAGTCGTATTGATAAAGCTTTGACAACAGTGAACCCTGACTGGTCACGAACGCAAGTCCAGCAATGGCTGAAGGACGGCTTAGTGCTAGTAGGCGGTGTTCAAGTTAAACCTAATTATAAAGTGAAGCAAGGCGATACAATTATTGTAAATGAACCGGTGCCAGAGGAACTCGACGTCATTGCAGAGGATTTAAATCTTGATATTATTTATGAAGATAAAGACGTCCTCGTTGTCAATAAACCACGCGGTATGGTTGTCCATCCAGCACCAGGACATTCGACAGGAACAGTCGTCAATGGACTAATGTATCACTGCAAGGACTTGTCGGGTATTAACGGCGTGCTTCGCCCTGGAATTGTTCATCGAACAGATAAAGATACATCAGGACTTCTAATGGTAGCCAAAAATGATCAGGCTCATGTGTCGTTGGTGGATCAGCTTGTTGCTAAATCGGTCACACGCGTTTACTGGGCACTTGTTCATGGGCATATTCCACATGATAATGGTACGATTGATGCGCCGATTGGTCGTGATCAACGCGATCGCCAAAGTATGGCCATTGTCGATAAAGGAAAGCATGCAGTGACTCATTTTAAAGTGCTCGAGCGCTTCGGAAATTATACGCTTGTTGAATGCCGATTAGAAACTGGAAGAACGCATCAAATTCGTGTTCATATGAAGTATATCGGTTATCCACTTGTGGGAGATCCGAAATATGGCCCGAAAAAAACGCTTGAATTTGGCGGACAAGTACTGCATGCGGGAACACTCGGATTTAACCATCCGACAACAGGGGAATACATGGAGTTTTCAAGTCCTCTGCCAGAAGATTTTCAAGCTTTGATTGACAAACTTCGAAAAGGCGTTGACAAATCAGAAGAGTGAAGTCTATACTAAACAAAGAAATTGAATAGCGATACCTTTAACATCAGTCCAGAGAGGCTGGGAAGGTTGCACGGAAGTACAACAGAGCTGCTGCGCGCAGTTTCTTTGTACAGTTTTTTCTGCACATATACCCTCCCGCCGTCTAAGGCAGGAGGGTTTTTAATTTGAATTAGTGGGGAGTTCAAACCCCTTACTGATTCTAGCCTTAGACTTAAATTGGAGAAATGGAGGATAGGTCAATGACGGAAAAGGCAAATATTTTAGATGAACAGGCAATTGGCAGGGCAGTCACACGAATTGCTCATGAAATTATTGAACGCAACAAAGGAATTGACGATTGCATTCTTGTTGGCATTAAAACAAGAGGTGCTTATCTCGCCAAAAGACTTGCTGAAAAAATCGAGCAAATCGAAGGCAAGGCTATCAAAACAGGAGAACTCGATATTACGTTGTATCGTGATGATCTTATGCCGAAACATGACAACGAAGAGCCCCTTGTCCAACAAGTGGACATTAAACACGATGTGTCAGACAAGAAAGTAGTTCTTGTCGATGATGTGCTCTACACAGGTAGAACTGTACGTGCGGCGATGGATGCTGTTGTGGATTTAGGTAGACCCGCATCCATACAGTTGGCAGTGCTCGTTGACAGAGGGCACAGAGAATTACCGATTCGTCCTGATTATGTTGGAAAGAACATTCCGACATCGAGCGAAGAACGTGTCGTCGTTAGTGTACAAGAGACAGATGGTAAGGATAGTGTTTCTATCCATTCCATGTAATCAGATCAAATCTAGCAGGGATTTAAACCCCTATAAAATGAAGAAATAGATTCGGGGGAAATTAACAATGACTGAAAAAGTATTAGATGTACATGAAAAGCCTAGGGTAGACAGATGGCTGATCCTTAGCTTACAGCATATGTTCGCCATGTTTGGTGCAACGATTTTAGTTCCACAGCTTGTTGGATTAAGCCCAGCAATTGCGCTACTCACAAGTGGAATTGCAACGATTGTTTTCATAGTTGTAACACGCTTCCAAGTGCCGGCGTACCTAGGCTCATCCTTCGCCTTCATCATTCCAATCCAAGTAGCCACTGAAGCAGGTGGTGTTGGTAGTGCGATGATTGGCAGCATGTTCGTTGCACTCGTTTACGGAATCGTTTCCTTAGTTATTTGGAAAACTGGTCATAGCTGGATTATGAAAGTGTTACCACCGATTGTTGTAGCACCTGTCATTATCGTCATCGGCTTAGCTTTATCGCCAACAGCAATAGGCATGGCAAGCACAATCCAAGTTGGTGAAGAATCAGTATACAGTCTGTTGCATTTCTCAGCGGCACTGGTGACGCTAGCGACTGCGATTATTTGTCTGATGTTTTTCAAAGGCATGATTAGCTTAATGCCAATCTTAATAGGAATTATCGTCGGCTATATCTACTCAGCATTCATCGGCATTCTTGATTTTACAAAAGTACTGGAAGCCAAGTGGTTTGAGTTTCCGAAAATGCTAATTCCGGGTATCGATTATGACTTTGTTGTTACACCTACGCTGCTCATGGTTATGGTACCTATCGCGATTGTCACGATTTCCGAACATATCGGTCATCAACTCGTCTTGGGGCGAATTGTGGAACGAGATTACATAGAAAGTCCTGGTTTACATCGATCACTTCTCGGTGATGGACTAGGTACACTCATTAGTGGGTTTGTCGGTGGACCACCGAAAACAACCTACGGTGAGAATATAGGCGTACTAGCATTGACACGTGTTTACAGCATTTATGTCATTTTAGGGGCGGCAGTCTTTGCCATAGCTTTCTCATTTTTAGGAAAAGTCATGGCAGTCATTGCAACGATTCCGACTGCGGTACTCGGAGGTGTGTCGATTCTTTTATTCGGGATTATCGCATCATCTGGATTACGTATGCTCGTCGATCATAAAATCGATTTTGGTCAACAGCGAAACCTTGTCATCGCATCCGTGATTTTGGTTATTGGAATCGGTGGTGCTACCATCAAGTTCAGCGAGACATTCCAAATCGAAGGAATGGCATTAGCCGCCATCGTTGGTGTTTTACTCAATCTAGTCCTGCCAGGAAAAACAAATAAATCTTTAGCTGACGAAACAAAATAATGACCTTTTAAGATTGTCCAGAGAGGCAATGAAAGGTTCGTTTGACTCCGTTCTTTACAACTAGTAAAGAACGTGGATTGTCATGTGAAACGAGCCTTTCCGCCTGTCGGGAAGGCTCGTTTAAGTTGAATCAGCAAAAGTACCTGCTGATTCAACTTAAGCCTCCGGCGGATGTCGCAAATTTTGAGGGGAGTTAATGGCGCAAGCGCAATTCAAAATTAGGACGCACTTACGCCGAGGCGTAATTGATTACTGTATACAAGCACTAGGCACATCAAAGGAGGCAACATAATGGATCACCTAGTATCGATGAAGCAATTATCGGAAGAAGAAATTATGGCACTTCTTGAACGGGCGGAGACATTTAAAAAATTAGGTGTGCGAGAATTTCCCGGGAAATATACAATAAGCAATTTGTTTTTCGAACCAAGCACTCGAACGAAAATGAGCTTTGAAATGGCTGAACGACAACTTGGCCTTGACGTATTACCATTCGAATCTAGTTTCTCTAGCACGCTAAAAGGGGAAACCTTATATGATACGGTGAAAACACTAGAGGCAATCGGTGTAGATGCACTCGTTATCCGGCATCCTGAAGATGGTTATTATGAGGAGCTCATAGGTCGGACAAGCATATCCATTATTAACGGTGGGGATGGTTCAGGCCAGCATCCGACACAGTCAATGTTAGATTTATTTACGATACGAGAAGAATTTGGCTCATTCAAAGGGCTGAATGTCTTAATTGCAGGAGATATTGTACATAGCCGTGTGGCGCGATCCAATGCGGATGCATTAGAAAAACTAGGCGCCAACGTAACATTTCTTTGTCCAGCTGAATGGGCAGGAGAATTCAACAGCATCAGCTCATGGGATGAAGTAATTGAAACAAGTGATGTTGTCATGCTCCTACGTGTCCAGCATGAAAGACATGGAGGAGAAGAGCTCTTTACGAAAGAAAGTTATCACGAACAATATGGATTAACAGAACAACGTGCAAAACAAATGAAAGAACATGCAATCATTATGCATCCAGGTCCTTTTAACCGAGGTGTTGAAATAGCAGACAGTCTAATAGAATGTAAGCAATCACGAATTTTTAAACAGATGGAGAATGGTGTATTCATACGGGCAGCCGTATTAGAAGCGATTTTGAAAGGGAGGAATTAACATGGAGAAATTGATTCAAGGCGTACAAATGTTAAACGAAGCAGGCGAATTAATCACGGGGGATGTCAAAATTACAGGTGATAAAATTTCGGAAATTGGTAACGGGCTTGACAAGGGTAATGCGGAAACGATTGACGGTAAAGGCCTATTCTTAGCGCCAGGATTCATTGATGTACATGTGCATTTGCGTGAGCCAGGCGGCGAACATAAGGAAACCATTGCAAGTGGAACGCATGCAGCCGCTAAAGGTGGTTACACAACAATTTGTGCGATGCCGAATACACGCCCTGTGCCTGATACGAAAGAAAATTTAACAGTTGTCAATGAATTGATCGAAAAAAATGCACGCATCCGTGTCCTTCCTTACGCATCTATTACGATTCGAGAAGCAGGGAAAGAGCGTACAAACTTGACTGAATTAAAAGAACATGGCGCATTCGCCTTTACAGATGATGGCGTTGGTGTGCAAGAGGCGGGCATGATGTACGAAGCGATGCAAGATGCAGCTACAATTGGAATGCCGATTGTGGCGCACTGTGAAGATAATACGCTAATTTACGGCGGTGCCATGCATGAAGGCAAGAAAAACAAAGAGCTTGGTCTGCCAGGTATTCCTTCGATAGCAGAATCGGTTCATATCGCACGTGATATTTTACTTGCGGAAGCTGCAGGAGCGCATTACCATGTGTGTCACGTTAGTACGAAGGAATCGGTTCGTGTCATTCGCGATGCGAAACGGGCGGGTATTCACGTAACAGGGGAAGTGAGTCCGCACCATCTTCTACTTTGTGAAGATGATATTCCCGGTGATGATGCCGATTGGAAAATGAATCCGCCACTTCGTGGACAAGAGGATCTTGAGGCGCTACGTGAGGGTTTACTTGATGGAACTCTTGATTTCATTGCAACAGACCATGCTCCACATACAGCAGAAGAAAAAGCAAATGGCATGAAAAAAGCACCATTCGGTATTACAGGATTTGAAACAGCGTTCCCACTGCTCTATACGAACTTTGTTCAAAAAGGGACATGGACGTTGAAGCAACTGATTGATTGGATGACGCAAAAACCAGCGGATGTCTTCGGAATGCCTTACGGTAAACTCGAAGTTGGTGCAACAGCGGATTTGGTATTAATTGATTTAAATAAAGAACAAAAAATTGACCGTGCAACATTCGTATCACAAGGGAAGAATACACCGTTTGACGGTTGGACGTGCACGGGCTGGCCGGTAACAACAATTTTCGGCGGACAAGTCGTTTGGGAGGATGGACAATGATGAAAAAACGCATGCTCATTTTAGAAGATGGTACGATTTTTGAAGGAATCGCATTTGGTTCTGACGCTGCTTCAATTGGTGAAACGATCTTTACAACAGGTATGACGGGCTATCAGGAAACCATTTCGAATCCATCAGGGTGCGGACAAATTATTGTTATGACTTACCCGCTAATTGGGAACTACGGCATTAACCGCGATGACTACGAATCCATCGAGCCTGTGGCGAGTGGTGTTGTTGTCCGTGAATTGGAAGACGAGCCATCTAACTTCCGTAGTGGAATGACGCTTTGTGAACTGTTGACTTTAAAAGGGATTCCGGGTATTCAGGGCATTGATACAAGAAAGCTGACGCGTCTATTGCGTGACAAAGGACCACTAAAAGGCATCCTGACAGCAGCTGGAGAAGAAGTAGATGTTGAAGCGACGATTGCTGAGGTAGCTAGCTATGTATTGCCAACTGATCTTGTCGCACGAGTATCTACGAAAAAATCGTATGCAAGTCCAGGCAGTGAAGAACGTGTTGTTCTCATTGATTACGGAATGAAGCATGGTATTTTACGCGAATTAAATAAACGTAACTGTGACGTCATCGTTGTTCCTTATAATACATCTACGAAAGACATTCTGTCATTATTCCCAGATGGCATTGTACTCTCCAACGGACCAGGTAACCCTGAAGATGTTGAAGGCGCGGTAGCAACGATCAAAGCATTACTAGGCAAAGCACCGATTTTTGGAATTGGACTTGGTCATCAGTTACTTGCGCTAGCTTGCGGCGCACGTACAGTTAAGTTGAAAAATGGTCACTATGGCGGCAATCATCCCGTCAAAGACTTGCTAACGGGGCGTACTGAATTGACTTCTCAAGGTCATAGCTATGCGGTCGTTGAAGCATCACTTGAAGGAACGAATTTAGAAGTAACGCACAAAGCACTTAACGATAGTTCGGTTGAAGGAATCAAGAGCACAGAATACGAAGCATTTTCTGTCCAATTCCATCCAGAGGCTTCACCTGGACCAGAGGATTCGAATCACTTGTTTGACCGCTTCACAGCTATCATGAAAACGAGCAGCCGAAAGGAGAATTTCAATGCCTAAACGTCAAGATATTGAAACTATACTAGTAATCGGATCAGGTCCAATCGTTATTGGACAGGCGGCAGAGTTTGACTATGCTGGGACACAAGCTTGTCTGTCCTTAAAAGAAGAGGGTTACCGTGTTATTCTCATTAACTCAAACCCTGCAACGATTATGACAGATACAGAAGTGGCCGATAAAGTCTACATTGAGCCAATCACACTTGAATTTGTCAGCCGTATCATTCGCAAAGAACGTCCTGATGCATTACTACCGACGCTCGGTGGGCAAACGGGACTAAACATGGCGATTGAATTGCATGAATCAGGTATTTTAGACGAACTTAACATTGAAATTCTAGGAACAAAGCTCAATGCGATTCATCAAGCTGAGGACCGTGATTTATTCCGCACGCTGATGAATGAACTAGGTGAGCCTGTGCCAGAAAGTGATATTATTCATAACCTTGAAGAGGCATATGCATTCGTTGAAAGAATTGGCTATCCAGTCATTGTTCGCCCTGCATTTACGCTTGGTGGTACAGGTGGAGGGATTTGTCATGACAATAAAGAACTTGAAGAAATCGTCGCAAGTGGCTTGAAATATAGCCCGGTGACACAATGTCTACTGGAAAAATCAATTGCGGGCTTTAAAGAAATCGAATACGAAGTCATGCGTGACTCAGCAGACAACGCGATTGTTGTTTGTAATATGGAAAACGTCGATGCAGTCGGTATCCATACAGGTGACTCCATCGTTGCGGCACCAAGCCAAACGATGACAGACCGTGAAAATCAAATGCTACGCAATGTATCATTGAAAATTATTCGTGCGCTTGGTATCGAAGGTGGATGTAACGTCCAGCTGGCACTTGATCCGCACAGTTTCGATTATTACATCATTGAGGTAAACCCACGTGTTAGCCGATCATCTGCACTGGCATCGAAAGCAACAGGCTACCCAATTGCAAAATTGGCTGCGAAAATTGCGGTAGGTTTAACGTTAGATGAAATGATGAACCCTGTCACAGGCACAACATACGCTTGTTTCGAACCAGCACTCGATTATATTGTGACAAAAATTCCACGCTGGCCATTCGATAAATTCGAATCAGCAAAACGAAATTTAGGTACACAAATGAAAGCGACAGGCGAAGTAATGGCGATTGGCCGCACATTTGAAGAGTCTATCTTGAAAGCTGTGCGCTCACTTGAAACAGGGCAATTCGGTTTATCCTTGAAAAACGGCGCGGATATGACAGATGAATGGATTGAAAAACGCATCCGTCGTGCTGGTGATGAGCGACTCTTCTTCATTGGTGAAGCATTCCGTAGAGGTGTAACGGTTGCGACGATTCATGAATGGAGTCAAATCGACGTCTTCTTCCTACGCAAGTTAGAGAAAATCGTTCAGTTTGAAGCGGTTCTACAAGCAAGACCTTTCGACCTTGTAACATTGCGGACTGCAAAACGTATGGGCTTCTCCGACGTAACAGTTGCAGAACTGTGGAATACGAATGAGCGTGCTATCTATGATTGGCGTAAAGAGCAAGGACTTATTCCCGTCTATAAGAAAGTCGATACTTGCGCAGGTGAATTTGAATCGGATACACCATATTTCTATGGCACATATGAAGATGAAAATGAATCGGTTAAATCAGAGAAGAAAAGTGTCATCGTTTTAGGTTCAGGTCCAATTCGAATCGGACAAGGTGTTGAGTTTGACTACGCGACAGTACACTCTGTTTGGGCAATTCAGCAGGCGGGTTACGAGGCAATCATCATCAACAACAACCCAGAAACGGTGTCAACGGACTTCTCGATATCCGATAAATTATACTTTGAGCCACTAACAATTGAAGATGTGATGCACATCATCGATTTGGAGCAGCCAGAAGGCGTTATCGTTCAGTTTGGTGGACAGACAGCTATCAATCTGGCGGATGGACTGGAAGCACGTGGCGTGAAAATTCTAGGCACATCCCTTGAGGACATCGATCGTGCAGAAAATCGAGATAAGTTCGAGAGTGCATTACGTGAAATCGGCATTCCCCAACCACTTGGCAAGACAGCTATGTCAGTAGAAGAAGCAGTCGTCATTGCCAATGAAATCGGTTATCCAGTACTCGTTAGACCTTCCTATGTACTTGGAGGGCGTGCAATGGAAATCGTCTACCGCGAAGAAGAGCTACTTCATTATATGGAGCATGCAGTAGAAACAAGCCCTGACCATCCAATTCTTGTTGACCGTTATTTAACAGGAATCGAAATTGAAGTTGATGGTATTTGTGACGGAGAAAACGTCTTAATTCCAGGCATCATGGAGCATATCGAACGTGCTGGAGTTCACTCAGGTGATTCGATTGCTGTTTATCCGCCACAAAGCTTGTCGGCTTCTCAAATGGAAACCATCACGGATTATACGACACGCCTGGCAAAAGGCTTGAAAATCGTCGGTTTGCTTAACATTCAGTTCGTTATTTCAGAAGGGCAAGTGTACGTCATCGAAGTGAATCCACGTTCGAGCCGAACAGTGCCGTTCCTAAGTAAAATTACAGATATCCCGATGGCGAACATCGCAACAAAAGCGATTCTCGGACAGTCAATCCTTGAACAGGGCTATAAAAATGGATTGGCAGAAGCACCTGCTGGCGTTTACGTCAAAGTACCTGTGTTTTCATTCGCGAAATTGCGTCGGGTTGACATTACACTCGGACCTGAAATGAAATCGACTGGTGAGGTTATGGGGAAAGATACAACGCTTGAAAAAGCATTGTATAAAGGCCTCGTAGCAGCGGGTATGGAAATTAAAGAATACGGCTCCGTGCTCATGACTGTATCGGATAAAGATAAAGAAGAAATGGTTGGCATTGCAAAACGTTTTACAGCAATCGGCTATCGTATTTTGGCAACAGAAGGTACGGCAAAAGTATTGAGAAATCTAGATATCCCAGTGAAAGTTGTCGATAAAATCGGTTCTGAAGGACCAACTCTTCTCGACGTGATTCAAAAAGGAGAGGCGCAAGTCGTCATCAATACGTTGACAAAAGGGAAACAACCAGAGCGTGACGGCTTTAGAATTCGCCGAGAATCGGTTGAAAATGGCGTTCCTTGCTTCACTTCTCTTGATACAGCAGATGCGATGCTACGGGTTATTGAATCAATGACGTTCCAAACGGAGGAAATGGGGATACAACAATGATTATTCAGGATCGTATGAAGGTCACGTCGCAACGGCAAATTGCCCATCACATTTTTGAAATGACATTGGCTGGCAATCTGGTCGGGGAAATATCTTCCCCTGGCCAGTTCGTCCACATCCGGGTAGCTGATTCATTTGAACCTTTATTAAGACGTCCGATTTCCATTGCATCGATTGATCAGGAAGCGGGAGAAATGACCATCATTTACCGTGCAGAAGGGCGAGGGACAGCACTTCTATCTCAAAAACGTGCAGGTGATGAAGTCGATGTACTCGGTCCACTAGGCAATGGCTTCCCAGTGGAAGAAACAGCATCGGGGGAGACAGCAATCTTAATTGGTGGGGGCATTGGTGTACCTCCGCTTTATGAACTGTCAAAGCAATTGACGACTCAAGGTGTTACGTGTATCCATGTGCTTGGCTTCCAATCGGATAATGTTGTATTTTATGAAGAAAAATTTGCGGCACTTGGTGATACACATATCGTGACGGTCGATGGAACAGCAGGGACAGCTGGATTTGTTACAACTGTAATGGAGACACTAGGTACGGATTTCGCAACGTATTATAGCTGTGGACCTATGCCGATGTTGAATGCCGTGGAAAAAATGTATGCGGGTAAAAAGGGCTTCCTATCATTCGAACAACGAATGGGCTGCGGTATTGGTGCTTGCTTCGCATGTGTTTGTCAAACAACGGAAGGCAACGATAAAGCGTACATTAAAGTATGCTCGGACGGTCCAGTCTTCCCAGCAGGGGTGGTGGCCATATGAATAGATTAGCGATTGAACTGCCTGGCTTGCAATTGAAAAACCCGATTATGCCAGCGTCTGGTTGTTTCGGATTTGGTAAAGAATACGGCGGGTTATACGATTTATCGTTGCTTGGTGCGATTATGATTAAAGCAACAACGTTGGAAACAAGACTAGGCAATCCGACACCACGTGTGGCAGAAACTGCTTCTGGAATGCTCAATGCAATTGGTTTGCAAAATCCAGGGCTACAAGGCGTATTGGAAGGCGAGTTACCATGGCTTGAACAGTTTGATGTGCCGATTATCGCCAACGTTGCGGGTACAGAAACAGCGGACTATGTAGAAGTAGCGAAAGAAGTATCCAAAGCACCAAACGTGAAAGCATTAGAATTGAATATCTCTTGCCCAAACGTAAAAGCGGGCGGTATTACTTTCGGAACAGATCCTGAGGTGGCAAGAGAGCTTACAAGAGCTGTGAAGGAAGTTTCTCAAGTACCGGTTTATGTGAAACTATCTCCAAACGTTACGGATATCGTATCCATTGCCCAAGCGGTAGAGGCTGGCGGAGCAGACGGTATTACGATGATTAATACGCTAGTTGGTATGCGCTTAGATCAAAAAACAGGACGCCCTGTTATCGCCAATGGTACAGGCGGTTTATCTGGACCAGCCGTCAAGCCAGTGGCAATTCGGATGGTCTATGAAGTAAGCAAAGCGGTTAATATTCCGATTATCGGTATGGGCGGCGTATCAGAAACAGCCGATGTCATTGATTTCCTATCTGCGGGCGCAAGTGCTGTCGCAGTAGGCACAGCAAACTTCGTCAACCCGTTTATTTGCCCACAAATCATTGAGGAATTACCAGCGAAGCTGGACGAGCTTGGAGTCAACCGTATTTCTGAACTAATTGGAAGGAGCCATCGTCTATGAAAACATCTCCGATTATTGCACTCGATTTTGATTCAGCTAAAAAGGCGTTCGACTTCCTCCGTGCGTTTGATGGAGATATCAACGTCAAAGTCGGTATGCAGCTTTATTACAAAGAAGGACCAGCCATTATCGCTCGTTTGAAAGAGCTTGGCTATGACATCTTCCTTGATTTGAAATTGCATGATATTCCAAACACAGTGAAATCAGCGATGGAAGTGCTCGCAGGTTTCGGCGTTGACCTCGTCAATGTCCATGCTGCGGGTAACAAAACGATGATGGAGGCGGCACTTGAAGGATTGGATAAAGGCACACCGTCCGGTATCGCACGTCCTTCAATCATTGCGGTTACACAATTGACATCGACAGACGAGCGCCAAGTTCGAGAAGAGCAGCTAATCGGGGCTTCTTTACAGGAATCTGTCATTCAATATGCGAAGTTGACGAAAGAAGCAGGACTAGACGGAGTGGTTTGTTCTGTCCATGAATCGGCAGTCATTGCAGAAGTGTGTGGAAAAGAATTTTTCAAAGTCACACCAGGCATTCGTCTGGCAGATGGTGGCGCGCATGACCAAAAACGCATTGCGACGCCAGTAGAAGCACGCCTGGCAGGCTCCACACATATCGTTGTGGGACGCGCGATTACAGGTGCAACAGATCCGCGGGCAGCTTATGAACAGATCAATGCATTGTGGAAGGGGACAGAATGATGACGCAGAAAAAAGACATCGCCAAAATCCTATTAAACTTAGGGGCAGTTGAATTAAGCCCACATGAGCCATTCACATGGGCATCAGGCATCGAATCACCGATTTACTGCGATAACCGTTTAACAATGTCTGATCCAGTTGGACGCAAACAAATCGCACAAGGACTTGCGGATATCATTCGTGAAAAGTACCCAGAGACAACAGTGATTGCTGGAACAGCGACAGCGGGCATTCCGCATGCCGCTTGGGTAGCGGACATTCTTGAATTACCAATGGTCTACATCCGTTCAAAAGCAAAAGGACACGGACGTAGCCGTCAAATCGAGGGTAAAATTGATGTCGCTGATAAAGCAATCATCATTGAAGATTTGATTTCCACTGGCGGTAGTAGCTTGAATGCAGCGGAAGCACTTCGTTCTGAAGGTATTGCGGTGACAGGAGTTGTTTCGATCTTTACATATGAACTCCAAAGCGCTGACGAAACATTCGCATCTGCAGGACTGACGTATACAAGCTTGACCGATTTTGGTGCACTCGCTGAAGCGGCACAGGAAAGCGGTGCGATTAGTGAAGAGTCGATCGGCAGTTTGTTGGAGTGGCATGGGAAATTGAAGGCTGGTTTGTTGAAGTAAAGAGAAAAGCTATTCCACGGGTGTTTGACCTGTAGAATAGCTTTTCTAATTGGCACTCGGAAATAATTACTTTTTTAAATCCTCAATGGAATTAACGTCTTCCATATAGGTAGGTACAGCCAATCCTTGTTTAACACCGACCATATTCACTCCGATATCGTCCAATTGTCCATCGAACTTTTCTACATATGTTTTATGGGTATTCGGTAACCAAGCGGCAAATGTTGCATCTGCACTTCCATCAGCAACAGCTGAAAACATTGGACCTGGTTCAACCATTGCTAATTGAACAGTGTAACCCATATCTTCGAGGACGATTTTCATCATATTATGGCTCGCAAGTTCACTGTCCCATGGCGCATAGGCAAGCTTGATTGTATCTCCGTCCACGGTAGCAACTCCATCCGTCCATTCTGCTACTTTTTCTGGATTGTCATCAATCCATGTTTGTGCAGCTTCTTCAGGCTTGACACCATCTTCAATGGCAATCATAATCTGAGCCATGTCATCCATATCCCACTCGAAACGCTCGAAAATCGCATAGGCTTCAGGGAGATCTTCTTTCAACCCAATACGACCAATAGAATGGATTTCTTCAGCATCCCCGTAGATTAGTTTTGGATCATCCAAATACTTTAAATCGAATTTTGAAAACTTCCAATGTGGACTCCAAGCAGTTATGATAATGGGTTCTTCTTTATCATAGGCCCTTTTCAAAGCGGCTGTCATAGTGGCACCAGATCCCGAAGTTACATTCCAATCTGGCAGATCGTATTCTTGAAGTACTTTCGCCGTTAATTCCATATGACCTGATCCAGGGTCAATCCCTACGATTGTATGGTCTACGGATTCACCGACTGCTGCATTTGTGCCTGTCGTTTTATCCTCATTGCTGTCACTACTACAAGCTGCAAGCCCTAACGCCAACAACGCAGCAGTTCCAATCCCAGTTACCTTTTTTAAAAGTGTCATGTTCTTATTTCCTCCTTAATTTTTCCATATATGATATGGATTAAAAATTAATCGGGTATAAGTAAGCGCAATAGGTGTAAATAGAAATTACCAGAAGAGGGGGGGTTGAAACCCTCCATTAAAGAAGAATGACAAAGAAGGCAATTCTTTATAGCCTTATCGGATAAAGAATTTGCTGTAGTATGGGGAGTTTCTCTAGCGAAGAATGATTGTACATTCGCCTTTTCGTGCATCCATACAAATGGTTGACAATTCCCTTTTTTATTTCCAACAAAACAATAGCCTCTTCCATGTTGAGCGGCGTGCATTTTATAGTAAGTTATCTATTATCGATACTAGCCCCCTTATGATAATGATATGTGTTCAACAAACCGCAAATTAACTACATGTAAATCCCTTAATGATCTGGACTGTTCACCATCAGCCATTCATTACCCAACAACAGCTTAACATACTTTTGGTCGTCTTTCTTTTTACATTATTTGAATACTCGCTTTTAATAGTTCTTTATACTTATTCTTTAAAAGGGGGATACTTGGTGATAGTGAAGATAAAGGATTCCTATACCTAGTGTAGTCAAGCGATGTAAGAGGTGTCTGAAACCTTAATATAATTTGACGGTTTAAATAAAATGGAACAGGATTTAATTTTAATAAAAAAGTACTTTTTCACTAATAATAAAAGGGGTGCCTCGTGTGAGACAGCCCTTTGCTTTTAGTTCATGTTCTACTGGAGTGTCATAATGAATATGAAGGATTGGTCAATTTCTCCAATCGCTTCGTCAATCGTTCCCGCCAATCTTCAGCCAGATCCTGAACCGCCAACACTTGTTGGATTCCCTTAATATCCTTCGGACGGTGGAAATAAAGTTGATTGGCAAACAGGATGGACACTTGTTGAGGATGGGATTCGACTAATGTAATGGTCGAATCTTCGCGAACAATGCCTTCTTTTAGCACACGACATAAATAACCTGTAAATCCTGTATCGACCATCCCTTTCATAAGGGGAGGAAGTTCAGTTCTTTTGGTAATTGTGCTACAGGGAATGCGTCCTTGAGTCACTTGAATAACCGCTTCCCCAAGGCGGAAAACATCTCCAATATGAACGTCTTGTTCGAGCATATGGCTCACAGTTATATTTTCCCCGAAAGCTGCGGGTGGTAGAGGCTTGTTAAACTTCTGCTCCCAAAGCGCGTAGTGCTCATATGGATAGACACAAACAGCGCGGTCAAGCCCGCCATGATGTTGTAAATCTGCTACACCATCACCCCGAAAGCCATCTTTTGCTAGAAAGACTTCCTCTACTGTTTCTTTACAAATAGCTGTTTCAAGCTCTTTGTCCGTACCATACTTCATTTTTTTCGGCAATCCGATTGATAAGTTTTTTAATTCAATGATGGTTGTCATATTATGTACCTGCTTTCCGCCAAGTTCAACTTTTCTTATAATTAAACCACAGCGGAACGACGTTATCAAAATAATTTAAGGCACCTGTAAATTGTGTTGAATGAGAGTATGACAATTTTAGATGAAAGACTTGGTACGAAGTGAAATGGATATGATAGTAGAAAGAGGAGGGAACTGTAGATTAGGAAGAGAGATTTAAAGCATGCGAGGAGTTAAAAATTATGAAAGAGTTTAAAATAACTTATTTTTTCAGTGAAAATCATTACATCAGAAGATTTATTCATATGGAATCTTTTGGAAGTGCGGAAGAGCTAATCCGAGGTGAGCGAGATCAATATATATCGTTTCAGGATAGCAGGGGAATCTATCATGAATTGAATACAAAAGGTGTTCGGGTTGTTCAACTATCCGAGTATTTTAGAGTTGATAGAAGTAACGGAGTTAAACAAGAAGGCGAACGTATAGAAAAATAAAAACGACCGTTGATTCCATGCAAATGGAATCAACGGCCGCTTTTCATTTTCGAAGCTTCATTACAACATCTTCATCAGGCGTGACAAACATTGTCTTCTGCTCGAAATAAATGACAAATCCAGGCTTCGATCCATTCGGCTTTTTCACATGCCGCACTTCCGTGTAGTCGACAGGTACGGAAGAAGAACCGCGTGCTTTGCTGAAATAAGCAGATAATGTCGCTGCTTCTCTAATCGTTTCTTCATCGGGATTCGTATCGTGAATGACGACGTGCGATCCAGGAATGTCTTTTGTGTGGAGCCAGACATTATCGCGTGCAGCCATCTTGAACGTCAAATAGTCATTTTGTTTATTGTTTTTACCGACTGAAATTTTGACTCCAGCAGAAGATACATAGGTTTCCGGTGCTGGTTTCTTCGGTTTAATCTTCTTTTTTAGCTTGCGTGCTTTCAGAAAACCGAGTTCCGCAAGTTCTTCGCGTATTTCTTCGATGTCTTCAGGGGAGGCTTGCATGACCTGCTGTTTAATCATTTCAAAGTAGGCAATGTCCTCGGCTGCTTTTTCTAGTTGTTCCGCAATCATTATGAGAGCTGTTTTCGCTTTTACATAGCGTGAATAATAACGCTGAGCATTGTCAATTGGCGTTTTACGAGGATCGAGTGGAATGGATACCGTCGTACCTTCCTCATAATAATTATCTACAACTGCCTCTGTCATCCCTTTTTGCAACGCATAGCTATTGGCGGTCAGTAACTCACCGTACAGCTGAAATGTATCTAACTTCCCAGCAGCATCTTGTTCCTTCGAAAGTTTTTTCACTTTTAAATTTAACTTGGCAATTTCGTTGTCGAGCCAGCGTTCCAAATCCGCTGCCTGTGATTTGACGCGCTCTCTTTCTGCCCGTGCAAAATAGACCTTATCCAATAAATTACCAAGTGTCTCGTATGAGGCAACCGTTTTATCCGCATGTGATAACATAGCTGCGGAAAATACCGTTTTCGTCCCGATTTCTGCAATATTTGGTGTACTAGCTATTCCTTTAAATGAAGCGAGAAATGCTGCAAATAAAGCGAATGTTTCATTCGCAGGGACGCCCCTCATTCTAAATAATAATTCTTCCGCATTAATGGGTGAGAAGCCTGAAAAGGCTCCAACAACGTCCCGAGCACTTTCGAACTGTGGGAACAATGAATTGAATTGTTGCTCGGTTACACTAAATGGATCTGTTTTGTCTTGTGGCGGCGCGGGTATGAAAGGCTGCCCTGGTAACACTGTTCGGTAACTGTTCACAGAAGGTGGTAAATGTTTCATACTATCAATGATCATGTCGCGCTCCGGATCGACGATTAACAAGTTACTGTGCCGGCCCATAATTTCAATATACAATCTTCGACTAATGTCATCCCCGATTTCATTTTTCGCCTGAATATCGAACGTAATAATTCTGTCTGTGCCGAATTGATCGACAGCTGTAATCGTTCCGCCTTCTAGATGTTTGCGCAATACCATACAAAACATCGGAGGTTCAGAAGGGTTTGTAATTGCCTCTTCTGTTAACTGGACGCGTGAATAAGATGAATGGATAGAGATAAGAAGTTTATGATTTTTGCCGCCTGAACGGATAAGAAATACGACTTCTTGTGTGTTGGGCTGATGAATTTTGGAAATGCGTCCGTTTTTCAGAACCTGCAATTCCTGCACCATCGCCGTAGTGAATAAACCGTCAAATGCCATGCTGATTCCTCTTTCAATTCGTTTTGTCCCATTTTACCACTCTATGCGTGTGGTATGGTATAATAAGTGTAGATTGTTTTGATTGAACAACAATAATAGAGCTACCCCATAAGGGTTTTGCTTTAGCGTCAAGTAGACTAGATAAGAAGAGGGATTGCATGTACAAAAAACGTGGGCTTTTGATTGTTCTGTCCGGCCCTTCTGGTGTAGGGAAAGGGACAGTACGAAAAGAGCTTTTTTCTCAACCTGATACGAATTATGAATATTCAATCTCGATGACGACAAGAAGTCCACGAGAAGGTGAAGTGGACGGATCCGATTATTTTTTTAAATCGAGAGCTGAATTTGAACAACTCATTGAGGAAGGCAAACTTCTAGAGTATGCTGAATATGTAGGTAATTATTATGGTACACCACTCGACTATGTCAATGCTACATTGGATGCAGGGAGAGATGTTTTCCTTGAAATCGAAGTTGTTGGAGCGGCACAGGTCCGGGCAAAAGTTCCAGACGGATTATTTATTTTCTTAGCCCCACCAAGCTTGTCGGAGCTGGAAGATCGCCTCGTTGGTAGAGGAACAGAGGCGCCAGACGTCATTGCAACGCGCATTGCAAAAGCGAGAGAAGAACTTGAAATGATGAACTTGTACGATTATGTCGTCGAAAATGACGAAGTTTCAAATGCCTGTGATCGAGTCAATGCGATTGTTTTAGCAGAGCATTGCCGTAGAGAACGTGTAGAAAAACGCTATTTACTTATGCTGGAAGGGGAATAAACGATGTTAACACCAACACTGGATTCATTAAAAGAGAAAGTCGATTCTAAATATACACTAGTCACTCTTGCCTCAAAACGAGCACGTCAAATGCAGGAGGAAGGTACGAAGCTCTTAACTTCGTACAGATCACATAAAAATGTTGGAAAAGCACTTGAGGAAGTCGCAGCAGGCGTTTTATCAAAAGAAAAACAAGATGATTCTATCATTTACGAAGACGAAGTGTAAGTTTAAACCATCAATCAATTACGCCTCGGCGTAATTGCGTCCAAATTTTGAATTGCGCTTGCGCAATTGACTCCCTTCAAAATTTGTGACATCCGCCGGAGGCTTAACTTAAATCAGCCGGGGCTTGAACTTTCACTGAATTTGAAGGTATATCTAGCATTCATCCCACCACTTATAGAAGTGAAGGATTTCTGCTGAATTTAGTTAAAATAAGCATACGCCATACTCCCTTAGAAACGAATTTTCTTTGGGAGTTTGTCATTTTAGAAAGGATGAGAACTATGTTAGTGAACAAAAAAATCCTCCTTTGTGTTACCGGTGGAATCGCAGTCTATAAAGCGGTTGCACTCGTTAGTAAGCTTTCGCAGGCTGGGGCGGATGTGAAGGTCATGATGACGGAGTCGGCACAGCAATTTGTCACACCGTTAACTTTCCAAGCGATGTCTCGAAACGATGTTTTTTATGATACGTTTGACGAAAAAGATTCTCGAGTTATTGCGCATATTGACTTGGCAGATTGGGCTGATCTTGTTGTTGTTGCACCTGCAACAGCAAATGTCATTGGTAAACTGGCAAATGGCATTGCAGATAATATGGTGACGACGACATTACTTGCGACGACAGCTAAGGTGTGGATAGCTCCAGCAATGAATGTTCATATGTATGAAAATAAAGCCGTTATTCGCAATATCAATACGTTGCATGCCGATGGCTATCAGTTTATCGAGCCGTCCGAGGGCTTCTTGGCATGTGGTTACGTAGGGAAAGGTCGCTTAGAAGAACCAGAAAAAATTGTGGAATTGATTAGGGAGCACTTTACGACGCAAAAAAATCTTCCGTTAGTGGGGAAGAAAGTGGTCATTACAGCGGGCCCAACGCGTGAACGAATCGATCCAGTGCGCTATGTGTCAAACTTCTCGAGCGGAAAAATGGGCTATGCAATGGCAGAAGCGGCAGCTGCGCTAGGAGCAGAAACAGTTCTTATTTCTGGGCCTGTTGGGCTGGATAAGCCGACTGGCATGACAGTTATTGATGTTGAAAGTGCGGCTGACATGCTGGAGGCTGTGCAAGCGCAATTCGCTGATGCACATATTGTCGTCAAATCGGCAGCTGTCGCGGACTACCGCCCAAAGCATATTCATCCAGAAAAGATGAAAAAACAAGTGGGTGATTCGGTTATTGAACTCGAACGAACGACAGATATATTAAAAACAATGGGTGATGGAAAGACCCGTCAAATACTTGTAGGCTTTGCTGCGGAAACGAATAATGCTGTTGAGTACGGTAAGGACAAGCTTGCGAGAAAAAATCTAGATTATATTATCGTCAATGATGTTACGGATCCAGATGCAGGATTTGGAAAAGATACGAATGTTGTTACACTACTATCCAAGCGTGGGACACATCAGCATTTCGAAGCAATGGCAAAAAAAAGAATTAGCGAAGGTATTATTTGAAGCTATTTTACAAGAGGAAAGTGAACAACGCAATGATCGCTGAAGTCATTGTAGATGTATCGGCTTATCCGATTGACAGGCCTTTCGATTATCTTGTGCCTGACACGATGGCTGCCGTCATTGAAGTGGGTATTCGCGTGAAGGTACCGTTTGGACCACGAAAAGTACTCGGATATGTAACAGCTTTAAAAGAGGAAAGTGGACTGGATGTAGCCAAATTGAAGCCGATTGATGAGTTGATTGATTTGGAGCCGGTCATTTCGAAAGAACTACTAGCATTATCTGGTTGGCTGGCGAGGCAAACATTGGCTTATGAAATTGATGCACTTCAAGTGATGCTACCAGCTGCGATGCGTGCAAAATATGAAAAATTCATCGTTGTGGAACAAGCAGAAAGCATTAAAGATGAGGATTTTCTTCACCTCCTGGCAGGAAGACAACGGGTTGCGTTAAAAGAAGCGGAAACGCTGGAGATGTTGAAGACAGTGAAACGCTATGCTGAACAAGGCATTGTGACTGTCGATACAGCTATTAACCAGAAAACAGCTGTCAAAAAAGTGCGCATGATTCAAATAGCCAGCGCTGAAATGCTACTAGCAGTCCTCAATGGTGTACATACCAATGCGAAAAAACAAATTGAATTGCTACACTGGATGCAAGAACATGCTGGTCAATTGATACTTGCGAAACAACTGATGGAGCAATCAGGCATTCAGCCTGCCGTGTTAAAAGCGGTGATCGAAAGAGGAGCGGCTACAGAAGAATATACAGAAGTGTACAGAGAGCCTCAAGCACCGGGGTTAAAGGATACAGCGATACCTGTTAACTTGACTGACGAACAATGTATTGCACTTGAGAAGGTCAAAAATTCCGCGGATCAGCAAAAAGCAGAGACATTTCTTCTCCATGGTATTACTGGAAGTGGAAAAACGGAAATCTATTTGCAGGCTATTAAACATGTACTAGACAAAGGGCAGGAAGCGATTGTTCTCGTGCCCGAAATTTCATTGACACCGCAAATGACATTACGATTTAAAGAACGTTTCGGTCCACTCGTTGCGGTGATGCACAGTGGATTATCGGCAGGAGAGAAATACGATGAGTGGCGCAAGATTCAACGAGGTGAAGTCAAGGTTGTTGTTGGCGCAAGATCAGCGATATTTGCCCCGTTTGAAAATATCGGTATCATCATTCTCGATGAAGAACATGAATCGACCTATAAGCAGGAGGATACACCACGCTATCACGCGCGGGATGTTGCCATTAAACGATCTGAATATTATGGCTGTCCGGTTATTTTAGGAAGCGCAACACCCTCATTGGAATCCTACGCGCGAGCATCTAAAGGGGTCTACACATTGCTGACGTTGACAAGACGAGCAAAAGACCAGGAACTTCCTACGGTAACGGTCGTCGATATGCGAGATGAATTAAAAAATGGTAACCGTTCGATGTTTTCATTGCCGTTGGCGGAAGCGGTTCGTTTACGATTGGCGAGAGGGGAACAGACGGTTTTATTCCTCAATAAACGTGGGTTTTCTTCTTTTGTATTGTGTAGGGATTGTGGAACGGTAGTGGAATGTCCGAACTGTGATATTTCACTGACCTATCATCGTGCCAACGAAAGGCTGAAATGTCATTATTGCGGTCACGAGGAACATGTACCTCTTCAATGTCCACAATGTGAAAGTGACTATATCCGATTCTTTGGGACGGGGACTCAAAAAGCGCAGGAAGAAATTGCGAAACTGTTTCCAGAAGCACGTGTCATACGAATGGATGTCGATACGACACGACAAAAAGGGTCTCATGAACGGCTATTAAGGCAGTTCAGTGAAGGGCAAGCGGATATTTTACTTGGAACGCAAATGATTGCGAAGGGACTCGACTTTCCAAATATTACTCTTGTCGGCGTACTTGCCGCGGATACGACATTGCATCTTGCAGATTTCCGTGCCGCAGAAAAAACATTTCAACTGATGACACAAGTGAGCGGACGAGCTGGCCGCCATGAGTTGCCGGGGGAAGTATTCATCCAAACCTATTCTCCTGAACACTACGCCATCGACTTGGCGAAAGCGCAACATTACGAACCATTTTATAATTTAGAGATGGCGGCCAGAAGACAATATGGCTACCCACCATTTTATTTTGTGGCACTCGTCCAGTTTACGCATGAGGATTTGCTAAAAGTAGCCGACTTTGCGGAAAAAGGGGCTAGGTTTTTAAAAGGGAACCTATCGCCCGATACCGTCATCATCGGTCCAACTGCGGCTGCCATTAGCCGTGTGAATAATAGATATCGTTACCAATGTTTGATAAAATACAAAAAAGAGCCGAAGTTGACAGAGGCGCTTCAACAGCTCATTAAGTACTACAGGACAGACTGGATTAAAGCAGGCCTAACGATGACGGTTGATCTGGAGCCAGTGTCCATTTATTAAATTCGGTGATAGTACTGCCATTATTCAAAGGGCGGTACTATCACCTTAACTAGATAGAAAAGAGGAATTGGATTGGCAATACGTAAAATTGTGGAGCACCCAGCACCGGTGCTACGACAAATGTGTAAAGAAGTAGTGAAATTTGATAAGAAGCTTGCGAAGCTTTTGGATGATATGTATGACACGATGGTTGCGGCGGATGGTGTAGGCCTTGCAGCACCACAAATTGGTGAAGCGATACGTGTCGCTATTGTTGATATGGGAGAGGGACAGGACGTAATTGAAATGGTCAACCCTGTTGTGACAGCTATCGGAGGCTCTGAAGTTGAAATTGAAGGCTGTCTTAGTTTCCCAGGTCTATACGGTGAAGTAGAGAGACCATTTTTTGTCCGTGTAGAAGCACAGGAACGGGATGGTTCCTTGTACCAAATTGAAGCTGAGGATTATGAAGCACGCGCTATTCTTCATGAAATCGATCATTTAAATGGTGTGCTGTTTGATTCGAAAATCATTCGAGTGGTCGATCCATCTGAATTTGAAGAAATGGACGAGGAAGAGGAGGCAAGTGAACATGACTAATATCGTATTTATGGGCACGCCAGAATTTTCGGTATCAGTCCTCACAATGCTGCATGAGGAAGGGCATACAATTTCGGCAGTCGTCACGCAACCCGATCGACCGGTTGGACGCAAACGTGTTTTAACGCCGCCACCTGTAAAAGTAGAGGCGCTACGACTCGGCTTACCGATTATTCAGCCTGAAAAACTAACAGGCTCTAGTGAATTAGCGGAAATTATTGCACTCAAACCAGATCTCATTGTAACTGCAGCCTTCGGTCAAATTTTACCGAAAGAATTGCTGGAAGTTCCAAGGCTGGGTTGCATTAATGTCCATGCTTCTTTATTGCCAAAATACCGTGGCGGCGCGCCAATCCATCAGTCTATTATGGACGGGGAAACGGAAACAGGCGTGACGATTATGTATATGGTTGAAAAATTAGATGCAGGCGATATTATTTCACAAGTGGTTGTGCCGATTGCTGACACAGACCATACGGGATTGCTCTTTGATTCATTGTCTGTGGCGGGAACAAAGTTATTGAAGGAAACACTTCCTTCTATAATAGATGGTACAAATAATAAAACGGTCCAAGATGAATCACTTGTGACATTTGCGCGTAATATCTCACGTGAACAAGAGCGGATTGATTGGTCCCAAGGCGGAAAAGCCATCTATGATCAAGTTCGTGGACTCCATCCTTGGCCGGTTGCCTACACGACGATGCAAGGTGAAAACGTCAAGGTTTGGTGGAGTGAAAAGGTTGCAACGCAGTTAGATGCTGAACCGGGTACAATTCTTAAAATTGAACCAGATCGAATTATTGTTAAAGCAGGCGATGATGTCGCTGTCGCGATAACGGATCTCCAACCAGCCGGAAAAAACCGGATGCCAGCGGATGTATTTGTTCGTGGAACCGGATCGAAGTGGAACGAAGGGGACCGATTTGTATGAATACTAGACCGAAAAAGAAAATCTGGAACGGCAATGTCCGGGACGCGGCATTATCTATTTTAATGGAAATTAATAATAACCAAGCATACAGTAATTTATTGCTACACCGAACAATTGAAAAATATGGTATCGAAACGAAAGACCGTGGGCTATTGACGGAATTGACATATGGTACATTACAACATCGCATGGCACTCGATTATTATTTGGAACCTTTTGTTCGTGGGAAACTGGACGGCTGGGTGCGAGAATTGCTTAGAATGTCAATTTATCAAATTGTCTACCTAACGAAAATTCCGCCACATGCGGTTGTCCATGAAGCGGTTGAAATTGCGAAAAGACGTGGTCATAAACGCATTGCGCCAACAGTCAACGGTATTCTTCGTTCGGTCTTACGCAAAGGTGTTCGTTCGTTGGATGATATGGCGGATGGCATCGCAAAAACAGCGATTGAAACGAGCCATCCTGAATGGCTTATTAAGCGCTGGAGTGAACAGTTTGGCGAGGAAGAAGCTGCGATTATGGCGCACGAAAACAATAATCCACCTGCAATGACAGTTCGTGTCAATACAGCTAAAACAACAGTAGCCGAAGCGATTGCATCACTTGAAGCAGAAGGTATTGAAGTCAGAATAGGTGAAGTGGTCCCAGAATGTATCGTTTCCGTCACTAGCAATCCAGCGAATACAGAAGCCTATAAAAAGGGTTGGATTACCATTCAAGACGAAAGCTCCATGCTGCCTGTACTAGCATTAGACGCACAACCTGGCATGAAAGTGCTTGACATGTGTGCAGCGCCAGGTGGGAAAACGACTCATATTGCTGAGAAGATGAAAGATACAGGCGAAGTGTTCGCACATGATATTCATGAACATAAATTGGCTTTGATTGAAGCGAATGCTTCACGACTTGGTTTAACATCCATTCAAGCAAAAAGTGGGGATAGCCGAAAGTTGACGGAAATATACGCTGCATCCTCTTTCGATCGTATCCTTGTTGACGCACCATGCAGTGGACTAGGAGTCATTCGGAGAAAGCCTGAAATTAAGTACAATAAGACAGAAGCTGATTTCAATGGACTCGTACAAATCCAATCTGACCTACTCGATACAGCCCGCGAACTGATTAAACCGGACGGCATCATCGTCTATAGTACATGTACAGTAGAGCATATGGAAAACCGTGGCATGGTGGAACATTTCTTAGCGCGCCATTCAGACATGGAAAAAGTTCCATTAACTCAGTTAAATGACATCGACAAATTAGCAATCGAAGACGATACACTCCAAGTCCTACCACAGCACTTCGGCAGCGACGGATTCTTCGTCACCGTATTCCGTAAAAAACAGCAATAAGTATTTGAGCTACTGACTTTATTTATTCTCTAGCGAAGGCGCCTTACTGGGGTAGCTGAAGCGATAAGACCGAGGGTGGTTTTCCGTCAGGCTTATCGTGGGAAGCATCCCCAAGCGCCGAGCGAATTTCAATGGGATCACTTAATTTCACAGAGAACTCGAAACAAACAAGGGGGGATGGACGTTGCAATTCGAAATCTTATCAGACGTAGGTAGGAAAAGAACCGTTAACGAAGATCGCGCAGCCGTGTACACATTGCCAAACGGCATCATTCTGGCGGTGATAGCAGATGGAATGGGTGGTCACCAGGGCGGAGATTATGCCAGCTCAACAGCTATCCAACTAATTGGCGAGCAATTTATGAAGCTGGATAGTACCAGCTTTGAAGAGGACCAGCATTGGGTAGAATGGCTTCGCGAAGCCGTCAATCATGTCAACAGAGTAATTTATAATTATGCCAATGATAATGAGAACCTGAAAGGAATGGGGACAACATTAGAGGCGGCGCTTATTCGTGGGCGTAGCTGTCTTGTTTCCCATACAGGCGATAGTCGCGTTTATGCTATTAATGATAACGGGATTTGTCAGGTGACACGTGATCATTCCTACGTCAATGTGCTACTTGATAGTGGTGAAATAACGGAGGCGGAGGCGGCTGTCCATCCCCAAAAAAATTGGATTATGAAGGCAATCGGTTCTGAAAAGACGATTGAACCTGATCATTATTCAATTGAATTGGATGAAAAAACTTATTTGCTCCTATGTACAGACGGTTTGAGTAATAAAGTCGATCAACAGCTTATGCGTGAAGTGGTCCTTTCGGATGCTACGCTACATGATAAAGCAAAAAAACTTGTAGATTTAGCAAATGAAATGGGTGGAGAGGATAATATCTCAGTCATTTTGGTTGATTCTACCAAGTCGGAGGTGAATAATCCATGATTGGAAGTAGAATCGGAGAACGTTATGAAATACTTAAAAGTATTGGTGACGGAGGGATGTCGAAGGTTTACTTAGCACATGACATCATTTTAAACCGAGATGTAGCTATTAAAGTTTTGAACTATGATTTCGCGAATGAAGAAGAATTGAAGCGCAGGTTCCAGCGAGAGGCATTGTCTGCTACAAGCTTAACGCATCCACATATTGTCGATATTTTTGATGTGGGTGAGGAGGGAGAACTACTCTATCTTGTAATGGAGTATGTAGAAGGCCAGACGCTGAAAAAATTCATTCAAACAAATGGTCCATTATCTCCTAAACAGGCATTGCCAATTATGCGACAGCTCGTTTCCGCTATATCAAATGCCCATCATAATGGTATTGTGCACCGTGATATTAAGCCGCAAAATATTTTGATGGATGCAGAGGGAAATTTGAAAATTACAGACTTTGGTATTGCGATGGCGCTCAGTGCAACTGCCCATACGAAAACCAATTCGGTAGTTGGTACAGTCCATTATTTATCACCTGAGCAAGCACGTGGTGGGATGGCAACAAAAAAATCTGATATTTATTCACTGGGTATTGTTTTTTATGAATTATTAACAGGCGAACTTCCGTTTTCAGCAGAAACGGCTGTTGCGATTGCACTAAAGCATTTACAGGAGGAAACGCCTTCTGTTCGTGCCTTATTCCCAGCCATTCCACAAAGTGTAGAAAATATCATTCTGAAAGCAACAACGAAAGATGCTGCACATCGTTATCGGTCGGCTGATGAAATGTATGACGATTTACTGACGGCATTGTCATCGGAGCGAGCTGCAGAGCCGAAATTTGTTGTACCATTTGACGACGATCGGACGCATGCGATTCCGGTTGTTACAGAGGCATCCAAGTTTGAAGTGCTGGAAATGACAAAAAAAGTGGAGCCAGTTATCGTAGTTGATCCTCCGCAAATCCCTGTTAAAAAGCGGAAAAAGTGGCCACTCATTGTCGGCGGAATTGCTGGTGCATTTGTGATAGTCCTCCTATTGCTGCTATTACCAGGCTTATTAGGACCTAAAAAAGAATTCATTCCAGAAGTTGCTGGAAAAACGGAAGCTGAAGCAATTGATATTTTATTGGAGGCAGGCTTTAAGTTGGAGGAAACACTGAAACAGCCATCTGAAGAGTTTGAAGAAGGGCAAATTATCCGTACCATCCCGGAAGAAGGAAAGAAGCGGGATGTCGGTTCTGCAGTTACTTTGTATATGAGCACAGGGAAAGATAAGGTGGAGTTTGAGGATTATACAGATCAGGACTATGAACGAGTAGCAGATTTCCTAACAAAGAAAGGCTACAAAGTAGACTCTAAAGAAGCTTTTTCGGATAAAGAGCCAGGTACTATTTTAGAGCAGGATCCGGTAGAGGGGACAGCTGTAGTGCCAGAAGATACAGATGTAGTCTTTACGATAAGTAAGGGAAAAAAACTTCAAAAACTTGAGGATCTCAGAGGGTATGATAAACAAGCGTTGAATGACTATGCGAAGACATCAGGGCTTGCGATTACTGTAGTGGGGGAAGAATATTCACCTACAGTGCCAGCAGGACATGTCATTTGGCAAACACCTAAACAAGGGACGGACATGAAAGATGGGGATAAGGTAGAGGTTGCCCTCTCGAAAGGTGAAGAGAAGAAACCGGATAAGGTCATTGTTCACAACGTGACGATTGAATATTTACCAGAGGAGATTGATGTCGGCGACGGAGAAGTAGATGAGGATGGCAATTGGGTACCGCCCGCACCACCTGTTCTAGTTCCGCAAGAGATTAAGATTTATGTGCAAGATAAGACCAATAATATGGCTAAGCCTGTAGAGGTTTTCACGATTATGGAAAATACTAAGAAGAAGATTAGTGTTGAATTAGAAGAAGGTCAACGCGGGGCTTATATGATTACACGCGATGGCAAAATTATCGTTGAGCAGGCTGTTGATTATAATGAAAAATAGAAAGAAGGTATTGGATGCCGGAAGGACAAATTAGAAAAGCGATTAGTGGGTTTTATTATGTAGAGCAGGATGGGCAATTGATACAGTGTAAGAGTCGTGGGGTGTTTAGAAATCGTGGGATTCATCCACTTGTGGGAGATCATGTAACGTTTGTGCCTGATGGGGATAATGATGCGCTTATTACCGCTGTCCACGAGCGCCGCAATGAGCTCGTACGCCCACCGATTTCTAATATCGATCAAGCCTTGCTTGTGTTTTCGATGGTAGAACCGGCTTTTAGCCCGCACCTGCTGGATCGATTTTTGGTTGTCGTCGAATCGTTTGACGTGCAGCCTGTCATTTGTTTGACGAAAAAGGATTTAGCGGATGGTGAGGAGCTTAAGAAAGTTGCAGAAGCGGCAGCTTATTACAAAAAAATTGGATATGACGTTATTGAAACCTTTATTGATGATGAGTCTCTTTCTGCTACGCTAGAACCTTATTTAAAAGGAAAGACAACCGTTTTAGCAGGGCAGTCTGGTGTTGGAAAGTCGACTTTATTGAATACAGTGTTACCGATCCTTGCGTTGAAAACAGGTGAAATTTCAGAAGCACTTGGTCGGGGGAAACACACGACTCGACATGTAGAGTTACTTGAGATTGCAGGAGGACTTGTTGCAGATACACCGGGCTTCAGTTCACTCGATTTTGATCATATTGAAAAGGAACAATTATCCCATTACTTTGTTGATATGGATGAACTGTCCACGATGTGTAAATTTCGGGGATGCTTACACTTAAAGGAACCAAAGTGTGCCGTGAAAGAGCAGGTAGAGGCTGGCGGAATGCCACGCCATCGGTATGAAAACTACTTGCAATTTATGCAAGAAATATTAGACAGGAAGCCGAGGTACGACAAACATGATTAAAATAGCACCTTCTATTTTAGCAGCTGATTTTTCAAAACTTGCCGACGAGGTAAGAGAAGTAGAAGCAGCAGGGGCAGAGTTGATTCATATCGATGTAATGGATGGTCATTTTGTTCCTAATATTACGATGGGACCAATTGTTGTGGAGGCACTAAGACCAGTGACAAAGCTACCGTTAGATGTCCATTTGATGATTAGCAATCCTGATGCGTATATTGAGCAATTTGCAAAAGCAGGAGCAGACTATATCACGGTTCATGTGGAAGCATGCCCGCATTTGCATCGCACTTTACAGCTCATTAAATCACTCGGTGTAAAATCAGGTGTCGTCTTGAATCCGCATACACCGATTGAAACGATTCAACATGTTCTGGAGGAAGTTGACATGGTGCTGTTTATGACGGTGAATCCTGGATTCGGGGGTCAGAAATTCATCCATTCAGTACTTCCAAAAGTGAAGCAATTGGCGGATATCATCCGCAATCGTAACTTGCCAATTGAAATTGAAATTGACGGCGGTGTCAACGAAGAAACGATTATACCTTGTGTAGAAGCGGGAGCAACAATCCTTGTTGCCGGATCGGCTGTTTTTAATGCATCGGACCGCGCGGCAGCATTACAGCGCATCAAGCTTGCAGGTGAAGGTGCGTTAATAAAATGACAATTGCCGTCGTTTGCGCGGGTGGCCCTCATTCAGAAATTGTAGATATGATGGAATTTCGGTGTGAGGACACAGTTTTCATCGGGGCGGATAGAGGTGCATTACACTTATTGCAACAAGGTATTATTCCACATGAAGCTGTCGGTGATTTCGATTCGGTGTCGATTGATGAATATAATCAAATTGTGGCAGCTGTTCATAAAGTTGGGCGGTTCCGTTCGGAAAAGAATGAAACTGACACGGAACTAGCCGTCGACTGTGCACTCTCGTATAATCCAAACCATGTTATTTTGACAGGTGTTACAGGTGGCAGGCTGGATCATATGGAGTCCGCCCTTCACCTGTTGTACCGTCTTCAGATGAAACATAAAGAAATTCGTTTTTCAATACGCAATACAACGAATGAGTTGTCTATCCTACTGACAGGTCAACATGAATGCGCACGTGATGACCGTTTTCCATACGTTTCTTTCTTCCCTTTTGGCGGGGATGTGGTTGGTCTTACATTATCGGGTTTTAAATACGAGACGCAAGATGAGAGACTCGAAACCGGCATGACTAAATTTACGAGTAACGAACCCGCGGCAGAAGTCTGTACTATCTCATTCCATCGGGGCATATGCTTAATGGTAAGGAGTTCAGATTCCTGAAAGGAGTGGGGAATTGCGCGTTTATACATTTACGATGCCGAAAGTTGTGAGTGGTTTCGTCCGGAAGTGCTTGGTTGTTTTTCAAAAAGAGGATCCGCCAAAGGTTACTGCTAGTAATAAATCTAGAAAAAAGAAAAGAGAAAAAACACCAGGCTGAAGGAATTCAGCCTGGTGTTTTATTTCCGTTCATGTTTAATTTTACGGCGTTAGCCTATAAAATTAAACGCGTTGAACTTTACCTGATTTAAGGGCTCTTGCAGAGACCCATACACGTTTAGGTTTACCGTTAACGAGAATACGGACTTTTTGAAGGTTCGCACCCCAAGTACGTCTGTTAGAGTTCATCGCGTGTGAACGAGAGTTTCCCGCACGGGCTTTGCGTCCTGAAATAACACATTCTTTAGCCATAGTTAGTACCTCCTTGCGAATGATGATTAAGCGATTTACTTGTTATTCGCATACCATAATAATGTATCATATGACAAACGGTGTTGCAACCTTTTTTACGACATCTTTCAAGGTGAATGCCTTTACAGACTTTTTTAGTCCGAAAAATAATAAAGTTGTGCACTCTGTGTATAGTTATTTTGGAACGCCTTAGATTGAACAAATTCTATACGATTATCGTGATGTGTTTTATATACAGGGATGCGGCATCGCCGCATTTCTACACATTTATTCTCGCGGTAATTTTGTCGTGGATAATTCGCCGAAAAGCGAACCGAAAATGATCCAGTGGAAAATGATGCCTTTATTCAGAATACGAATGCTTTCTTTTATTATGATTGTAGATATAGTACAATAGGGGCAAGTGAGAAAAGATGCAGGAGGGACCTAACCATGTCAGTTGAAGTGAAAAATGAATACGGCAAAATCGATATTACAAACGACGTCATTGCTCAAGTAGTTGGCGAAGCGACGATTGAATGTTACGGCATTGTTGGAATGGCTTCAAGGCATCAGATTCGAGATGGATTGACAGAGATACTTCGTAAAGAAAGCTTTGCGCGGGGAGTCATCGTCCGTAACGTTGGAGATGATACGCATATTGATATGTACGTCATTGTTGGATATGGTACTAAAATTTCCGAAGTTGCCTACCAAGTCCAATCGAAAGTAAAGTATACATTGCAAAAAACAATTGGTATGACTGTTAAATCGGTAAATATTTTTGTCCAGGGAGTCCGAGTGACTAACCTGTAGAAGGAGGAAGTAATTTTAATGAAGTCCATAGATGGTTTAAAGTTTGCAGAAATGATAAAGATGGGTGCTCATCACCTCTATCAAAATGCGGACTATGTCGATTCACTTAACGTTTTTCCAGTGCCAGACGGTGATACGGGTACAAATATGAATTTGTCCATGTCATCAGGGGCAAAAGAAACAGAGGTAAACGCTGTTGCCCACCTAGGAGAAACCGCAAATGCATTATCAAAAGGTTTACTTATGGGTGCACGCGGAAATTCGGGTGTCATTTTGTCACAATTATTCCGTGGCTTTGGAAAGTCAGTTGAGAATGAAGCGACTTTAGATGGCGAGAAATTTTCAGTTGCCTTGAAATATGGTGTTGAAACTGCCTATAAAGCAGTGATGAAGCCAGTAGAAGGAACGATTTTGACGGTTGCCAAGGATGCTGCAAATGTTGGTGTAGAAAAAGCGAAAGCAACTGAGGATATCATCGCAGTGATGGAAGCAATCGTGGAGGAAGCGAAAGCATCGCTAGAGCGGACGCCGGATTTATTGCCCGTTTTAAAGGAAGTTGGCGTCGTAGATAGCGGCGGTCAAGGTCTCGTTTATGTATACGAGGGCTTTTTAGCATGTCTAAAAGGCGAAGAACTTCCAGAAAGAACAGTTGTTGGATCGATGGATGACCTAGTGAATGCTGAGCACCATCGTAGTGTTCAAGGCTTCATGAATACGGAAGATATCGAATTTGGCTATTGTACAGAATTTATGGTGAAATTTGCAGCGGATAAATTAGCAACAAATCCGTATGATGAATCTGAATTCCGCCAAGCATTAAGTGAGTTTGGTGATTCACTGCTTGTCATTTCTGATGAGGAAGTTGCCAAAGTACATATTCATACAGAAGAACCAGGCGACGCCCTTAATTATGGACAAAAATTCGGTTCGCTAATCAAAATTAAAATTGAAAACATGCGTGAACAACATATGGAGATTGTCGGTGAGAACTATTCAGCACAAACTCCAACAAAAAAACAGGCGGTCAAACATCCATATGCAGTTGTGACAGTTGCGATGGGGTCTGGTATTGCTGATTTACTGAGAAGTGTAGGGGCATCTGCCGTTATTGAAGGTGGACAAACAATGAACCCATCAACGGAGGATATTGTTAAGGCGATTCAAGAAGTAGGCGCAGAGCGTGTTCTTATTTTACCGAACAATAAAAACATCATTATGGCAGCTGAACAAGCGGCAGAAGTAATCGGTATTGAAGCGGCTGTTGTACCTACAAAAACAGTGCCAGAAGGTCTTGCAGCTATTTTAGCTTTCAATCCGGAAGTAGAAGTGACTGCGAATGCGAATGTGATGAAGGAAGCTGCATCATTTGTCAAAACAGGACAAGTCACATACGCTGTACGCGACACGTCAATAGATGGTGTCGATATTAAAAAAGATGACTTCATGGGTATTGCAGGTGGAAAAATTATTATTTCAACACCTTCACTTGAAGAAGTGATGAAGGCGTTACTCGCTTCACTCGTTGAAGAAGACGATGAAATTGTCACGATTTTATATGGTGAAGATGTTAGTGAAGAACAAGCAGCCGCGATGGTAGATTATGTAGAGAATAACTTTAGTCATACGGAAGTTGAGTTGTATGATGGAAAGCAGCCGCTATATCCGTATATCATTTCAGTGGAATAAGGTTTAAAGGAGCAGTGCACCGTATTTGTGGTGTACTGCTCCTTTAATGATATTATCTAAAAACAATATTTTTTGTTTTAAACCATTTATTCATGTAAAATGAACAGAGTACTATTTCATTTAAAAGGGGATAATATAAGATGAAATTTAGATCCGTTTTTGAAATTATTGGTCCGGTCATGATTGGTCCGTCTTCTTCACATACTGCTGGTGCCGCAAGGATTGGTCGTGTTGCACGGACACTTTTTGGTCGTCAACCTGAGTGGGCAAGAATCCATCTGTATGGTTCGTTCGCACAAACGTATAAAGGTCACGGAACGGATGTAGCAATTATTGGGGGATTGTTAGATTACGATACGTTTGACGAACGCATTAAAACAGCGTTTGAAGAAGCTGCGCAATTGGGGATGACATTTGAATTCATCGCTGAAGAGGAAGAGGCTGACCATCCAAACACAGCACGACTTGTCATTGGCGATAGTAAAGGGACGATGGAGTTAACGGGCATTTCGATTGGCGGGGGAACGATGGAAGTTGTCGATTTGAATGGTTTTCCGTTACGTTTATCAGGACATTATCCAGCGCTTCTTGTTGTTCACGATGATCGTTCTGGTGTCATTGCAAGCGTTTCCAATGTTATTGCGAAGCAGGGCATGAATATCGCTCATATGGAAGTGGGCCGCAAGGAAAAAGGGGAAATGGCTCTTATGGTCATTGAGGTAGATCAGATGATTGACGATACACTATTGAACGAGCTACAGGCCTTGCCGAATGTCACACAAGTTTCAACGTTAGCGAACTAAGGAGGAGAACATATATGGAGATTTTATTTGGTACGGTTAAAGAGCTAGTGGCACTTGCGGAAACGCAACAAAAACCGATTTCAGAAATTATGATTGAACAAGAAATGCTAGTAACGAAACGATCACGTCAAGATATTATTGCACAAATGGATAACAACTTGACTGTAATGGAAAATGCGATTGAAAGAGGGCTTCAGGGCGTGCAATCGACATCTGGTTTAACGGGTGGAGATGCGGTTCTTATGCAAAATTATATCGCGACAGGTAAAGGCTTATCAGGTGATTTGCTATTGGATGCAGTTAGTAAAGCGGTCGCCACAAATGAAGTGAATGCTGCGATGGGCACGATTTGTGCGACACCAACTGCTGGTGCAGCCGGTATTGTACCAGGAACATTATTTGCCGTGAAAAATAAGTTGAATCCAACACGAGAGCAAATGATTAACTATCTCTTTACGACAGGTGCATTCGGTTTTATCGTCGCGAATAATGCCTCGATTTCAGGTGCAGCTGGTGGCTGTCAGGCTGAAACCGGTTCAGCAGGTTCTATGGCAGCAGCTGCTATTGTGGAAATGGCTGGAGGGACACCTCAACAAAGTGCAGAAGCCTTTTCGATTGTGATGAAAAACATGCTTGGACTTGTTTGTGACCCAGTAGCAGGTTTGGTAGAAGTGCCTTGTGTGAAACGCAATGCGATGGGAGCGGCTAAAGCACTTGTTGGAGCAGATATGGCGCTTGCAGGTATCGTTAGTCGTATTCCAACAGATGAAGTCATTGAAGCGATGCATAAAATCGGTCAGTCTATGCCTTCTGCACTACGGGAAACAGCAAAAGGTGGTTTAGCTGCAACACCGACAGGAAAAGCGCTAGAGGCAAAAATATTCGGGAAGGATAATGCTAACAGTGACCTCGTCAATTCATGATGCCGTTACGACAATCAAGGGTGTCGGAAAATCGACAGGTGAACAATTAGAAGCACTTGGGATATCCACAATTTACGACTTTGTCATGACATTCCCGTACCGCCATGAAGATTTTAGATTGAAGGATTTGACTGAAACACCACATAACGAACGGGTGACGATTGAAGGAAGGGTCGAAAGCGAGCCTTCCGTTCTTTTTTTAGGCAAAAATAGGTCGCGTCTACAAATCCGTCTTCTTGCTGGCAGTCATCTCGTGAAGGCGGTCTTTTTCAATCAGCATTATTTAAAGGATCGTTTAGTACCTGGCATGATTGTGACTGTTACAGGCAAGTGGGACCGTGGCAGGCAAGTCATCAATGTGAGCAATTTTAAAGATGGACCAAAGACCGAGCAAGCTGACTTTGAGCCTGTCTATAGCTTAAAGGGCATCATGCATCAAAAGACATTTCGCCGTTTTATGCGCAATGCATTGGATGCCGCTGTTGGGCAATATGAAGAAGCGCTTCCTTTTGATATTCGCGAGGCTTATCGCTTACCTGAAATCGGGCAGGCACTTGAAATGGTTCATTTCCCCACAAGTCCTGAAGATGTTAAGCATGGAAGAAGACGTTTTGTCTATGAGGAATTGCTGCTATTCCAACTAAAAATGCTAGGCATGAAAAAGGCGCGAAAAGAAGCAGAGCAAGGCGTCGCCATTGACTATGATTTGACGAAAGTAAAAGCCTTTATTGCGAGCTTGCCCTTTGAATTGACAGGTGCCCAAAAGCGAGTCGTAAATGAGTTATGCTCAGAATTGAAAAGTCCAATTCGCATGAATCGTCTATTACAAGGTGATGTTGGATCGGGGAAGACAGTTGTGGCGGCTATCGCCCTATACGCGGCTATTACAGCGGGCTTTCAAGGGGCACTGATGGCGCCAACAGAAATCCTGGCCGAGCAACATGCGGCATCACTTGCCGAATGGCTGGAGCCGCATGGTGTTACGGTGGCGTTTTTAGCAGGATCGACGAAGGCGAAGGCGAGAAAAGCTTTGCTAGAACAGCTAGAGTCAGGTGGAATTGATTTGCTAATCGGTACACATGCACTAATCCAACCGGACGTTGTTTTTAGTAATCCTGGATTAGTCATCACGGATGAACAGCATCGTTTCGGTGTCGAGCAACGTCGTATTTTGAGGGATAAAGGATTAAATCCAGACGTCCTATTCATGACGGCGACGCCGATTCCAAGGACGCTGGCTATTACCGCGTTTGGTGAAATGGATGTGTCGATTTTGGATGAATTACCTGCTGGGCGGAAGAAAATCGAAACGCATTGGTTGAAAGAGGATTCACTATTGCCTGTATTACGCAAGATGGAAACAGAGCTGAGCGCAGGACGTCAGGCCTATGTGATTTGCCCTTTGATTGAGGAATCCGATAAGCTGGATGTTCAAAATGCGGTAGATGTGCACGGCCAACTGGCGACTCATTTTGCCGGGAAATATAATGTTGGCCTCATGCACGGTCGTCTTCATGCGGACGATAAGGATGCCATTATGCGTGAATTTAGCGATGGGGACATTCACATATTGGTTTCGACGACAGTCGTAGAAGTTGGGGTGAACGTCCCGAATGCGACGTTTATGCTTATCTATGATGCGACACGCTTTGGACTTGCGCAACTCCATCAATTAAGGGGGCGAGTAGGTCGTGGAGCTGATCAGTCCTATTGTGTTTTGCTAGCCGATCCGAAAACGGAGGAAGGCAAGGAGCGGATGCAAATTATGACGGAGACGAATGATGGCTTTGTTTTAGCAGAAAAGGATTTAGAATTAAGAGGAGCAGGAGATTTCTTCGGAAGAAAGCAAAGTGGGATGCCTGAGTTTAAAGTGGCAGATCCTGTACATGACTATCGAGCACTCGAAACAGCTAGGAAAGATGCAGAACGATTATTGGGCTCCACTCAGTTTTGGGAAAATCCCGAATATGCTGTTCTTCAATCACAACTGGAGCAATCTGGCGCGCTTAGTATGGAAAGGCTGGATTAAGAGATGTGAGTCAAGCGGGAAGCTTATTGGATAAAGGCTAAATTCCTTTAAACGGCGCCTTCCGCATTTCTATACTTGCATTCTCTTTTCCGTCTTTATATACTACTATTAGTACCAAGTGCTAATCCGGAAGGTGAAACGATTGAGAATGCCTAAAAAGGAACGGCAACGACAGCTTGGATTGTTGCTTGAAGAAAACCCGTTTTTAACAGATGGGGAATTAGCGGAGCATTTTACAGTGAGTGTACAGACGATTCGATTGGATCGACTTGAGGGCGGTATCCCAGAGCTAAGGGAACGATTAAAGACTGTTGCTACACGTACGATGCAAGAAGAAGTGAAGTCACTTCATTCCGACGAAATTATTGGAGATATTATAGATATTGAACTTGATAAAAGGGCTTTGTCCATTTTCGATGTGACGCAGGATCATGTTTTCCAACGCAATGGTATTGCGCGCGGGCATCACCTTTTCGCTCAAGCTAATTCATTGGCAGTTGCGGTGATGGATGATGATTTGGCATTGACCGTCAAATCGTCTATTCACTTTTTAAAGCCCGTGAAAGCAGGTGAGCGCGTTGTCGCGCGCGCTGAAGTGAAGAAAGAAAGCTTAGTAGAAAAAAGGACGCTCGTTGAGGTTGTTTCAACAGTTGGTGATGAAACAGTGTTCACGGGAGAGTTTTATATGTACCGGACGACGGATAGGAAGCAGGTAGAAATCATATGATTATAGCGCTAGATGGAATGGGCGGGGATCATGCACCTGGTGAAATTATTGCGGGTGCATTGGAAAGTCTCGCTGCATTTGATGACATACACATACATATTTATGGTGATGAGCAAGCTATGTCGCCATTCTTACAACAACATGAGCGTTTGAAGGTTATCCACTGTACAGAAAAAATTGAGGCGGATGACGAACCAGTTCGAGCAATCCGTCGGAAAAAAGATGCATCTATGGTTAGAATGGCGCAAGCCGTGAAAGATGGCGAAGCGGCGGCATGTGTATCCGCAGGCAATACAGGAGCACTAATGGCCGCAGGCTTGTTTGTCGTTGGACGAATTGACGGTATTGAACGTCCTGCGCTTGCCCCGACACTTCCAACTGTGGATGGCAAAGGCTTCGTTATGCTAGACCTTGGTGCTAATGCAGATGCAAAGCCGTCCCAGCTTGGGCAATATGCGGTAATGGGAAGTATTTACGCAGAAAAAGTGCGAGGCATTGACAATCCGCGTGTAGGTTTACTGAATATAGGCACAGAAGAAGGTAAAGGCAATGAACTGACGAAAGCTGCTTTTGGTGTTCTAACAGAAGCGCCGATTAATTTTATCGGTAATGTGGAGGCGCGTGATTTATTGACCGGTGTAGCGGATGTTGTGGTGACGGATGGTTTTACAGGGAATGTTGTGTTAAAGACCATTGAAGGAACCGCGGGTGCATTCTTCTCGATGCTAAAAGAAGTTTATGGTAGTTCAGTGAAAACGAAATTGTCTGCTGCACTTGTAAAAAATGACTTGCGTGGCTTGAAAAATAAAATGGATTATACAGAATATGGCGGAGCCGGGTTATTTGGCTTAAATTCTCCCGTTATTAAAGCACATGGCTCGTCCAATGCCAATGCTATTTTGAATGCCATCCGACAAGCAAGAACAATGGTGCAATACGATGTTACTGGAACTATTCGCGAAACAGTAAGGAAGGTGGACATTCAATGACGAAAGTAGCATTCATATTCCCAGGACAAGGCTCACAAGCAGTAGGGATGGGAACAGAATTGGCAGCAACCTATGCCGATAGTAAGCAATTTTTTAAGCAAGCTGATGAGGTCCTTGGATTTCAACTAAGTCAGCTTCTTACAGAAGGACCTCAAGCTGAATTGACACTCACTTACAACGCACAGCCGGCGCTTTTAACAGTCGGTTCAATGATTGCCGCACGATTAGTAGAAGCTGGTATCACACCGGATTATACGGCAGGACATAGTCTAGGCGAGTATACAGCGCTTGTTGCTTCAGGCGTTCTGACATTTGCGGATGGTGTGTCTATCGTTCATCAGCGTGGATTATTTATGAACGAAGCTGTTCCGGCAGGTGAAGGGGCAATGGCAGCCATTTTAGGACTGGATGGTGACAAGCTAAAGGCCGTTACTGATGCAATTACGGCAGAGGGCTTTGCCGTTCAACCCGCCAATTTAAATTGTCCGGGACAAATTGTCATTTCCGGCACGAAGGCAGGCGTCGAGAAAGCTTGTGTAGCGTTGAAAGAAGCAGGCGCTAAAAGAGCGATTCCACTCGATGTAAGCGGACCATTCCATTCATCATTGATGGAACCTGCGGCGCAAAAGTTACGTGCGGCGTTGGACGAAGTAACAATGTCAGATGCCACGATTCCGGTCATTGCTAATGTGAATGCATCAGTAGTTACTCATTCGAATGACATCAAAGGCTTCCTTGTTGAACAGCTTTATTCACCTGTTCTGTGGGAGGATTCGGTTCGCACATTGCTGGAGCAAGGCGTTACGCATTTCATCGAATGTGGGCCAGGGAAAGTATTGAGTGGGCTTGTCAAAAAAATAGACCGTAGTGCCACTGTCCTGCCGGTTTATGATGAAGAAACGTTACAAGCTGTCATCGAAGCTTCGAAAGGGTGGTCGTAATGGGGAGATTTGCAGGGAAAACAGCGATTGTTACAGGAGCTTCACGGGGAATTGGACGTGAAATTGCATTGCTTTTAGCTAAGGAAGGCGCGCGTGTAGCGGTTAATTATAGTGGAAGTAAAGGCAAAGCCGATGAAGTCGTTCAATTGATCACGGAGTCTGGTGGAGAGGCATTTGCAATCCAAGCAGACGTTTCAAATGCAGACAGTGTGAAGGTGATGGTCGATCAAACGCTAGAGACTTTTGGTTCGATTGATATTCTCGTTAACAATGCAGGCATTACAAGAGATAATTTGCTAATGCGAATGAAGGATGATGAATGGGATGATGTTATCAACATCAACCTAAAAGGTGTTTTCCTGTGCACGAAAGGTGTTACACGCCAAATGATGAGACAGCGTGCTGGTAAAATTGTCAACGTTGCATCAATCGTTGGCGTATCAGGAAATCCGGGTCAAGCAAACTATGTAGCTGCAAAAGCGGGAGTTATTGGTTTCACGAAAACCGCCGCTAAAGAGCTTGCGTCACGTAATATCAATGTCAATGCTGTAGCTCCAGGCTTTATTACGACGGACATGACCGATGCGTTGAATGAAGAAGTGACAAAACAAATGCTAACAGCAATTCCACTCGGCAAGTTGGGAAGTCCAGCAGATGTAGCGAAAACCGTCCTGTTTTTATTATCAGACGATGCCGCTTATATCACAGGACAGACTATCCATGTTGACGGTGGAATGGTAATGTAATAAAGGTGTATTGCAACAGATGTGTGGTGATTGTTTGTTCGGTTGTGCGCACATTTTAAGTTTTACTCTTGTTGATTGTAGCGTAAGGCGGCGACTCCAGCGGGAATAGCTTGAGCTGAAGACCCTGGACTGAGCGTGGCGAGGGAAGCGGCTGAAGCCAAGCCCGCGGAAAGCGTCCGCCTGAAGCGGAAATCAACCTTGTTCGGATTATGACATTGAGAGGAGGTGACAAATTTGTCAACAGTACTTGAACGTGTAACGAAAGTAATCGTCGATCGCCTTGGTGTCGATGAAAGTGAAGTTAAATTAGAAGCTTCTTTCCGTGACGATCTAGGCGCAGATTCATTGGACGTCGTAGAACTTGTTATGGAATTAGAAGATGAATTCGAAATGGAAATTTCTGATGATGATGCTGAAAAGGTGACGACTGTAGGAGATACAGTTTCGTATATCGAATCAAAAATCAACTAATAGTTATGCCGATTGAGACTCCTTCATCCTTTCTATAAAGGGTGAAGGAGTCTCTTTTCAATTTTTTACGAATCTTTTTTGCACAAAGGCATCGAAAAGGGTAAAATTAAATCATTATGTTTTGAAAGGCAGAATCGGTTATGAACACTAGACGAACTAACGGAAAAACTATCACTGCGACACTCCCAGTTGCGACTCGTACTAAATTTGACGAGCTACAACAAAGATTGGATATTCAATTTAAAAATCATGCACTATTGTACAATGCGTTTACGCATTCATCTTATGTGAATGAGCACCGAAGAAAAAACTTCACTGATAATGAAAGGCTTGAATTTTTAGGAGATGCAGTGCTTGAACTCGGGGTTTCTCAGTTCCTGTATGCAACTGAGCCTGGTATGAGCGAAGGAGAGCTGACGAAATTAAGGGCAGCTATTGTTTGTGAGCCTTCCCTCGTTAAGTTTTCAAACGAACTCCATTTTGGTGATTATATTCTTCTAGGAAAAGGCGAAGAACAAACAGGTGGACGGATGCGACCGGCTCTTCTAGCAGACGTATTTGAAGCGTTTATCGGAGCGCTATACATAGACCAAGGAATGGAAGCAGTCGTGCCGTTTCTTGAGAAAGTCGTCTTTCCTAAAATCAGTATCGGTGCTTTTTCGCATGTGATGGATTATAAAAGTCGTCTACAGGAAATTGTTCAGCAAAAAAATAATGGTCAACTCCAATATGAAATTATTGAAGAGAAAGGTCCGGCTCATGCTAAAAAATTCGTCACTGTTGTTCGTCTCGGGGATGTAGAGCTTGGAACAGGTCTCGGGAAATCGAAAAAAGAAGCTGAACAGGAAGCAGCCCGTCATGCGATTCAAGAACTTAAGAGTCGACAGGCCGAAGGGGAGAGCTAATTGTGTTTCTGAAAAGACTTGAAATTATGGGGTTTAAATCGTTTGCCGAGCGTGTGGGCGTCGATTTTGTGCCGGGCGTGACAGCGGTTGTCGGTCCAAATGGTAGTGGCAAAAGTAATATTACAGATGCCATTCGTTGGGTTCTTGGGGAGCAGTCTGCTAAATCACTTCGGGGTGCGAAGATGGAGGATGTAATTTTCGCAGGGAGTGATTCCCGAAAACCACTTAACTTTGCAGAGGTAACACTTATTTTGGACAATAGCAAAGGGCTATTTCCGCTCGATTATACGGAAATTAGTGTTAGCAGACGGGTGTTTCGTTCTGGGGAAAGTGCGTACTTACTAAATGGTCAGCAATGTCGATTGAAAGACGTCAATGATGTCTTTATGGATTCAGGGCTTGGCAAAGAAGCGTTCTCCATTATATCCCAAGGTCGTGTTGATGAAATTCTCAATAGTCGACCGGAAGATCGCCGGAGTATTTTCGATGAAGCAGCCGGGGTTTTGAAATATAAAACGAGAAAAAAGAAAGCGGAGCACAAGTTATTTGAAACCGAAGATAACTTAGATCGTATTCTTGATATTTTGAAGGAGCTCGATTCGAGAATAGGTCCGCTACAAGAAAGCGCGGAAGCGGCTAAAACACATAGCATACTTACAGAAGAAATGCGTGAGGCAGATGTGAGCTTACTCAACTTCGATGCCAAAAATCTAAGCGATGCCATCATTGCAAAATCAGAGGAAGCTGAAAAGTTTAAGCAAAGTAAAGAGCAGCTAGAATCTGAAGTGGGAAGTGCGGAGCAGCAGTCGGTTGCATTGACTCAACAGTTGAATGCGATAGATGAACAGCTGGATACTTTACAAAAAAAGCTTGTGGAAGCGAGCGCAGAGGCGGAAAAATGGGAAGGTAGACGTTTGCTGTCCTTGGAAAAACGCCGAAACACTGACCAGCAGCTCGAAAGGATTCAGCAGGAGCTTGTTGTGCATGAAGAGGAAAAGCTAGTCCTAGCAGAAAAACTACTATCGGCTCGTGAGAAATTGGCATTGACGGAGACGGATTATGGCGTGATTTCTGTTGAAATGGATGGTATTTCTCAAATTTTGAAACGCTCTGTTAAAGAGACGGAGCAGCAAATTGAAGAGTTAAAGTCGACTTATATTGATTTACTCAATGAGGAAGCGACAATCCGTAATGATTTGAAGCATATAGACGAACGTCTTGAAGGCGAAAAAACTTCATCGGAAAAAATTACACAGCAGACAACGATTCTGAAGGAGAGATTTCAAGAACTCACGAAAGAAAAGGCTGTAAAAGTTGCTGCGTTAGCAGAATTGAAACGACGATTGACAGAGGCTGATGTAGCTTATCGTGAAGTATCGAAGGCTTTGCGGGAAAAAGAAGATGATCTCAATGCCCAGCAGGAGCTTGTGCAAACAGCGTTGAATAAGCAACATGAAATGCGTGGTCGGTTACATGCTTTGGAAAGTATGGAAGCAGATTTTTCTGGCTTTTATTCTGGCGTCAAAGAAGTATTGATTGCGAAAAAATCCGGTAAATTACTCGGTATCGATGGTGCAGTCGCTGAATTGATTTCCGTGGATACTGGCTTTATTAAAGCAGTGGAAACAGCACTTGGTGGTGCCATGCAGCATATTATTACTGCGACCGAGCTGGAAGCGCGAAAAGCCATTGCTTATTTAAAGGCTAAAAATGCTGGGAGAGCTACATTTTTACCAAGAGATGTCATGAAATCGCGGAAGATTCAACCGTCTGCATTGCGTGCCGTGGAGCAACATCCGGAATTTATAGGTACTGCGGATCGTCTTGTGCAAACCGATGAGGCGTATGCGATCATTACTGAAAATCTACTAGGTAATACAATTGTTGCTAAAACACTTGCCGGTGCTTCGGCAATTGCAAAAGCACTTAACTATCGTTTCCGTGTCGTTACGATTGATGGAGATATTGTCAATGCGGGCGGTTCATTAACTGGAGGCGGTGTCAAAGGCCAGGCCTCAGTATTTACGCGGAAAGCCGAGCTTGAAACATTGCAGGTGCAGCTTGCACGGATGGCGGAGTCCATCCAGAATGCTACTGCAAAAATCGGTAACACAAAAATGGATGTAGCGAAAAAACTACATGAAGCAGATCAGTTCCGTAAATTAACCGATAGTCTGCAAATTAGAGTCGCAACGGGTGAGTCAAGCGTTCGTGAGTCAACCATCGCCATTCAAGCCGTGGAAGCAGAAATTGCTTCGACTGATATAGGAAGACGCGGTGCCGAGCATACTGGCTCTGAGCTATTAGATAGGAAATCGTCACTACTGAAAAGCCATGCATATGTTAAAACCAAGTTGACTACGATTCAGACAGAGGTGACCACGCTCGAACGTCTTGCTACCAATTGGCGAAACGAAGAAGCGACGTTAACAAGTCGCTACAATGAGCTACGTGAGCAGGTGGCCGTTTTACGTGAGCAAAAGGTGCATCAGCAATCATCTATTACTGAAATGGAACGTGCAACGGGTCAAGTGGAGCATAAAATCGTTTCATTGCAGGAGCAATTGCAATACTTTACAGGCAATGAAGACGGTCGTGAAATGACGGCTGAGGAAATTGGTGAACAAATTGTTAAGGCGACAGCGGATCGAGCTCTCATTGAAACAGCGATTACGACAGGCAGAGAAGGTCGCGCAAAGCTATCTGACCAATTGGAAGGGCAAAGCGCATTGCTTCGACAACTGAGGGAAAGTTCGGGGAAAGCGATTGCTACACTGAACACCTTGTCTGTCGATGTTTCACGACTCGAAGTGAAGTATGAGGCGGTCACACAACGATTGCTGGATGACTATGGATTATATCCAAATGGCATTATCCCAGCCGATTTTGATGAGCTCCAAATGCGGTCAAGAGTGGAAGAGTTGAAGCGGCAGTTGTCGATTCTTGGCCCAGTCAACCCCGGTGCTATTGAGGAGTTTGCTGAAGTATCCGAGCGACATACGTTTTTAACTGAGCAACGTAATGACTTAGTTGAAGCAAAAAATACATTACGTGAGGCAATGTCTGAAATGGATGCAGAAATGACAATGCGTTTCTCGACGACATTTAATGCAGTTCAAAGCCGTTTTCGTCAAGTGTTTAAAGAGATGTTTGGCGGTGGGGATGCAGATTTAATCCTGACACAACCTGATAATTTACTGGAAACGGGTGTCGAAATTGTCGCACGACCTCCGGGGAAAAAGCTGCAAAATTTGAGCTTATTGTCGGGTGGCGAACGTTCATTGACGGCAATTGCTTTACTGTTTTCCATCATCGAAGTACGACCTGTACCATTTTGTATTCTCGACGAAGTGGAAGCTGCACTCGATGAGGCAAATGTCATCCGATATAGTAAATATTTGAAAAAGACCTCAGACAAGACGCAATTCATCGTCATCACACATCGTAAAGGAACGATGGAGGGCGCTGACGTGCTGTACGGAATTACGATGCAGGAATCAGGGGTTTCCAGACTTATTTCGGTCAAACTATCTGAGGTGCCTGAAGAAGCTATTATGTAAGGGAGCGGATCATCATGTCCTTTTTTAAGAAAATAAAAGAGAAAATCACGGGTACAAATGAAGCTGTAACAGAGAAGTTTAAGGATGGTTTGACGAAAACAAGAGATACATTCACCTCGAAAGTAAATGACCTAGTTGCACGTTTTCGTGAAGTCGATGAGGAGTTCTTCGAGGAACTAGAAGAATTGCTGTTGCAGGCAGACGTAGGCTTTGAAACGGTTATGGAACTCATTGATCAATTAAAGCTAGAAGTACAGCGGAAAAATATTAAAGATACAGCTGGTATTCAATCCGTTATTTCGGAAAAACTCGTTGAAATTTATCAAGCAGGAGAAGAAGTAGATAGTAGCTTAAACATTCAAGAAAATGAACTGACTGTTGTGTTATTAGTCGGGGTGAATGGTGTCGGTAAGACCACGACGATTGGGAAGTTGGCTGCACGACTAATGGCTGAAGGTAAAACAGTGATGCTAGCGGCTGGCGACACATTCCGAGCAGGGGCGATTGACCAACTCGTTGTGTGGGGCGAGCGTGCAGGCGTCGAAGTAATCCGTCAATCAGAAGGTTCTGATCCAGCTGCTGTTATGTACGATGCCATCCGCGCTGCGAAAAATCGCAATGTCGATGTTTTAATTTGTGATACAGCTGGAAGGCTCCAAAACAAAGTGAACTTAATGAATGAGCTGGAAAAAGTACATCGGGTCATTAGTAAGGAAGTAGCAGGTGCGCCGCATGAAGTACTGCTCGCGCTCGATGCGACAACAGGGCAAAATGCATTGGTGCAGGCACAGACATTTAAAGAAGCAACAAACGTCACAGGCATCGTTTTAACGAAGCTTGACGGAACGGCGAAGGGCGGAATTGTCCTTGCCATTCGCAATAAATTGAATATCCCTGTAAAATTTGTCGGCCTTGGTGAAGGAGTAGACGATTTACAGCCATTTGATCCTGAAAAGTATGTCTATGGTCTATTTGCAGATGGACTCGAATTGGAACAGCAGGCAGATGAAACAGACAAGTAATTTTGCTTGACAGTCCATAAACAACATACTATGATGGCATAGGAAGAAACAAGCGGAGGAGGCAAGACTTATCGTGCTTGCAAAAACAACACGCATTAACTTCCTCTTTGATTTTTATCAGTCGCTTTTGACGGATAAACAGAGACTGTATATGCAATTGTATTATTTAGAAGACCTTTCGCTCGGTGAGATTGCAGGGGAATACGGAGTATCACGACAAGCTGTCTATGATAATGTGCGTAGAACGGAAGCAATGCTCGAAGACTATGAAACGAAGTTAAACTTATTTTCGAAGTTTCAACAACGGTTAGAAATTGTGGACCGGTTGGAACAGCTCATAACCGATACAGACGAACAATCGACAACAGTCAGAGAGTTGTTGGTTGAACTAAAAGATCATGAGTAGGGGAGGCTCTGTGCATGGCATTTGAAGGTTTAGCCCAGCGCCTGCAAGGGACGCTACAGAAAATAACGGGCAAGGGTAAGATTAGCGAGGCTGACGTTAAAGAAATGATGCGTGAAGTACGCTTTGCGCTTATTGAGGCAGACGTCAATTTAAAAGTTGTCAAAGAGTTTGTTAAAACAGTAAGTGAACGGGCTGTCGGCCAAGACGTCATGAAGAGTTTGACACCTGGTCAACAAGTCGTCAAAATCGTCAAGGACGAACTGACAAACTTAATGGGCGGCGAACAAAATCCAATCCAATTTGCGAGGAAATCTCCGACAGTCATTATGATGGTTGGTTTGCAAGGGGCGGGGAAAACAACTACCTCTGGGAAACTGGCAACTGTTTTGCGTAAGCGACACAACAAAAAGCCACTTCTTGTGGCGGCAGACGTTTATAGACCCGCTGCCATTCAGCAATTGGAAACACTCGGCAAGCAGTTAACTGTACCGGTTTTTGCGCTTGGCACGGATGTATCTCCGGTTGAAATCGTGCGTCAAGCATTGGCGGAGGCAGAAAAAGAACATCATGATGTTGTCATCATTGACACGGCGGGACGACTTCATGTCGACGAAGTACTGATGCAGGAGCTACAAGACATCCAAGAACTTAGTAAACCGGATGAAGTATTCCTCGTTGTCGATGCAATGACGGGGCAGGATGCTGTTAACGTCGCGCAAAATTTCAATGAAACAGTTGGAATCACAGGTGTTGTCCTAACGAAATTGGACGGAGACACTCGGGGTGGTGCGGCACTTTCCATACGTTCAGTGACTGACAAGCCGATTAAATTTGTCGGGATGGGCGAGAAAATGGATGCGCTGGAACCTTTTCATCCAGAGCGCATGGCTTCAAGAATTCTTGGAATGGGCGACGTCATGTCACTCATTGAAAAAGCCCAAGAGAATGTCGATGAAGAAAAGGCAAAAGAACTTGAACAAAAGTTCCGAACACAGTCCTTTACACTCGACGACTTCCTTGATCAGCTCCAGCAAGTGAAAAAAATGGGTCCAATTGACGAGTTATTGAAAATGATGCCCGGTGCTAATAAAATCAAAGGGCTCGAAAATGCCAAAGTTGACGAAGGTCAAATGGGGCGTGTCGAAGCGGTCATTCAGTCCATGACGATTTCAGAGCGCAATACGCCTGAAATTATTAATGCCAACCGGCGTAAGCGAATTGCTAAAGGGTCCGGAACGACGATTCAAGATGTCAACCGATTGCTTAAACAGTTCGAAGATATGAAGAAGATGATGAAACAAATGACGGGCATGCAACAAAAAGGTAAAAAGAAAAATAAAATGCCTGGATTTGACACGTTATTTAAATAAAGCTAGAAGTTCTCAAACTCTGCTGAATTTATTTAAAGTGTGGACGCAATTATGCCTCGGCGTAATTAATAAAAACCCTGTTTTTAAAAAGAATTTCAAGGTGTTAAGAAAAAACACTTTACAAACATTAAAAAGCTTGATAATATACTATCTTGTGTGAAACTATTCGGAGGTGCAAGTAAAAATGTCAGTAAAAATTCGTCTTAAACGTATGGGAGCAAAGAAAACTCCTTTCTATCGTATTGTTGTAGCAGATTCACGTTCACCACGTGATGGTCGTCAAATCGAAACAGTTGGTACTTACAACCCGCTTACAAAACCAGCGGAAGTAAAAATCAATGAAGAGCTAGCGCTCAAATGGCTTCAGAATGGTGCGAAACCATCTGATACAGTCCGTAACCTGTTTTCTGACCAAGGTATCATGGAGAAATTCCATAACGCTAAACACGGTAAATAATCAGGAGGGGTGCACATGAAGCAGCTGATTGAAACAATCGTCAAACCGTTAGTCGATTATCCCGGTGATGTCCGGGTTGCAATGGATGAGCATGATAATCGTGTCATCTACAAACTATCCGTAAATCCTGATGATATGGGAAAAATAATCGGAAAGCAGGGGCGTGTTGCGAAAGCGATACGAACTATTGTTTATTCAGCAGCAGGCAGTCACCACGGCAAAAAAGTCTATATCGATATTATAGATTGATATGAAAAGGGAAGGAGCCTATGTTCCTTTCCTTTTTTGTCTAAGCAATTCCTTTAATAATGCTTTCGTTATATATCAGTGTTAATTATAGTGAGTTCCGTTGATTGGAGCGGAAAGCGTCCGCCTGAAGCGTAAATCAACAGTATTATTTTAAATAAAGGACGGTGTACGTATGCAATGGTTTAACGTAGGGACAATCGTCAATACACATGGAATTCGTGGAGAGGTTCGTGTGATTTCTCGCACGCATTTTCCCGAAGAACGCTACACAGTAGGCAACAAGCTTGCCCTGTTTATGCCTGATAGTAAAACACCTATTTACTTAGTCGTAGCAAGCCATCGCCAACATAAAAACTTTGACTTATTAACGTTCGAAAATCATTTTAATGTCAATGACGTTGAAAAATACCGAAACGGCATCTTCAAAATTGCAGAAAGCGAACTAGGCGAGCTAGATGAAAACGAATTTTACTATCATGAAATCGTCGGTTGCACAGTTGTAACAACGGAAGGTGTCGACATTGGGAAAGTGACGGAAATTCTTGAAACAGGCGCCAATGATGTATGGACGGTAACGCCAGAAAAAGGAAAGCCGCATTATATTCCATATATCGAAGACATCGTTTTAGAAATTGATATCGACAATAAAAAAATCATTATCGATCCAATGGAAGGCTTGCTGTCATGATGAAAATTGATGTCTTGTCATTGTTTCCGGAAATGTTTGAAGGAGTTCTTCATTCATCCATTATGAAAAAAGCGCAGGCGAATGACGCGGTAGCTTTTGAAGTGACGGACTTCCGCGATTATTCCACAGACAAGCACCATAAGGTTGATGATTACCCGTATGGCGGTGGGGCAGGCATGGTGCTTAAGCCAGAGCCACTCTTTGCGGCAGTAGAAGCGTTAGCTGAGGGGTTAGAAAAACGACCGCGTGTCATTCTCATGTGCCCTCAGGGGGAACGATTTACGCAAAAGAAAGCAGAAGAGCTATCGGATGAAGAACATATCATTTTCATTTGTGGTCATTACGAAGGTTATGATGAACGCATTCGCCAATATTTAGTGACAGACGAGCTATCCATTGGTGATTTTGTTTTGACTGGTGGAGAAATTGCAGCAATGGCTGTTATCGACAGTGTTGTTAGACTGTTACCGAACGTCCTGGGCAATGCTGACTCACCTGTACTAGACTCGTTTTCAACGGGCTTGCTGGAACACCCACAATATACAAGACCGGCTTCGTTCAATGGTCTAGAGGTGCCAGAGATATTATTATCTGGTAACCATGGCAAGATCGAACAATGGCGCCAAGAACAATCACTTCTCCGAACATTCGAACGGAGAAAGGATTTGCTCGAAGACGCGCCACTTACCGACCATCAGCGCAAGCTGCTCCAACAATTAAATCATCAACAAAAATAAACAACTCGCCTTGCACCAGCTTGCACTTTGTGATATTATCTACTATGTACTTCTATAGGGAGTGCATATTGACTGATGTTCCGCTGCAAAGGCAAGAGGTGCATGAGCGTCTGTGGAGAAGGAGAGAAAAAATATGCAACAACTAATTGCAGATATTACAAAAGATCAGCTTCGTGCAGATCACCCAACATTCCGTGCGGGAGACACAGTTCGTTTGCACGTAAAAATCGTTGAGGGAACGCGTGAGCGTATCCAGCTATTTGAAGGTGTCGTCATTAAACGTCGTGGTGGCGGAATCAGTGAAACATTCACAGTCCGTAAAATCTCTAACGGTGTAGGCGTTGAACGTACATTCCCTGTACACACACCAAAAATTACACTACTTGAAGTGGTTCGTCGTGGTAAAGTACGTCGTGCGAAATTGTACTACCTTCGCAGTCTACGCGGAAAAGCTGCACGTATCAAAGAACTTCGATAAAACAAAGATGCAGGAGGCCAACAAAACGGCCTCCTTTCTTTTTGCCTAGAAAATGAATAGACTGTACAATAAGGATAGAAGTATGCGGGAGGCTTTGTCGATGAATGAAGAGAAGAAGAAAAATGAAACATGGGAATGGACGAAGGCGCTATTAATCGCATTCGGTCTTGCAGCGATTATTCGTGTGTTTCTTTTTACACCAATTGTTGTCGATGGAGAATCCATGATGCCGACATTGGAAAACGGTGACCGAATGATTGTGAACAAAATTGGTTATACGATTGGTAAGCCGGATCGTTTTGATATCGTTGTATTCCATGCGCCTGAACAGAAGGACTACATCAAGCGGGTCATTGGGCTTCCTGGCGATACAGTTGAATACCGAGATGACATTTTGTATATTAATGGAAAGTCCCGAAAAGAGCCATATCTCGATCAATATAAGGCGGAAGTGGTTGACAGTCCGTTAACGGAAGATTTCACGCTTGAACAAAAAATTCAAAGCACTACAGTTCCGGAGGGACATGTGTTTGTCCTTGGGGATAATAGACGGAAAAGTAAAGACTCCAGACATATCGGGGCAGTAGCAATTGATGAAATCATTGGCAACACGAACATTGTATTTTGGCCAATCAAAGATTTCGGTTTTGTTAAATAAGAAAGGTGATCACAGTATGACGATTCAATGGTTCCCAGGGCATATGGCGAAAGCACGCCGTGAAGTAACCGAGCAGCTAAAGCTTGTCGATATCGTTTTTGAATTAATCGACGCAAGACTTCCATTATCATCTAGAAATCCGATGATTGACGAGGTGATCCATCAGAAGCCAAGACTTCTTATTTTAAATAAAATGGATCTTGCAGATGAAACGGAAACGGCACGTTGGATTCGCTATTTTGAAATGCAAGGTGATCGTGCAGTTGCCATTAATTCATTCGAAGGAAAAGGTCTTCAGACAGTTATTAAGGCAGCGAAAGAGATTTTGGAGCCGAAGTTAGAACGAATGCGCAAAAGAGGTATTCGCCCAGGTGCAATCCGTGCAATGATTGTAGGGATTCCAAATGTCGGAAAATCTACGCTGATCAATAGACTTGCGAAGAAAAATATTGCGAGAACAGGAAACACACCAGGGGTTACGAAAGCTCAGCAATGGATCAAATTTGAAAAAGAATTAGAGTTGCTTGATACACCAGGGATTCTTTGGCCAAAATTTGAAGACAAAGAGGCGGGTTACAAACTAGCACTTACAGGTGCTATTAAAGATTCCATTGTGAATATGGAGGACCTAGCTGTTTACGGTTTGCGTTTTCTTGAAGCGCATTATCCGAGTCGCTTGTCAGAACGCTACGGTTTGACAACGGTTGGCGAAGACATCCTTCAAGTTTTCAATCAAATTGGCTCACTGCGTAAAGTTTATACAACTGGTGGAGAGGTCGAATACGATAAAGTAGCAGAGCTAATCGTGCGTGATATTCGTAGCGAATATCTTGGTAAGCTAACCTTTGACTTCACAGCTGATCAAATTCAAAATGACTAGGCCGATGCCGATACGGGATTTATTCCCGAGGCTATCGGCTTTTTCTATTATCTGGATTCAACGGAAGACCCCTACTGAATCCAGATAAAGCCTTCGGACGCAACTACGCCTCGCTGTAATTGATAGATGGGTAGAAAAACGCTGTGAATAGCCGATATATGTAGTAAAGTGATTAGGAAATTGAGTTGCGGAAGGTGAGTACACTGACAACGATTAAAGAAATTGTGGAAAAATTACGGACGACAGAAGAGCCCGCACCGTGGATGGAAGAGCTCGCACAAGATTCAAGAGCTGGCGTAAAAACTGCATTGGCAAGATGGCAACGTAACTACAACAAGAAAGAAATCATTCTCCAAGAGCATAGCGCTAAAAGGGCTTTTGACGAGTCGTTTGCGCCATTTGAAGGTGCAAGGGTTGCTGGGGTTGATGAAGCGGGTAGAGGGCCGTTAGCAGGTCCTGTAGTGACGGCAGCAGTCATTTTGCCGCAGGAAGTCCCGGAATTAGTCGGACTCGATGATTCGAAGACCATCTCAAGGGCGGAGCGTCAACGGCTCGCCGCGCTAATCCGCGACGTCGCCATCAGTTATTCGACACATGTCCAAGCGTCACAACGTATTGATGAATTAAATATTTACGCCGCAACAAAAGATTCAATGGAGCAAGCCGTACAATCGCTCGCGGTTAGACCGGACTTTGTCATTGTCGATGCAATGGCACTTCACATAGATTGTCCAACTGCATCTGTTATAAAAGGTGATGCCAAGAGCCTAGCCGTTGCTGCAGCCTCTATTCTCGCGAAGACGACAAGGGATGCGATTATGGATCAGCTGCATATTGATTATCCTGTGTATCATTTCGAGAAAAATGCAGGGTATGGAACAGCGGAACATGTTGAGGCACTAGAAATACACGGTCCATGCGAACATCATCGCGCAACTTTTGAACCAGTCAAATCAATGCTAGCAAAAGGGGGCATGACCAAATGAGCTTTCCAACGATGGCGCCGATAACAAATCCGGTAACGACAGCTGCTACCCAAACGAAACCGCTTGTCTTGAACGAAGGACAGATGTTCCACGGGCAAATTAAGCAACTGTTCCCTGGGCAAATGGCAGAAGTGCAAATTGGTAATCACAAGTTAATTGCCAAGCTAGAAGTACCTTTGAAAGCTGGCGATTCCTACTATTTTCAAGTGAATGCCGTTAAACCAGAACTGCAATTGAAAATCATATCAGGTCCTACACAGACGACGGAAGGGCAAGCTCCTAAATTGGGTGGGCTAATGGACGCGATGCAATTGCCAAAGACACCTGAAATGCAAGCCTTACTCACCTTTGTGATGAAAAATAAAATTCCGATGACAAGGGAGAATTTACTTGAAGCGGAAGCGATGCTCAAAAGTGTACCAGCCGCCGCGCGGAACGAAGCGCTCGCCTCTATCCAAAAGATAATTGAATTGAAATTACCTTTGACGGAAACGAATTTTCGCTCCTTATTAGGTGTCGAGACAAAGGAAGGACTGCACACTGTCCTTGCCTCGCTCAAAAATAGTTTGTTAGCTGATACTGCTGTTAGCTCACAAGCGAAAGATGCTATTCTTGCGGCACTTGACAAGATGGCGAAGCCGTTAATGCAGGCGACAGGAGGAGCACTTCTCGGTCAAGCGTTAGTCACATTACTTAGTAGTACAGAAAGTCCAGAAAACCGGTTTTCTACTTTGCAAATGCTAAAAAGCGCTGGAGTTTTGCCGCCACAAACTTCGCTAGCAAACTTGCAGCAAGTGCTCACTTCGCTACTAACAACAGCGGAAGATGGAGCACGTCCGCAAGCTCCACTGAATGGTGACATAGCACAGCGAGTGAGCGCTCAAACAACGCAGGCCCTTCCGCAGTCTGCACAAGGGCTACAAGAATTAGTAACGCTCCTCAAACAATTGGGCAATGCATCTTCGGAGCAAATGAAAGCCCCTATAGAGGCGTTAAAAGTATTATTAGCGGCTGAACCGACGCTAACGAATGGACAAAAGACGGAGTTGTTGGCAATTCTCAATCGTCCTCTTGGTACACCTCCTGCTGCTGACGTGGCAACGAAGCTTGTCCAGGAATTTAGTCAGGCGCTAATTCGGGGGACGGCTGAGAATGCAGTTGCAACACCGCTTCAGATGCACACGCCGTTCCAAGGCGTGAAAGAACAATTGCTTAACTTACTCGGTCAGCAATTACCGCAACAAGGGGCAGAAAAGCTAGCTGCACTTGTGCAAGCAGCAGAACGCTCCGACAATGGTGCCATTCAAAAAGCACTTCAAACGGCTGAAACGGTAGTTGCCGCCGCTGTCGACGGTAAAACAGTGAAAGAGGCATTGCAAACGGTTATTCGCTCAATGGGTTTCAATTACGAGGCTGGCTTACTAAGTAAGGATGCCGATGTTGGGCGTCTTGCCGAGTCATTAAAGCCGCAATTGCTAGCGTTAATGCAGGACTTAACCGTATCTCCCGCACTACGTGAGGCGGCAGAAACGGTCGTTATGCGGATGAATGGTCCGCTTCTTCAATCTGGAGAAAATGGAGTTCAGCATCAGCTCGTTATGCAAGTGCCACTGGAGTTTTTCGGCAAACGAATTGATGCGACATTGCAGTGGAATGGTCGCATGAAAGCTGATGGTAAAATTGATCCCGATTTTGCCCGGATTCTCTTTTATCTCGACCTCGGTTCCATTAAACAGACAGTCATAGACATGCAAGTACAAAACCGTGTCATTTCAGTGACTGTCTTCAATGCAGATGAATCGCTCAAAGCGCTTGGAGCGCCACTGCAGCAAAGGCTGAGAGAAGGGTTAGAAGCAGTCGGTTACAAATTATCAGCCGTCTTTTTCAAAAACTTTGCTGAGGAAGAACAAAATATGCCCAAAAAGAAGCAAAGTATCGTGACCGATGGACAAGGAGTTGATTTTCGTATATGACGACTGAGAGACATGTCCGAAAAGAGGCGGTTGCACTTTCCTATGACCCGAACTCGAGCAGTGCACCAAAAGTAGTAGCGTCGGGAAAAGGGAAAATTGCTGAAAACATTGTAGAAAAAGCAAAGGAGCATGCTATACCGATTCAAGAAGATCCGAGTCTTGTGGAAATTTTAGGGCAATTGAATATCAATGAATCGATACCAGAAGAGTTATATAAAGCGGTTTCTGAGGTTTTTGCTTACATTTACCAAGTAGATCGTGAGCACGGCTTAATAAAGAAGCAAAAACTCTAAAATCAATCGCGCCTCGGCGTGATTGCGTCCGGAGGCTTTAACTTAATTCAGCAAATGTATCTGTACTGAAAGCAAAGCGTCAGCTATAGGGGGTTGAACCCCTACTGAATTGAATGCTAGATAAAGTTAAATACAACAAATGCCTAGATTCGACATTCAGTTGTGGACATTGTTTGACATGTTTACTACAATGGTTAAGGCAAGTAAATTATGAGATACAAGTTCGATTGGAGGATGTAAGATGAATATCCATGAATATCAAGGTAAACAGTTGCTAAGAGAATATGGTGTAGCTGTTTCAAAAGGCCTTGTTGCTTTCTCTCCTGAAGAGGCAGTTAAAGCGGCAAAAGAGCTAGGTACGGACGTCATCGTTGTCAAAGCACAAATCCACGCGGGTGGACGTGGGAAAGCGGGCGGCGTTAAGATTGCCAAAAATCTTGACGAAGTGCGTGCTTACGCAAAAGAATTGATCGGTAAAACGCTTGTGACGCACCAAACAGGTCCAGAAGGTAAAGAAGTGAAACGTCTTCTTATCGAAGAAGGTTCCGACATTAAAAAAGAATACTATCTTGGACTTGTTCTAGATAGTGCAACAGACCGTGTTACACTAATGGGTTCTGAAGAAGGCGGAATGGACATCGAGGAAGTTGCGGAAGCAACACCTGAAAAGATTTTCAAAGAAGTCATCGACCCAGTAGTAGGATTGACTGGCTTCCAAGCACGTCGTATGGCATTCAACATGAATATTCCTGCACATCTTGTAAACAAAGCAGCGAAATTCATGCTTGGTTTGTACCAAGTATTCGTTGAAAAAGACGCATCTATCGTTGAAATTAACCCACTAGTTGTAACAGGTGGGGACGACGTACTTGCGCTTGATGCGAAGTTCAACTTCGATGACAGTGCACTTTTCCGTCATAAAGACATTCAAGAGCTTCGTGACTTCGATGAAGAAGATCCGAAAGAAATTGAAGCTTCTAAGTATGACCTAAGCTATATTTCCCTAGACGGTAGCGTTGGTTGTATGGTAAACGGTGCAGGTCTTGCAATGGCTACAATGGACACGATTAACTACTTCGGTGGTTCACCTGCTAACTTCCTTGACGTTGGTGGTAGTGCAACGGCTGAAAAAGTAACAGAAGCATTCAAAATCATTCTTTCAGATCCGAATGTTAAAGGCATTTTCGTTAACATTTTCGGTGGTATCATGAAGTGTGACGTTATTGCTGAAGGTGTTATCACTGCATCAAAAGAAGTAGGGCTTCAAGTGCCACTAGTTGTTCGTTTGGAAGGTACAAATGTTGACAAAGGTAAAGCGCTATTGAACGAATCAGGCTTGAACATCATCGCTGCTGATACAATGGCAGACGGTGCTAAAAAGATTGTTGAACTCGTAGGTTAAGAAAGGCAGGGACAAACGATGAGTATTTTTATTAACAAAGATACAAAAGTAATCGTACAAGGAATTACAGGTGCTACAGCACTTTTCCATACACAACAAATGCTTGAATATGGCACGAAAATCGTCGGTGGAGTTACGCCAGGAAAAGGCGGAACAGAAGCAGCGGGTGTACCTGTTTTCAATACAGTTGAAGAAGCTGTTAAAGCAACAGGCGCAAACGTTTCAGTTATTTATGTACCAGCTCCATTTGCAGCAGATGCAATTTTGGAAGCAGTAGATGCAGACCTTGATATGACAATCTGTATTACAGAACATATTCCAGTCTTAGACATGGTAAAAGTGAAGCGCTACATGGAAGGCAAGAAAACACGTCTTGTCGGCCCGAACTGCCCAGGTGTTATTACGGCAGACGAATGTAAAATCGGTATCATGCCTGGTTACATTCATACAAAAGGTCATGTTGGCGTCGTTTCACGCTCAGGTACATTGACGTATGAAGCTACTCACCAATTGAGCCAAGCAGGAATCGGTCAAACGACTGCTGTTGGTATCGGTGGAGACCCAGTAAATGGGACAAACTTTATCGACGTACTAAAAGAATTCAACGAAGACCCTGAAACATATGCGGTTGTCATGATCGGTGAAATCGGTGGAACTGGTGAAGAAGAAGCCGCTGCATGGATCAAAGAAAACATGACGAAGCCTGTCGTTGGCTTTATCGGTGGACAAACAGCTCCTGAAGGAAAACGTATGGGCCATGCTGGTGCCATCATTTCTGGCGGTAAAGGGACTGCTGCTGAAAAAATCAAAGCACTTAACGCTGCTGGCGTTGAAGTTGCAGACACACCATCTGTTATTGGTGAAACGCTTATTAAAGTTATCAAAGAAAAAGGTCTGTACGAAAAGTGTAAAACACATTAATATAAAGGATGTAGCGTATATTTTATGCGCTGCATCTTTTTTATCTTCATTCAGCAAAATATTTTGTACTGAAAGCGAAGCGTCAGCTACAGAAGACTCCCACCTCTATAGGTGGCGAGATGAATGCGGTTTTGTTTTTTCTGTTCAGCGAGTGTTCAAATGCCTGCTGAACGAAGATAAAGCCTCCGGCGGATGTCACAGATTTTGAAAGGAGTCAATCGAGCAAGCTCGATTCAAAATCTGGACGCAATTACGCCAAGTCGTAATTGATATACAAAAAAGTATAAAAAGGAGGAGTTTAATGGAGCTAACGAACGTAGAAAAGCGACTACTAGCGCTGCATTATGTATTTCCGGTACCGTTGAACAGATTGAACAGACTTTATGAGACCGACCCCACTCTCGAAAAGTTGTATACGTACCGACCGATGGAGCTCGTTCACCTACTCGGCATTTCACTGGAGAAGGCCATTCAATTGAAGGAAAGTTTACAGCAAAATAGCATGACTCCGTATGATAAATTATATGAGCGCCATGCCATTACCCCGATCCCATTCTCACATCCCCACTACCCTGAGCAATTACGTGTACTTATTGATCCACCGACCGTTTTGTATACGAAAGGTAATCAGAAAATACTACAAAAACCCTTAAAAATCGCTATTATCGGCTCACGGAAAGCTACTATTTATTCCAAACGAGCCATGTCGCTTATTGTGCCTCCCCTTGTAAAAAATGAAGTTGTCATTGTTTCTGGGCTAGCTAGAGGTGCTGATACGATGGCGCATGAGGCGGCGATTGAATTTGGTGGACAAACGATTGCAGTTCTTGGCCATGGTTTATTTCACCTCTATCCAAAAGAGAATCGGTTGCTTGCTGAGGAAATGGCGAAGCATCAGCTGTTACTAACGGAATATCCGCCTTATGTAAAACCGAAGCGTTGGACATTTCCGATGCGCAATCGAATTATTAGTGGCCTGTCTGATGCTGTCGTTGTAACAGAATCGACTGACAAAAGCGGTACGATGAGTACAGTTGAGCACGCACTCGATCATGGCAAAGATATTTTTACAGTTCCAGGACCTATCACATCGCGGTTGTCTATTGGCCCAAATAAGCTACTAGATGAAGGTGCAAAGCCGATTTGGAATGGTTTTCAAATCGTTGAATCGCTTGTTTCAAATCGTTAAATATATCGTCTTCTTATTGAAAAGGTTGCTTTATTCTTAAATCTGTTATACATTTTGCAACAGATATTCTTTTATCTTCGTTCAGCGGAAAACCTGCTGGATAAAGATAAAGCCTCCGGCGGATGTCGCAGATTTTTTAGGGTGCTTAGGAAGGCAGACTAAGTGCGCGACGTCCTGAAAAGTGTCTTAATTTCTGCAAAGAACGCAGAAATACGGCAAATCGAACCCTTCGCTGTTCGATTCGCAATTACGCCGAGGTATAATTGATAGAATAAATACGGAACCTCTTTAAGGAGGCACATAAATAATGGCAGATTACTTAGTAATCGTGGAATCCCCTGCAAAGGCGAAAACGATTGAACGCTATCTTGGGAAAAAATATAAAGTACGTGCATCACTCGGTCATTTGCGCGATCTTCCGCGCAGTCAAATGGGTGTCGATACTGAAAATAATTATGAACCGAAGTATATTACCATTCGTGGTAAAGGCCCCATTCTTCAAGATTTGAAAAAAGAAGCGAAAAAAGCAAAAAAAATCTTTCTCGCGGCTGACCCCGACAGAGAAGGGGAAGCGATTGCGTGGCATCTAGCACATCAGCTTGGTGTTGACATCGATTCGGATTGTCGTGTCGTCTTCAATGAGATTACGAAAGAGGCAATTAAGGAATCGTTTAAAAATCCAAGGCCGATTGACATGGACCTAGTGGACGCTCAACAAGCGCGCCGCATACTAGATAGACTTGTAGGCTATAACATTAGCCCGATTTTATGGAAGAAAGTTAAAAAAGGTCTTTCAGCTGGACGTGTTCAGTCTGTTGCACTTCGCTTAATCATCGACCGGGAAAATGAAATTCAGACGTTTGTTCCTGAAGAATATTGGAGCATTACGAGCCAATTTAAAAAAGGTAATAAGGAATTTGAAGCTGTATTTTATGGTGATACAAAGAAAAAAGTGAAGCTTGTAAACAAAGAGCAAGTCGATGCAATCATTGGTCAGCTGGACAAAGGTGACTTTGAAATTGCAAACGTCGTGAAAAAAGAACGGAAGCGCAATCCTGCATTACCATTCACTACGTCATCCTTACAGCAAGAGGCTGCCCGTAAGTTGAACTTCCGAGCAAGGAAAACGATGATGCTTGCTCAACAGCTTTATGAGGGGATTAACCTCGGTAAAGAAGGCAGCGTCGGTCTGATCACTTATATGAGAACGGATTCAACGCGAATCGCTGATAGTGCGAAAGAAGAAGCGAAGTCATTTATCGAAACAATGTATGGAAAAGAATTCGTGACGGCAACAAAGCCAGTTAAAAAAGATTCTACTAAAACGCAGGATGCGCACGAGGCGGTTCGACCTACATCTGTTATGCGCCCTCCGGCTGCTATGAAAACAGTGTTATCACGTGATCAATTGCGACTATACAAGCTTATTTGGGAACGTTTCGTCGCGAGCCAGATGGCCCCTGCCATCCTGGATACGGTTACAGTCGATCTTGTGAACAATGATGTTCGCTTTAGAGCGAACGGCTCACAGGTCAAATTCCAAGGGTTTATGAAGGTGTATGTAGAAGGCGATGACGATAAGGAAGAAGAAAAGGATCGTATTTTGCCACCGCTAGAAGAAGGCGAGCATTTGAAATATAGTGATATCGATCCGAAGCAGCACTTTACACAACCACCGCCAAGGTACTCGGAAGCGAGATTAGTCAAAACATTGGAAGAGTTAGGCATAGGTCGTCCTTCCACTTTTGCACCGACGCTTGATACGATTCAAAAGCGCGGCTATGTGACGTTGGATGCCAAGCGCTTTATCCCGACGGAGCTTGGTGAAATTGTCCATCAAGCAGTCAATCAATATTTTCCTGATATTATCGATGTAGAATTTACGGCGCAAATGGAGCAGGGACTTGATAATGTCGAGGAAGGTAACATTAAATGGGTTGAAGTCATTGATTTGTTCTATCGCGATTTTGAAAAGCATGTTCAAGTAGCTGATGCTGAGATGGAAAAAATTGAAATTAAAGATGAGCCTGCTGGTGAGGATTGCGAAAAATGTGGTTTACCAATGGTGTTTAAGCTAGGTCGTTACGGTAAGTTCATGGCTTGCTCTGGTTTTCCAGATTGTCGCAATACGAAGGCGATTATTAAGCCGATTGGCGTCACTTGTCCGACTTGTAAAGAGGGGCAAGTGGTTGAGCGAAAAAGTAAGACGAAGCGGATTTTCTACGGCTGCGACCGTTACCCAGAATGTGAATATGTATCATGGGACAAGCCGGTTGCTAGACCTTGTCCAAAATGTGAGCATACGCTAGTTGAGAAGAAATTGAAAAAAGGTGTACAAATTCAATGTACGGAATGTGATTATAAAGAGGATACACAGCAATAAAGTTGATTTCACTGAATCCGCTACGGTGCTCGGGGTGCCTCCCGCCATAAGCCAGGTAGCTTCGCCACCAGTCTTATGGCTTCGGCGACCCCTTTTAAGGTGCCTTCGCTTGGTTCACAAATCCAACCTTATTAATAAGTATTGTGGAAAGTAGGTAATGGAATGACACCCACCGTAAATGTTATAGGTGCTGGACTTGCTGGAAGTGAGGCTGCGTGGCAAATTGCGAGCCGGGGAGTGAATGTGCGTCTATTTGAAATGAGACCAGTCAAACAGACACCTGCGCATCACACGGACAAATTTGCTGAACTGGTGTGTAGTAACTCATTGCGTGCCAACAACTTAACGAATGCAGTCGGCGTCATCAAAGAAGAGATGAGAAAACTTGATTCGCTCATTATTCGTGCGGCGGATGCCTGTGCAGTTCCGGCCGGAGGAGCGTTAGCTGTTGACCGCCATGAGTTTGCGGGCAATGTAACAGAGACAATTCGAAACCATTCACTCATCGAAATTGTGAATGAGGAAGTAACAGAACTTCCAGAGGGAATTACGATTATTGCGACAGGTCCACTTACATCACCGGCACTTGCGGAGCAAATTCTTAAATTGACAGGTGAGGAATATCTTTATTTCTATGATGCGGCAGCGCCAATCATTGAAAAAGATTCGATTGATATGGACAAGGTTTATTTAAAATCTCGTTATGATAAAGGCGAAGCGGCTTATCTGAACTGTCCGATGAATGAAGAGGAATTCGAACGGTTTCACAACGCTCTCGTTGCAGCGGAAGTAGTTCCTTTAAAAGAATTTGAAAAAGAAATTTACTTTGAAGGCTGTATGCCTGTAGAAGTGCTTGCTCAACGCGGTGAAAAAACCTTGCTATTCGGAGCACTTAAACCAGTAGGCTTAGAGCATCCTGAGACAGGAAAGCGTCCGAAAGCAGTTGTGCAGCTGCGTCAAGATGACGCTGCAGGTACTTTGTACAATATCGTCGGGTTCCAAACGCATATGAAATGGGGAGCGCAAAAAGAAGTTATTAATCTTATTCCGGGGCTGGAAAACGTTGAAATTGTACGCTATGGTGTGATGCATCGAAATACATTTGTCAACTCACCCCGGGTACTAGACGCGACTTATCAATTGAAAGCAAATCCGAATATTTTCTTTGCCGGTCAGATGACAGGTGTTGAAGGATATGTAGAATCAGCTGGTTCAGGTCTAATAGCTGGCATCAATGCGGCAAATTTGGCGCTAGGAAAAGAACCAATCCTCTTCCCACATGAAACGGCATTGGGAAGCATGGCGCGCTATATTACGGAAGCAGACCCCAAAAACTTTCAACCGATGAATATTAATTTCGGATTGTTCCCAGAGCTTGGCGAACGTGTGAAGTCCAAGGTTGAACGTGCAGAAAAACATGCGGAACGTGCATTGAAGACTATACTAGAATTTCAACCAACCGTATCGACTAATTAATAAATGACGAAAAGAAGTAGTTCTGGGAGAAAATCCTAGTCTTCTTCTTTTTTTTACGTTAAAGTACTTAATTGATGTGGCGTAATTTTCAGATATGAACAAATTGTGTCAGGAAAACGAACAAATCAAAAGAGGTCTGACTTCTTATGAAAAGAAAGTTGCTCGATGTTCATCATATAATGTATAGTGAATCGTGGATGACTTTTGAATAAGCGAATTAATCGCCATTTTCTAGTCACTTTGTACGTCAGAGCGCTACTATACTTCGTAAAATGTGTTTTACTATTCAAACGACTCGTAATTTTGTTATAATACCAGAGGCTTTTCATTCTAAGGGGTGAATTATATGGCTCTACAACCATCTCATATTCGGGATGAATACATTACTTATGTCCGCTTGGAAAAAAACTACTCATTTTATACCGTATTAGAATATGAAAAAGATGTCGATGCATTTCTGGAATTTCTAGAGGTCGAAGGAATAACCGATTTGAATGATGTCGCATATTCTGAAGCGAGGCTTTACGTGACAGGCCTGTATGATAAAGGATTGGCAAGAGCGTCGATTTCTAGAAAGATTTCTTCAGTTCGTTCTTTTTTTAAGTTTGCGAATGCTCGCTATGACATCAATGATATTGCATTCCGATCGCTGCATCATCCGAAAAAGGAAGAACGGCTTCCGGCTTTTTTTTATGAAGAGGAACTGGAATTGTTATTTTCGTCTTGTAAAGGGGAAGATAAGAAATCATTACGTGATTATGCCATCCTCGAGTTACTTTATGCAACGGGCATACGTGTAAGTGAGTTGCTATCCATACGAATGAAGGATATTGATGACCATCTAGGCATTGTCCTCATCATGGGGAAGGGTCGTAAAGAACGTTATGTGCCTTTTGGCAGTTATGCACAATCTGCATTGGATGCTTACCGTGAAAACAGTAGGCTGGATTTGATGAAACAGAAAGAGCATGATATGTTATTTGTCAATTTACGTGGTGATCCGCTAACCGATAGAGGGGTGCGTCATATACTAAGCAAGATGATGGAACAGGCATCACTACACTCGAAAATATATCCGCATATGATTCGCCATTCTTTTGCAACGCATCTGCTAGCAGGTGGTGCTGATATGAGAACTGTTCAAGAGTTACTTGGCCATAGTCATTTATCTTCAACGCAAGTGTATACCCATATTACGAAAGAGCATTTACGGAAAACGTATATGAATACGCATCCGCGAGCATAGGAGGAAGATAGGATGGAGTTCCATGCAACGACGATTTTTGCGATTCGCCATGAGGGGTCTTGTGCTATGTCAGGCGATGGGCAGGTAACGGTAGGAAATGCAGTCGTGATGAAGCGTACAGCGAAAAAAGTGCGTAGAATCTTCGGTGGAAAAGTATTGGCAGGATTTGCAGGATCGGTGGCAGACGCCTTCACATTATTTGAATTATTCGAGGCGAAGCTAACGGAGTACAATGGAAATCTTGAACGTGCCTCTGTTGAATTGGCAAAGGAATGGCGTGGAGATCGAATTCTTCGGAAACTTGAAGCGATGTTACTCGTCATGGATAGTGAACGTTTATTACTTGTATCGGGAACAGGAGAGGTTATCGAACCCGATGATGGCATTTTGGCTATTGGTTCGGGCGGCAACTATGCGCTCGCTGCTGGCCGGGCATTGAAAAAGTATAGCGGTCATTCGCTGACTGCGCCGGAAATTGCGAAAGCGGCTTTGGAAACGGCTGCTGAAATTTGTGTCTACACGAATGACAACATTATTGTGGAGGTCCTCGAATGACTAACAGACAGGAACTGACGCCAAAGGAATTGACTGCGCATCTTGACCGTTTTATTATCGGCCAAAACGATGCTAAACGAGCCGTTGCTGTTGCGATTCGTAATCGGTATAGAAGAAGTCGATTACCAGACGAAGAAAAAAGTGAAATCATTCCGAAAAACATTCTAATGATTGGTCCGACTGGTGTTGGGAAGACTGAAATTGCAAGAAGGATTGCTAAGCTAGTCAATGCGCCATTCATTAAAGTCGAAGCGACAAAGTTTACTGAAGTAGGCTATGTCGGACGTGATGTCGAGTCGATGGTAAGAGATCTAACTGAAGTCGGGGTGCGTATTGTTCGGCAAGAACAGCGTGAAGCTGTAAAAGCGCATGCAACTGTCCTAGCTGAGGAACGATTGGTCGAGCTGCTTGTTCCTGAAAAAAAGAAAATGGGTGGCGGTATGCAAAATCCATTTGAAATGCTGTTTGGACAAAAGGCGGAGCCAGAAGAAACCGATTATGCAGAGATTGCCGAAGTGAAGAGCAAACGCTCGACCGTCGCGGCGGGCTTAAAAGCGGGGCAGCTGGAAGAGCAAATGGTCACAATTGAAGTGACTGCTCAGCAACCATCTATGTTTGATGCGCTACAAGGTTCGGGTATGGAACAAATGGGTGCCAATATGCAAGACGCCCTCTCTTCCTTCATGCCGAAAAAATCAGTGAAACGTAAGATGAAAGTAAAGGATGCCCGTAAAGCCCTCGAAGCTGAGGAAGCTGACAAACTGATTGACCATGATGAAATTGCAAGGCGGGCAATTGAATTAACGGAGCAATCGGGCATTATCTTCATTGACGAAATGGACAAAATTGCTAGTCGTAACGGTGGAGGTTCTTCAGCGGATGTTTCGCGAGAAGGTGTTCAGCGAGATATTTTACCGATTGTTGAAGGGTCAACAATTTCGACGAAGTATGGAGCGGTGAAGACAGACTTCATTTTGTTCATTGCAGCGGGTGCCTTTCACACAGCGAAGCCTTCGGATATTATTCCCGAGCTTCAAGGTCGTTTCCCGATTCGTGTTGAACTGGAGAAGCTGTCGAAGGATGATTTTGAACGCATTTTGAAAGAGCCGGACTTCTCGCTAATTCGTCAATATGAAAAATTATTAGCGACTGAAGATGTTGTATTGGATTTTACAGACGAGGCAATTAGCAAACTCGCGGAAATTGCATTTGACGTGAATGATCATACAGAAAATATTGGTGCAAGACGACTTCATACAATTTTGGAGAAGCTACTCGAGGAATTATCATTTGAGGCGGCTGATATTGGACCTACAACAATTAAAATAACACCGGCTTATGTCGATGAAAAGTTAAAAAACATTGCTAAAAACAAAGATTTGTCACAATTTATACTATAATTGAAACGTTTTAGTTTATTTAATGATTGAAAACCTTTAGAATATTCATTAAACACAATAACAAATATATTAACAACTATCCCAAGGAGGAAACAACAAATGTCATTATTAGTAAGAACACGTGAAATCAATGCTATGCTACAAAGATCAGCAGGTAAACCGGTAAACTTTAAAGAAATGGCGGAGAAGTTAAGTTCGGTTATTGAATGTAATGCTTTTATCGTCAGCAGAAAAGGTAAATTACTTGGTCTTGAAATTCACCATCAAATTGAAAACGATCGTATGAAAAAAATGTTTGAAGAACGTAAATTCCCAGAAGAGTACACAAACAGACTGTTTGAAGTAAGAGAAACTTCTTCAAACCTAGATGTTGATAGCATTCATACGGTATTCCCAGTTGAAAACCGTGAGCTGTTCAAAGAAGGCTTGACAACGATTGTTCCAATTATCGGTGGTGGGGAGCGTCTTGGTACGCTAATTTTGGCAAGACTGAAAGAAGATTTCCAAGAAGATGATCTAATTCTTGCTGAGTATGGTGCAACAGTTGTTGGTATGGAAATTTTACGTGAAAAATCAGAGCAAATTGAAACAGAAGCTCGCAGTAAAGCGGTCGTTCAAATGGCTATCAATTCGCTATCTTATAGTGAGCATGAAGCGATTGAGCATATTTTCAATGAGCTTGATGGTAACGAAGGCTTGCTAGTTGCATCTAAAATTGCAGACCGTGTAGGCATTACACGTTCAGTAATCGTCAACGCGCTACGTAAGCTTGAAAGTGCTGGCGTTATCGAATCTCGTTCGTTAGGTATGAAAGGTACTTATATCAAAGTGCTAAATGGTAAATTCCTTGAGGAACTTGAAAAACAAAAATCATAATAAGTTAGTCTAAAAGACGCCTCTTCTGAAATCAGAAGAGGTATTTTTTATGCAATTGAAAGTGTTTTATTGGAAAAAATGTATAGGACTTACGGTTAAATACGCACTTTAGATATAAGTATAATAGACCTATTGGGTTAATTGTAAAAAATTATCTATTGATAAAACGGTTGTTTAGGACTAAGAGATATTCACTGTATTTAATAGACAAGATTCGCTAACATCCGCTACAATAGGAGTATATGTTGAAAAGAGTAGTTTGGTAGCAATCAAAAATGTGATCTTGATATTAAGAAAGGCTGTTTGAATTGTACAACTAAGGGAATATGAGGTGAATAGATGAATATTTTTGGAGGAACAATTTCAGATTTGGAACGCGGTTTGGATTTCTCCGCTACGAAGGGAAAGGCGATTTCACAAAATATTGCAAATGTCGACACTCCGAATTACAAAGCGAAAAACGTTAGTTTTAAAGAAGTGTTTGCAGATGTTAGGGCAAACTCACTAGAAGCCTATCGGACAGATGCCCGTCACATCGCATTCAAATCAAATGGAACGCAGCCGGGTGTATTTAACTATTCGAACTTACGCTATCGCCACAATGGCAACGGAGTAGATATGGATAAGGAACAGGCTGATCTTGCAGCAAACCAAATTTACTACAATGCACTTGTCGATCGAATTAACGGAAAGTTCAATACGCTACAAAATGTGATTAAAGGAGGCCGTTGATATTGACGATTTTTCATAGTTTGAACACATCAGCATCTGCCCTAACTGCACAACGTATGCGTATGGATGTTATTTCATCCAATATGGCAAATATTGATACAACGCGCGGTAAAATGGTCGATGGAGAATGGCAGCCTTATCGCCGTAAAACGGTGACGCTTCAACCACGCGAAGGACAATTTTCATCTATGCTAAATGCTTCGATGGGTAGACAAATAAAAGGCTCTGTAGGTAATGGTGTGACGGTTTCAAGAATTCAGGAGGATACCGAAACGCCATTTAAGCTTGTCTTCGACCCTAGTCATCCAGATGCAAATGATGAGGGCTACGTTGAAATGCCGAATGTGGACCCACTAAGGGAAATGATTGACCTGATGTCGGCAACACGGTCCTATGAGGCGAATATCACTGTGTTAAATGCCAACAAATCAATGCTGATGAAAGCACTTGAAATCGGAAAATAACTGATTTGAAAAGGAGATAACATAATGGCGATACAATCTATTTTAAGTACTGCACCATCTACGGGATTGCTGAAAATGGACACGCAGGTGAAACCAACACCCTATGAATCGCAACAAAATTTCGGTAGCTTACTAAAAAATGCGATTGAAGGCGTCAATACGAAGCAGTATGAATCAGATCTAATGACACAAAAATTGGTCATGGGTGAAAATGTCGAACTTCACGACGTTATGATTACGGCTCAAAAAGCATCAATTGCTTTAAACGCTACAATGGAAGTTCGTAACAAAGTGATTGAAGCATACCAAGAAATTATTAGGATGCCTGTCTAATTGAGTGCATTAAGTGATTGGAAAATGATAATTGAATTACGTATGCTGACCGGGGGATTACAATGAATGAAAGATTGACGAAAATCAGAACGGATGCAAAAGAGTTCTGGTCGGGTCGCACAAAAAAACAAAAAATTACATATGTAGGTTCTACTGTGGCTGTCATTTTAATTGCTGCCTTTCTGACGTTTTATTTGTCTAAGACAAATTATGTGACACTCTATTCGGATGTATCCCGGGCGGAAATTGGACGCATTAAAGAACAGTTAGATAGTCAAGGTGTATCGAATAAAATTGCACCAGGCGGCACATCGATACTTGTACCGCAAGAGCGAGTGGATGACTTACTAGTATCCCTGGCAGCAGAAGGGTTTCCAACTTCAGGTACGCCTGGCTATGCCTTTTTCTTTGAAAATGCCGGCTTCGGAACAACGGACAATGAATTCGATATGATTAAGTTAGGAGCAACGCAAACGGAACTTGCCAACTTACTTAAGGGAATCGAAGGCGTGCAAGATGCAAATGTTGTTATCACGTTGCCGAAACAAGGTGTTTTCCTAAATGATACTACGCAGAAAGCAACTGCTGCTGTCATGTTAAAAACAAATCCAGGGCATCAGTTCACTGAACCGCAAATTAACGCACTTTATAATTTAGTAGCGAATGGTGTGTCGAATCTATCGACAGATGATATTACAATTGTCAATCAGTACTCGGAGTCATTTGATTATGGGACTACTACTAATTCATATGGAACTAATATCACTGACCAGATGTCGGTTAAAAAGACAATTGAACGTGATTTACAACGTCAAATCCAAATGATGCTTGGCACGATGATGGGGCAGGATAAAGTGGTTGTATCCGTAACGACGGATATTGACTTTAAGCTCGAAAATCGAGAAGAGAACATTGTGTTGCCAGTAGATGAGGAAAGTATGGAAGGAATCGCGCTTAGCGTCCAACGTATTACGGAAACATTTACGGGGAACGGAGCGCTCGCGGGTGGTTTAACAGAGGGAGCAGATCCTACTGATAACAGGACAACATTGCAAGAAGGCACAATGTCTAACGGTGACTACGAGCGACTCGAAGAAACAGTAAATAACGAAGTGAACCGTATACGTAAAGAGATTGTTGAAAGTCCATACAAAATTAGAGATATCGGGATCCAAGTAATGCTAGATGGCAATGCAGATACGATACCAGTGGAGATGAGGGGCGAAATCGAAAATATTCTTAAAACGATTGCTCGTACATCGGTAGATAAAGTGGCGGCTGGCGTCGATTTTGAGGATACATTGGATAATAAAATTATCGTATCGGTTCAACCATTCAGCGGGAATACAGATCCATTTGCTGTAACGCAGGCTGTTATTCCGTTATGGGCTTATATTGTAGGAGTTGCATTACTTCTCATTATTGGAATTCTTATCTTTATGTTCTTGCGTAGCAAGCGCAAAGCGCGTGAATTGGAAGAAGAAACGATTATTGAGGAACAACTTGCAACATTTAATGTAGACGATATCAATGATGAGCTTGAAACGGAAGGAACTGTCCGCAGGAAGCAGCTTGAGAAGATGGCGAAAGATAAGCCGGAAGAGTTTGCGAAGTTGCTACGTACATGGATTGCCGACGAATGACGGAGGGATGAATTTTGGTTAAGAAAGAAAAAGGAATGACTGGTAAACAAAAAGCGGCACTCCTGCTCATTTCCCTCGGTCCGGAAGTGTCGGCGGCGGTATATAAGCATTTGAGTGAAGATGAAATTGAACGTTTAACACTTGAAATTTCAGGTGTGAAAAAAGTCGAATCGTCTATAAAAGAAGAGATTATCGAAGAGTTTCATAATATTGCATTAGCACAGGATTATATCTCGCAGGGTGGGATTGGCTATGCGAAAACGGTTCTTGAAAAAGCATTAGGTAAAGATCATGCACAAGCGATTATTAATCGCTTGACATCATCCTTACAAGTAAGACCATTTGATTTTGCGAGACGAGCTGATCCTTCACAAATTTTGAATTTTATACAAAATGAGCATCCACAAACGATTGCGCTGATTTTGTCCTACTTAGAGTCAGAGCAGGCGGGAATGATTTTATCATCATTACCGCAAGAGGTGCAGGCAGATATTGCAAGAAGGATTGCGATGATGGACTCAACTTCACCAGAGGTTATCAGTGAAGTTGAAGCGGTTCTTGAACGTAAACTATCTTCAACAGTGACTCAGGACTTCACGGAGACGGGTGGCGTCGATGCGGTAGTCGAAGTACTGAATGGTGTAGACCGAGCGACAGAGAAAACAATCCTCGATGCGCTTGAAATTCAAGACCCAGAGCTGGCAGAAGAGATCCGCAAGCGGATGTTTGTCTTCGAAGATATTGTTACTTTGGACAATCGTTCAATTCAACGAATTGTACGTGATTGTGAGAACGAAGACTTGATTCTGTCATTAAAAGTTTCTAGTGAGGAAGTAAAAGAAGTTTTGTTCCGCAATATGTCCCAGCGGATGGCGGAATCCTTCAAAGAAGAAATGGATGTTATGGGACCTGTGCGCTTACGTGATGTGGAGGAAGCTCAAGCTCGTATTGTAAGTATTATTAGAAGACTTGAAGATTCTGGTGAAATCATCATCGCGCGTGGCGGAGGAGATGATATCATTGTCTAACGTATTCCGTTCGTTCAATACGATATCTCAACAAGGGCAAATGAGAGAAATCTCAATCCGTAGTTTAGCGATTCCCCAGGAGCTCGATGTAACGGAAGAGTTAACATTAGAGGATGTACTTGCAGAACGTGATCGTCTATTGAAAGCCGCAAAGCATGAAATTGAACAAGAGAAAGCAGAAATCGAACAGATGCGACAAATTGCGACAGAGGATATTTCGGCTATGCAGGAAGCTTGGCAGGATGAAAAAACTGTTCTGCAACAGCAGGCTTACGACGAGGGATTCCAAGTCGGCTTTGAAGAAGGGCATAATAAAGCAGTGTCCGAAATGACTAATGCCGTCCGAATTGCCAATGAAGCAACAGAACAATCCCATAAAAACGCACAGCAATATTTAGATAGTCAAGAGCGAGTAATTCTTGAATTAGGTATGCGTACAGCGGAACGCATCATGGGGCAATCGTTAGAGGATGATGAAACGAATTATATCGCAGTTGTGAAAAGGGCATTGAAGGAAGCACGAGAAATGAAAGAGATTAAGCTATATGTTTCACTCGATTATTTTGAATTAGTTTCTGACAATCGCGCGGAGCTTGCAGCTATTTTTCCACCAGATGTTCCATTTCTAATTTTTGCCAATGAAGAGTTTGAAGCGACGCAATGTTATATCGAAACAAATCACGGTCGAATTGTAGTCAGCATCGATGAACAGCTGAACGAATTAAGAGAAGGGCTCGTTGAAATCATGGAAGGCGGGAATTGACGATGAAAAAAGCGGAGGAGCTAACCGACTTTATACCAAAAGTGAAGACTTTTAAAAAGTTTGGTCGTGTTGCCCGCGTTGTCGGTCTCATGATTGAGTCACAGGGCCCGGAGAGCTCTATCGGAGACGTCTGCCTAATCCATTTGAATACATCTAGCAAGGGTGATTCAATCATTAAGGCAGAGGTCGTAGGCTTTCGGGAAGAAATTGTTATCCTAATGCCTTATATGAATGTTCGCGATATTTCAAGTGGCTGCCTCGTCGAAGGTACAGGCAAACCGCTTGAAGTGAAGGTCGGTATGAATCTAATTGGGAAAGTGCTAGATTCAATGGGGAACCTCATTGACAAAAGCCCACTACCAAAAGGTTTGACGACTGTACGAACAGAACAGGATCCTCCGAATGCGTTAACGCGCCCACCGATTGACGAAAAGCTATCAGTTGGTGTGAAAGCAATAGATGGTATGCTTACGGTCGGAAATGGTCAGCGTGTGGGGATTTTTGCTGGATCGGGTGTCGGGAAAAGTACTTTACTCGGTATGATTGCACGCAATACAACCGCAGATATAAATATTATCGCGCTTATCGGAGAACGGGGCCGTGAAGTTCGTGAATTTATCGAACGCGATCTTGGACCTGAGGGCATGAAAAAGACCATTGTCGTTGCTGCAACTTCAGACCAACCTGCCCTTATGCGCATTAAGGGAGCATACACAGCGACTGCGATTGCGGAGTATTTTAGAGACAAAGGGATGAACGTCATGCTCATGATGGACTCTGTCACCCGAATTGCTATGGCGCAGCGTGAAATTGGATTAGCTGTTGGAGAGCCACCCGCTACCCGTGGCTATACACCATCTGTTTTTGCGATACTTCCTAAAATACTGGAGCGTACCGGTACGAATGAACATGGTGCGATTACAGCGTTCTACACTGTTCTCGTTGATGGTGATGATATGAATGAGCCGATTGCTGATGCAGTCCGAGGGATTTTAGACGGTCATATCGTCTTAGACCGGACGCTGGCAAATAGGGGACAATATCCCGCAATCAACGTTTTGAAAAGTGTCAGTCGGTTAATGAACCATATTGCTGATCCAGAGCATGTAAAAGCGGCGGAAAGATTACGTGATTTGTATTATACGTATAGTAAATCTGAAGACCTCATTAATATAGGCGCTTATAAACGAGGCACGTCGAAAGAAATCGATCAGGCTATTGAATACGAGCCGCTTATTACAAACTATTTGAAGCAAGGCTTTAGGGATAACATTTCAATGGCTGATAGTATAGAAGAACTTATATCACTCGGTATAGGAGGCGGTGCAACGTGAAGGCCTACCAGTATCGCTTTGAAAAAGTGTTGATGTACCGTGAACAAGAAAAAACAGAAACCGAAATCGAGTACAAAGAAGCGGTTCAAGCATTTGAAATTGTGGCCACTCAGCTTTATGACCTGCTGAAAAAGAAGGAAGATACGCTTTTAGAGCAAGTAGAAAAGATGGAAGTTGGTTTTTCAGTTAATGAGATTCATCACTATGTTCGCTTCCTTGAAACCCTTGAAAAAAGGATTGCGGTGGCACAACAGCAAGTTATGCAAGCCCGTTCAAAAATGACTTGGTTCGAGGGGAAGCTGCTGGAAAGAACGCTTGAAGTGCGTAAGTTTGAAAAAATGAAAGAAAAAGATCATGAAAATCATCGTACTGAAATGGAACAGCTGGAAGCAATCCAGCTTGATGAATTAGCAACGTTGAAGTTCCGTAGAAGAGAAAACGGGTGGTAATGTGGTGAAAAAATCAAAAGAAATAAATACAATACCCGAAGAGACGAGTGAAAAAAAGGCTGGGATATTCCAAATTCTTTTGCTTTGGATATTCATCCCGCTGCTCTTTATATCGGCTGTCCTACTCATCCTTGCAAAGTTTGCAGATATCAATGTATTTGACAAGGCAAAAGAATGGACCGAGACACTTCCTTTCGTAAGTGAGAAAAAAGAGGAAGATACGGGTGCTGATAATCTTGTCTTGGAAGAACGCGTTGTGTCGTTACAAGCGGAAATTAAAGAAAAAGAAGCTGAACTGTTCAAGCTGCAAAGTGATTTTGACAAATCAACCGATGAGCAGGATAAGTTGTTAGTTGAACAGCAGAGGCTAGTCGATGAAATTGCCCGACTGACTAACGAACAGGATGATACTAAAAAAGAATTTAAAAGTATCATTACAACTTATGAGCAAATGTCTGCAAAATCGGTAGCGCCAGTCATTACAGAAATGGCAGATACGGAAGCCATTCGTATTTTAGCAAACTTAAAACCGGACATTTTAGCTGCGGTACTTGAGAAGATGGCACCGGAAGACGCTGCCAAGTATACGACATTAATGACAGGTGAGCAATAACGTATTTACCTAAACTTGAAGGGAGGTGAAAGAGTGAATATCGCAGCAATACAAGCTATGCCAGGTCAAAATCTACAAACACCATCGAATGGTGTGCAAAGTGGTCAAGCATCAGCCGGAACGTTTGGTTCAGTTTTCGGAAGTGCAGTTGCAGCTGGAAATGCTGTTATTGTTCCAGTTGAACAGCAGCCCACTGCACAGGTTTCTAATGACTCTATACAAGCTATCTTAAATGCGCAGTCAGTTGAAGAACTGGAAGTGGCTTTAAAAGAACTAGGTAGTGATGGAGTATTAGTTTCCATGCTCAATGTAGGTAGCTTGGAAGAGGTAGCAGGTTTATTAAACATTGAGCCAAAGCAATTGATGGACAGCATTTTATCACTGTTGGAGAAGGCGGGACTTAGTCAAGAGGAGCTCACGGAAGTGGCTTACTCAACTGATTTTTGGACTGTGTTGAATGCAGTTGATAAAGTAGCACCACAGTTTTTTGCTCAATTGTCTGACGAACTGGCAGGCAAGGGGGAACTATCGAAACAACAGGCAGTTGACTTGTTAACAATATTGAAAACAGTCTCGTTAATTGCACCTAAAACTGACTTATTAGTGAAACAAGAGCAACAGGTTTTTTCATTGCAAAGTTATCTTGTTGCAGCAGCAGGACAATTCGAAGAAACGCTTAATGCTAACAGCACGACCAAGCTAGATATGCTACAGTTCATGGATTCGAAGTCGGCAGTCCGTTTTGTCATTCAAACAAATCCAGGGCAATCACAGACAGATGATGAATCGGCTAACAAAAATGCTGAGCCATCTCAGCAAGTTTCAACAAATGTGGCTAATGCAGTAACAGTGCCTAAAGGCGAATTTACGATTACTGAAGCAGAAAATCGTAACAATGCCGCACGTAACGAGGCGTTAGTTCGTGAAATGCAAACTGTCTTCAAACGAGCTAATTTTGGTCAAACTGGCGGAACGAATCGTTTACTCATTAAATTGTACCCAGAACATTTGGGACAAGTTCGTATTGAATTGCTGCAAGTGAACGGTATTATGACCGCGAGAATACTTGCATCCACGGCATTAGGAAAAGAAATGCTCGATAGTCAGCTAAATCAGCTTCGACAAGCGTTCCTACAGCAAAACTTACCAGTAGAACGAATCGATGTTTCTCAAACATTGCAAGATACAGCAAGAAATGATCGCGAGCAGGGCTTCAATCAGCAGTTTAAACAGGATGGTCAAGAAACTAACGATCGGCAAGAGCAAAACGATGAAGAACAATTAACATTCCAGGAATACATGATTGAGTTGGAGGTGTAAAAATGGCCATAGAAGGACAAAAGCCGATTAGTAGCAACGATTATCTTATCAACAAACAGCGCGATGAGCGTAAAACAGGCGATGGAACGTTGGGAAAAGATGACTTTATGAAGCTACTCATCACTCAATTACAGAACCAGGACCCTACGAATCCGATGAAGGATAATGAGTTTATTGCCCAAATGGCGCAGTTTTCAGCACTTGAACAGACGATGAACCTATCTAAGTCATTCGAAAAGTTCGCTGAAGCACAAACGCAAGCACAAATGATTCAGTATACGAGCTTTGTTGGGAAAAATGTTACTTGGCATGAGTTAAAGCTAGATGATCAAGGCAATCCCATTAAAGGCGAAGATGGTAAGCTAGAAGTTGAAGAAGGTACGAATCAAATTGTGTCTATCAAGTATGAAAATGGCGATGTCAAATTCATCTTAGACAATGATAAAGTGATAACACCAGGTAACATCTCAGAAGTGAAGACGGATGGTGCAGGTGGAACAAATAGCCTTGTTGAAGCTAGTGCGCTAATAGGTAAGACAGTAGGGTATATGGACGGTGAAGAAGAAAAAACGGGTAAAGTTATTTCGGTTTCAAAAAAAGGTGGAAAACTGGAGTACATCTTAGAAGGGGACATCCGTGTTGAAGGCAAAAACTTCACTTCAATAAGTGAATAACTAAGAACGGAGCGATTGTATGGACAAACTGAATTTCCATCGCATTCCATCGCAACCGCTTATTCGCCCGGGGCAGCCACAAGTAGCAGCAGCATCTAGCCCTAAGCAGTCATTTATCGAGCATTTAAACAATGCACTACAGCCAGCAACGCTTAAAATAAGCAAACATGCAGCTGACAGGTTAATGGAACGCAATATCCACATATCAGATGCCGAATGGGCACATGTGACGGATAAGGTGAATGAGGCAAAATCCAAAGGAATAAGAGAATCGCTTGTATTGATGGACCAAGCAGCACTAATTGTGAGTGCAAAGAATTCAACGGTTATAACAGCGATGGATCGCGCAGAAGCAAAGGACCAATTATTTACGAATATCGACGGCACAATTGTGCTCAGCTAACATTTTGGCAGGACCGTAAAGGATGCCAACGAGCCGCGGACTGATTGAAGCGGCTACACTCAAAACCGAGAGGGGAAAATTATTTTATGTTACGCTCAATGTACTCAGGTATCTCAGGTCTACGAAACTTCCAAACAAAACTAGACGTTATCGGGAACAACATTGCCAACGTTAATACTTATGGATTTAAAAAAGGACGAGTTATCTTTAAAGATTTGATTTCGCAGACAGTTGCGGGGGCTTCAGGAGGTAATGATTCTCGCGGTGGGGTCAACCCAAAACAAGTAGGGCTTGGATCACAAATATCTGCAATTGATACGATTCATACAGGTGGTTCAACTCAATTTACAGGAAATACACTTGACCTTGCGATTGCAGGAGATGGTTTTTTCCAAGTCGGTGAGATGGATGGTACTGGTGTTGGTGCTACCCTCGGCAATATTCAATATACAAGAGCCGGAAACTTTTATATGGATAAGAGCGGATATTTAGTAGATGCAAGTGGGAAGTATTTAGTGGGTGTTGAGGGGTCAGGAACTTATGCTTCGGCGACGGCGGATGATACAATTGCTCCACCAACAATAGCGGATCCACCAGTGTATACACAAATTTTGATTCCAACAACTGCACAAAGTATGAGCGTTGCACAAGATGGCGCGGTATCATTTGTTGATGAAGATGGTTTTCTAAGATATGCCGGACATCTTGTCATGGCGAAGTTTCCAAATCCAGGTGGGATGCAAAAGGTGGGTGGTAACTACTTCCAACAATCTCCGAACTCGGGAGAGAAGGTAGTGAATATCCCAACCCAAGGTGGTATCGGGGACGTCGAATCCGGTTTCCTAGAAATGTCCAACGTTGACCTTGCAGAAGAATTCACTGAAATGATCGTTGCACAACGTGGTTTCCAAGCGAATACACGTATTATCACAACATCTGATGAAATTCTACAAGAGCTTGTGAACTTGAAACGATAACTAGATTAGTTGAATAGATGAATATCAAAAGTAACTAAGCAAAGGCGCCTTAAAGGGGGAGCTGAAGTGGATTCAATGGTATTCTTTATTTCAAAATATGACAATTAAACTACCATAGCTGTTACTAGAAAAGGAGGGTCGGGCCGGCTCTTGAAGCCCGGCCCCTTACATATGATTCAGGTTACACGCTTGAATGGCAGTACGTTCACCTTGAACGCGCTGTACATAGAGAAAATTGAGTCGTTCCCTGATACGACCATCACGCTTACAACAGGCTCCAAATATGTAGTCCTCGATAAGGCTGAACTTGTTAACAGCCGGATTATCGAATTTTATAAATCGGTTCAGTTGCTATCAAATCCGTTTATCCGAGGTGAAGAAGATGAAGAATAAAGTATTGACAATTGCGCTTATCATTCTAGTATCTATTACACTAATTGGTGTCATTGCACTCATTCTCGTTATGCAGTTGAACAAAGGTGATGCAGGTCCATCAGAACCGACAATTGAAGAAATTATCGAGAACTCGGTGGACATTGAAGAAATTACAACAAATTTAGTTGGTAAACAATTTATCCGTATTTCCTTAAAAATCCAAACGGATAACGTAAAGGCAGCGGATGAATTGTCGAAAAGAGATTTTCAGGTGAAAAATATTTTGATTCAAGAACTATCTGAAATGACGCCGCAGGATTTAGAAGGCAAAGCCGGTAAACAAGCACTAGAAGATTCGATAAAATCACAATTGAACCCACTTATGCAGCAGGGTGAAATTCAAAAGGTCTATATCGTTTCACACATCATTCAATAACGAAAAAAGCACATTGTACGAACCCTAATGCGAGGAGGTGACCATATGGCCGGCGATATTTTATCCCAAAATGAGATAGATGCACTTTTGTCCGCATTATCGACAGGAGAAATGTCTGCAGAAGACATGAAAAAAGATGATGAACCCAGGAAGGTTAAGGTGTATGATTTTAAGCGTGCCCTCCGATTTTCCAAAGATCAGATTCGAAGTTTAACACGAATTCATGAAAACTTTGCGCGACTGTTAACGACCTATTTTTCAGCGCAGCTGCGGACATACGTTCAGATTAATGTCGCATCAGTCGACCAAATTCCATTCGAGGAATTCATTCGGTCGATTCCTAATATGACGCTCATTAATATTTTCGAAGTACCGCCACTAGATGGTAACATCCTAATGGAGGTTAACCCGAATATTGCTTACTCGATGCTCGACCGCCTTATGGGAGGTGTCGGGACAAGTCCGGGGAAAGCTGATAACCTAACTGAAATTGAAACGAAAATCATGACGAACTTATTTGAAAGATCCTTTGATAACTTACGCGAAGCATGGTCTGGTATTATTGACATTGATCCGTTCCTAACGGAGATGGAAGTCAATCCACAGTTTCTTCAAATGATATCGCCAAACGAAACGGTGGTCGTTATTTCGTTCAATATCATGATTGGTGAATCGAGTGGGATGATTAATATTTGTATTCCACACGTTGTGTTAGAGCCGATTGTTCCTAATTTGTCGGTCCGCTATTGGATGCAGTCAAATAAGAAAGAGCCGACGCCTGAACAAAGTGTTGTGCTTGAAAAACGTTTGAAAAAAGCACCTTTACCTGTCGTTGCTGAGCTCGGAAACGGTCAGCTGACGATTGAAGATTTCTTGTATTTACAACTTGGGGATGTCATTCCACTTGATCGTAAAATTGACGCGCCGCTCGTCGTAAAAGTCGGCGATATACCAAAATTCATAGCGCAACCAGGACATCTAGGGAACAGAATGGCTGTGCAGATAATTGACACAATGATAGGAGGGGATGAAGATGATGAGTGATAATATCCTTTCGCAGGAAGAAATCGAAGCATTACTGCGAGGTGAGCCTATTGAGGCTGAAGATTCCACCGTCTCGTCCACCGAGAGTATGGTGACAGCTGATTATTTGGATGAGATAGAGCAGGATACACTAGGTGAAATCGGTAATATTTCCTTCGGAAGCTCGGCAACGGCATTGTCTGCATTGCTCGGACAAAAAGTCGAAATTACAACACCAACAATTTCGGTTGTTCACAAAGAAGAGTTGGAAGCTGAATTTATCCATCCGTATGTAGCTGTTAAAGTGGAATATACAGCAGGTTTAAGCGGTATGAACTTGTTTGTTATTAAGCAAAATGATGCGGCTATCATTGCAGACCTTATGCTCGGTGGAGATGGAACAGAACCGGATATGAATCTTGGGGAAATCCATTTAAGCGCAGTACAAGAAGCGATGAATCAAATGATGGGTTCGGCGGCAACTTCTATGTCGACGATGTTCAATACAAAAGTGGATATATCTCCACCAACTATTGATTTATTAGATATAGAATCTGACCGTGGAAGAGAATTAATCCCACAGGATGAGTTATCCATTAAAGTGTCATTTGCATTAAAAGTCGGCGAGCTGATTGATTCTAATATTATGCAGCTACTGCCGTTAACATTTGGTAAAAACTTAGTCAATACTTTACTGAGTGGGGGAGCTGAAGAAGAAGCCGCAGCCGTCGCTGAAATGGCACCGCCAATTGCACAGCCGGAGCCTACTATGCAACAACCTGTACAACAACCGGCTATGCAGCAGCCTGCTTATGATAATACGCAACAACAATATGCACAGCCTGCACCACAGCAACAGATGCGTATGCAGCAGCCACAAGTAAATGTTCAACAGGCACAGTTTGCTAGCTTTGAAAGTCCTTCGCTGAATCCTTCAGAAACGAATAACTTGAATATGCTTCTTGATATTCCGTTACAAGTGACTGTTGAGTTGGGGAGAACAAAACGTTCCGTTAAGGAAATTTTAGAAATGTCTAGTGGTTCAATTATTGAATTAGACAAGCTTGCAGGTGAACCAGTTGATATACTTGTTAACAATCGCCATATTGCCAAAGGCGAAGTAGTTGTCATTGATGAGAACTTTGGTGTTCGGATCACTGATATTGTAAGCCAAGTAGACCGTTTAAATAATTTACGATGAAATCGGGAGGTAATTGGGAATGAGTAAACGTATTTTAATAGTGGATGACGCTGCATTTATGCGCATGATGATTAAGGATATTTTGACAAAAAACAATTTTGAAGTAGTGGGAGAAGCAGCAGATGGTGCACAGGCTGTTGAGAAATATGAAGAATTAAAGCCTGATCTTGTCACAATGGATATTACAATGCCTGAAATGGATGGTATTGCTGCACTAAAAGCGATTAAAGAAAAAAATCCTTCAGCCACAATCATTATGTGTTCTGCAATGGGGCAACAAGCGATGGTTATCGATGCGATTCAAGCAGGTGCAAAAGACTTTATCGTTAAGCCTTTCCAAGCAGATCGCGTGATTGAAGCTATTGAAAAAGCATTAGGATAATTGACGATGATAGTTACAACTGCAAAAAAGTATTTGTCAGCATTCCTTTTGACAATTCTTCTCGTACCACAACTCGTCATCATACCTGTCCAAGCACAAGAAGATCCGAACAAATCTGTCTCGGACTACTGGGATACGGATAAGGAAAGTAATACAGAAAAAGAAAATGACACAGAAATAAATCTTGAACCCGATACCGATGAGCCAATTGCCGACCCAGCATCTCAAGGGGAGGCAGTTGGTTCGTCAGCGGGTGACTACATAAAAGTAATGGTAGCATTGCTATTCGTTGTCGGCTTATTATACGGACTACTTAAATTGGTCAATCGAAAAAATCGCTTATATGATAAAAATCGTTTCATGAAAAATATGGGTGGAATTTCACTTGGACAACATAAATCAATTCAGCTCGTTATTATCGGAGATTCGTACTATTTAGTAGGAGTCGGAGATGATATTCGTCTGTTGAAAGAAATTACAGACCCTGCCGAGATTAGTAAACTCGTCGAATTTTACAAAGGTGACGATATGGAATTACCAGTAGGAATGCTGAGCCGATTACTAGGAAAGCTGCCAGGTATATCGTCGAAGGACTCAACGACTCAAACGAAGGAGTCAGCTGATTTTGGTGATCTATTCAAAACTAAACTCGATGAGATGAAAGAGGAGAGGAAACGGCATATTAGCCGCTTGACAGAAAAGGAGCGAAACGAAGATGAATGATTTCGTTCAGTTTTTTTCGGACAGTGATGCGGCGAACGTATCGACATCTATTAAAATGATGCTCCTTTTGACAGTCTTATCGCTTGCACCAGCCATTCTTATTTTAATGACTTCCTTTGCACGCATTGTCATTGTTCTATCTTTTGTTAGAACGGCTTTGGCGACACAGCAAATGCCGCCAAACCAAGTACTTGTCGGACTAGCACTTTTTCTAACTTTTTTCATCATGGCTCCGACCTTTCAGCAGGTCAATGAGCAAGCGCTAACTCCATTGTTTGCAGATGAAATAACACTCGAAGAGGCTTATGAAAATGCAAGTATGCCTTTGAAGGAGTTTATGAGTAAGCATACGAGACAAAAGGATTTGGAACTATTTTTACGCTACAACCAGGCAGAGGTTCCTGAGTCGCTTGAAGATTTGCCACTGACGATGTTAGTGCCAGCATTCGCCCTCAGTGAAATTAAGACTGCATTCCAAATGGGCTTCATGATTTTCATTCCGTTTTTAGTCATCGATATGATTGTTGCGAGTATTCTAATGTCGATGGGGATGATGATGTTACCACCGGTCATGATTTCATTACCATTTAAAATTTTGTTGTTTGTACTTGTTGATGGTTGGTATCTTATTATTAAATCATTGTTACAAAGTTTCTAGGAGGGGTTAATATGACGATGGAAACAGTTATAGGGTTAGCTGAGAATGCGGTTTGGGTCATCCTTTTGACATCGGGCCCCCTCCTTATCATTGCATTGGGAACAGGTCTTTCCGTCAGTATTTTCCAGGCGACAACGCAAATTCAGGAACAAACACTTGCATTCGTACCTAAAATTATTGCTGTTCTTGTCGGAGTTGTTCTTTTTGGTCCGTGGATGCTAACGAAGGTAACGACATTTGCAGGTGATATTTTTGAAAATCTTATTAGGTATATCGGATGAATAAATGGAAGAGTTAGTTCCTTCATTCGCCGCATATTTACTTATTTTAACGCGTGTTACTGCATTTTTTGTTACAGTTCCATTGTTCTCTTATCGTGCAATTCCTACAACGCAACGAATTATTTTTGGTGCTTTACTAGCATGGGCACTCGTCTACTCAATTGATATTCCTGTGTTAGAAATAGATGGAGTGTTCATTTTGCTTGTCATCAAAGAAGCGGTGACAGGTTTAGCGATAGGGATTATCGCATTTATCATTATGGCAGCGATTCAAGTTGCAGGAGGCTTTATCGACTTTCAAATGGGATTCGCCATTGCGAACGTCATTGATCCACAAACAGGAGCGCAATCGCCGCTACTCGGTCAATTTTTCAACTCACTGGCCATTCTTTTATTGCTCGCATTGAATGGACATCATATGTTGTTAGACGGTATATTTTATAGCTATCAATTCATTCCGATGGATCAGTTATGGCCCGCTTTAGGTGAGGAACGTTTGGCGGAATTTGTTGTACGAACATTTGCGAACTCATTTTTAATTGCCTTCCAAATGTCGATTCCAATTGTGGCGACCTTGTTCCTTGTCGATTTAGCACTTGGAATTACCGCTAGGGCAGTGCCGCAAATGAATATTTTCGTCATCGGATTTCCTATCAAGATTGGCGTCAGTTTTTTGGTGCTAGTCATTATGATGGGTGTTATGGTGCAGATGATGAAAAAGTTATTTGAAGTGATGATTATCGCTATGAGGGACTTGATGATACTAATTGGAGGTGGCTAACATGATGTTACGGCTTGATCTGCAGTTCTTTGCAGGGGAAAAGACCGAAAAAGCCACTCCTAAAAAACGTCAAGATTCTCGGAAAAAAGGACAGGTACTAAAAAGTCAGGATGTTACAAGTGCAATTGTTCTTCTCACTGTGTTTCTTTTTTTGTTTTTTATCGCAGGATTCATGAGGGACCGTTTTTTTATATTTTTCAAGCAGGCATTTATCGAGTATGTGCCACTCGCTCACCTTGATGCGGATAAGGCAATGCTCATTTACGCTGAAGTGCTCGTTCAAATGGCCTTTATATTATTACCTATTATGATTGCTGCAGTTGTTGCAGGCTTAGCGGGAAATTTATTTCAAATCGGCTTATTGTTTACGACAGAGCCGCTAAAATTCGATTTAAAGAAAATTGACCCTATTAAAGGGCTCAAACGTATTTTTTCTATAAGAGCAATTATTGAATTAATGAAATCGGTATTAAAAATATCATTTATCGGTGCAACAACAGTGCTTATTCTATTGGCGAATATTGATAAAGTACTGGCGCTTGCATTTAAAAGCCCTTGGGATGTGATGACAACTGTCGCGCAGTTAGCAGCTCTCATGGGAATTACTGCGGCATTCGTTTTGTTATTCATTTCAATACTCGATTTTTTCTATCAGAAATATGACTATGAAAAAAATCTCCGAATGTCCAAACAGGATATTAAGGATGAACATAAGAACGTTGAAGGAGATCCAATTATTAAATCTCGCATTAAACAACGTCAGCGTGAGATGGCGATGCGACGCATGATGCAGGAAGTTCCACATGCGGATGTTGTCATTACGAACCCGACGCATTACGCAATTGCTTTAAAGTACGATGATGAAAATATGGATGCGCCAATCGTAGTCGCAAAGGGTGTCGATTTTGTTGCCCAAAAGATAAAAATCATTGCAAAAGAACATGAGATTATGATGGTTGAAAATCGACCGTTGGCAAGAGCGATGTATGATGAAGTGGAGATTGGGGGACGTATCCCTGAAGAATTTTTTAAAGCCGTTGCAGAAATATTGGCGTATGTCTATCGCATACAACGTAAAATTTGATTTAGCCAACAAGGAAGGATGTAGTTCAATCCTTCCTACCAGTTGGCTAAAAGCCTCCGGCGGATGTCACAGATTTTGAAAGGAGTGAATTGAGCATGCTCAATTCAAAATCTGGACGCAAATACGCCAAGGCGTATTTGATTAATATAAAAAGGTGGGGATGACATGAAATTAAGAGAAATAGGCGTGCTCGCTGCGGTTATAATGATTGTCGCGATGCTTGTCATCCCGCTTCCAACTTGGCTACTGAGCTTCCTGATTATTATTAATATTACATTAGGTTTAATGGTTTTAATGACATCTATGAATATGAAGGAAGCATTGGAGTTTTCTATATTCCCAACGCTTGTGCTTCTTCTAACATTATTTCGCTTAGGATTGAACGTTTCTACAACGAGAGCAATTCTATCAAATGGTGATGCGGGTGGTGTTGTTGAAACGTTCGGGACGTTTGTAACTGGTGGGAACGTTGTTGTTGGTCTTGTCGTTTTCTCAATCCTCGTCATCATTCAGTTCATCGTTATTACAAAAGGGGCGGAGCGGGTATCGGAAGTTGCAGCTCGATTTACCCTAGATGCCATGCCAGGTAAACAAATGAGTATTGACGCCGACTTGAACGCGGGGATGATTTCCGAAGTAGAGGCACGGACTCGTCGTGAAAAAGTAAGTAACGAAGCCGACTTTTATGGTGCGATGGATGGGGCAACGAAATTCGTTAAAGGGGATGCCATTGCTGGTATTATCATCGTCATCATTAACTTGATTGTCGGAATGATTATCGGAGTAGTCCAAATGGGACTTCCTTTCGGTGAAGCTGCCTTACTCTTTTCGCAGTTAACAGTAGGTGATGGAATCGTTTCTCAAATCCCAGCCCTTTTGATTTCAACAGCAACAGGGATTGTCGTTACACGGGCAACATCAGAAGGGAATCTTGGTTCAGATATTACGAATCAGCTTCTTGGACAAACGAAGTTACTCTACGTAGGTGCTGTAACTGTTCTGTTACTTGGACTTGCGACACCTATCAATGACATGCTAACGATTCCAATTGCGGCTGCACTTGCCATAGGGGCATTTGTTATGTCACGTCAATCTGAGGAAGATCCAAAGGAATTGCTAGAGATGGAAGAGGATACTGAAACAGAAGGAATGAAGAGCCCTGAGAATGTCGTCAATCTTCTCAATGTCGATCCTATCGAATTTGAGTTTGGCTATGGGCTAATACCGCTCGTCGATGCGACGCAAGGCGGGGATTTGCTCGATCGGGTCGTCATGATACGAAGGCAGCTAGCTATCGAATTAGGTCTCGTTATCCCGGTTGTTCGTATTCGAGATAATATTCAATTACAGCCAAATGAGTACAGAATCAAAATAAAGGGAAGTGAGTTAGCAAGGGGAGAACTTCTTCTTGACCATTATCTAGCCATGAGCCCTGGTGGCGATGACTCAATCGAAGGAATTGATACAATTGAGCCGTCATTCGGGTTACCTGCTAAATGGATTGCGGAGGATGTTAAAGAAGATGCAGAAATCCTAGGGTATACTGTTGTCGATCCGCCAAGTGTTGTGTCGACACATTTAACTGAAGTGATTCGTGCCAATGCAGCAGATTTGATTGGGCGTCAGGAAACAAAGCAACTCGTCGATCATGTGCGTGAAACCTTCCCAATTCTTGTCGACGAGTTGACACCGACTCCGTTGTCAATTGGAGAAATCCAAAAAGTATTGGCGAAATTGCTGAACGAACATGTGTCGGTTCGAAATTTACCGATTATCTTTGAAACACTTGCGGATTATTCGAAATATACATCAGATATTGATGTATTGACGGAGTATGTCAGACAAGCGCTTGCAAGGCAAATTACCAATCAGTATGCAGCGTCTGGTCAATCACTCAAAGTGTTAACAGTATCTGGGAAGATTGAGAAAATGATTGCGGATAATATTCAGCAAACCGAGCAAGGAAACTATTTGTCTATCGACCCAGGACATTCGCAAGAAATTTTAGAATCGATCGCGGGTGAAGTAGAGCGTGTTGCGTTGATGGATCAATCACCAGTTGTTCTTTGCTCGCCAGCAATCCGAATGTATTTAAGACAAATAACAGAGCGGTATTTCCCGCAAATTCCAGTATTGTCGTATAATGAGCTTGAAGCAACGATTGAAGTTCAAAGCGTCGGGGTGGTGGATATCTGATGAAAATGAAAAAATATAGTGCAGAAACAATGGTCGAGGCTATGAAAAAAGTACGTACTGATTTTGGTGAAGACGCCATTATTCTTAGTTCTACTGTTGTCAATTCGAAAGGATTTCTTGGTCTTTTTAAAAAGAAGTCTGTAGAAGTTGTTGCAGGCTTTGATGAACCGGCTCCGAAAATGGAAGAACCGGTACTTCCATTTAGTTCGCCACAAATTGTCAGTGCCGATAAAACCTCGGTGGAATTGAAAAAAGAAATGAATGAAATGAAAAAAATGCTAAAGGATATGCAGCAGTCAGCTAGTCACTCTCGTTTACCTGATGAACTAAAGCCAGTACTGTTTCATCTTGAGGAGCAAGGCTTATCTTCGAGTCTTATTACACAAATTGGTGAAGATATATATAATCGGATGAAGGCTGAGAAAAAAGACTTCACATACGAAGAGCAGTTACATATGATCAAAGAGTTTTTAGAAAGGGAAATCAGTGACCTGCCGTTTGGGGGTATCTCTTTCGACAAAAGATTCATAAATGTACTCGGTCCTACAGGAGTTGGAAAAACAACGACTATTGCTAAGATTGCTGCGAGGGCTCTTTTAGAAAATAAGAAAAAAATCGGATTTATAACAACAGATACTTATCGAATTGCGGCAATAGAGCAGCTTCGTACATATGCGAACTTATTACAAGCGCCGGTTGAGGTTGCCTATAATAGCGAGGACTTCGAAAAAGCAATTGCAAAACTTGCTGATCGTGATGTTATCTTCATCGATACCGCGGGCCGAAATTATAAAGAAGTAAAATTTGTAGAAGATTTAACAAGGCTTATTGACTTTTCATTAGATATGGAATCGTTCCTCGTTCTTTCGATGACATCAAAAGAACAGGATATGAAAATAATTATTGAACAGTTCAATCAATTTGCGGTTGAAAAGTTTATTTTCACGAAAATGGATGAAACGAGCTCAATTGGACCACTGTTTAATTTGATGAAAGACTATCGTATTGGCACTGCTTATTATACAGATGGTCAGGAAGTACCTGAGGATATTACCGAAGCGGACAGCGATAAGTTGATTTCTTTACTGCTGAAGGGTGCCTATGATGCGTGATCAGGCAGAAACACTAAGACTCAAAATGTTAAAGTCCAAAGGTGAGCTTTCTAGGTCGATTGCTATTGTCAGTGGAAAAGGGGGCGTTGGAAAATCAAACTTTTCAACGAATTTCGCCCACTCACTTCTTGCAAAAGGTAAGAAGGTTATCATTGTCGATATGGATATCGGGATGGGCAATATTCACATCCTTCTTGGAATGGCCCCACGCTATAGTTTGAAAGATTATTTACTTGGTCAAGAACAACTAATTGAAATTATTAACGAGACACCAGAAGGACTGCACTTCATCTCTGGAGGCTCAGGACTTGAGAATGTATTGGAATGGTCCGAGAGTATGTTCGAACTTTTAATTCAAGCATTTGAGTTTTTACAACAAAGATATGACTTCATTTTATTCGATATGGGAGCAGGGGCAACACAACGTTCGATTGAATTGATTGTGGCGGTCGATGAAATCATTGTCATTTCGACGACAGAGCCAACTTCTATTACAGACGCTTACTCTATGATGAAGTTTATATGTTTGCAAGATCCTGATAAAAAATTGCATATGGTCAGCAACCGTGTTTCGAGGGATGAGGAAGAAAATGAAGCTGTCGTTCGATTACAGTACGCAATGCGGAAGTTTTTGGGGAAGGAGACGACAATTCTTGGTTTTCTTCCAGAAGATCCGGTTGTCCATAAGGCGGTTGTTGCACAAAAACCATTTTTACTTCTATTTCCGAGTGCACCTATTTCGAAGCGAATGAAAATAATCGCAGAAAATTTTGTTGGAGCAAGTTTGGATGAAACGTCCAAACGTGGAGAAGGATTTCTCGGGAAATTGAGAAGCATATTTACGAAAGGACGTGGATGATTTGGGTACAGGCAATCGGAAGAAAGCGCTTGTTGTGGATGATTCAGCGTTTATGCGTAAGCTTATTTCAGATTTTCTTTCGGGGCATCCCGACATCGAGGTAATCGGGACTGCACGTAATGGTCAAGAAGCTGTTGAAAAAGTACGAACTTTAAAACCAGATGTTGTCACTATGGACGTTGAGATGCCTATTATGAATGGCCTTGAAGCCTTGAAGGAAATTATGGACAAACATCCAGTTCCAATTGTCATGCTATCCAGTACAACAAAAATAGGTGCGGAAAATACGATTCTTGCAATGGAATATGGAGCCGTTGACTTTGTCGCGAAGCCAGGCGGAGCAATCTCCTTAAATCTTCATGAGGTGCAAGGAGAGATAGTAGAAAAAGTCATTGCTGCCTTAGGAGTTCGGATGTCGACGCTTACACAAAAGATGCCTAGCCAGCGATTGTCGGCATCGGTTGTACCTAAAGTTGCAAGTAAACAAGTAGAACCGCAAGTGAAAATGCCCTCCTCAGAGAGCCCATCAAGTCCGGTGAAGAGTAGATCGAAGATTAAGATTTCCAAAATGGGTAAGATGTTTGTTATAATAGGCACATCGACAGGGGGACCTCGGGCACTACAGGAAGTTTTGACAGGTCTACCGGCTTCGATTGGCGTTCCAATCCTTATAGTTCAGCATATGCCGCCTGGGTTTACAAAATCGCTTGCGGATAGGTTGGATGGTCTGTGTAATATTCACGTAAAAGAAGCAGAAGATGGTGAACTCCTTGAAAATGGAACGGCATATATCGCGCCGGGGGGAAAGCATTTAAAGATGGAAAAGAAAGGCATGAACTATTTTGTGAAGCTAGATGCCATCGATCCACCCCGTATGGGTCATCGCCCATCCGTTGATGTTCTACTCGAATCAGCAGCAGAAAACACGGATGTGAACTATCTGACCGTCATTATGACAGGGATGGGCTATGACGGGAAAGTCGGGATGGAAGTACTACGCAAAAACGGTCGAACAGTGACAATTGCTGAATCGGCAAAGACATCTGTCGTTTACGGAATGCCAAAAGCCGTAAAGGAAGCTGGACTTACCGATGAAGTGGTGGACTTGCACAATATATCAGAAACAATTTTGGAAATCATAAAGTCTTAGAGGGGGCGTCACGATGGATACAAATCAATATTTAGAAATGTTCATTGATGAGAGTAAGGAACATCTTCAATCTTGTAACGAGCATTTGTTAGAACTGGAGAAAAACCCGCAAGATTTAGCAATTGTCAATGAAATATTCCGATCTGCGCATACGCTAAAAGGAATGTCAGCCACAATGGGCTATGAAGATATAGCCGACTTAACACATATGATGGAAAATGTTTTGGATGCAATTCGTAACTCGAAAATTCCAGTCACAACTGAGATTTTTGATGTTGTTCTTCAGGCAGTTGATTATCTGGAAGAGATGGTTATGGACATCGCATCCGGTGGGACTGGTAAAAAGGATGTTCGTGAGCTCGTAGAGTCACTGAATCGTATTGAGGCAGGCGGTGCTTCTGTTGCTGCTGCAGTTGTTGAAACAGCAGTAACTGTAGTAGAAGAAAAAGTTGCTCTAAGCTATGACGATTATGAAATGACTGTCATTAGCCAATCATTTGAGCAAGGCTTTAACGCACTTGAAATAACTGTTGAATTACGGGAAGATTGTGTGCTAAAGGCAGCAAGGGTCTTCATGGTGTTTGGCATACTTGAAAAAGTCGGTGAAATTGTTAAATCTGAGCCGAAAGTTGAACAACTTGAAAATGAAGAGTTTGCCGAAACCTTTACTGTGGCTTTGATCACAAAAGAAACTCCGGATGTTTTGCGTGGGAAAGTGATGAAAGTATCTGAAGTGGAATCTGTGACAGTTACTGAACTCACAAATGATTACTTAAAAGATGGTAAGCGTGCGAAGGATAATGAGGCAGTGAAAGCTATCGAAACGGGTGTCGCTGTTCAACAAGGGACAGAAGTGAAGAAAGAACCAGCTGGTCAAAAAGGAAAACGAAATACAGGCGTACAATCAGGGAATAAGACAATTCGTGTCAATATTGATCGTCTCGATATTTTAATGAACTTATTCGAAGAGCTTGTCATTGATCGTGGAAGGCTCCAGTCTATTGCAAGTGAGCTGCAGAATCCGGAATTGAATGAAACTGTTGAACGAATGACACGGGTATCAGGTGATTTGCAAAGCATCATCTTGAATATGCGTATGATTCCAGTTGAAACAGTCTTCAATCGTTTCCCGAAAATGGTTAGGCAGCTGGCAAGAGACTTAGATAAAAAAGTGAATCTTGAAATCATTGGTGCTGAAACGGAACTAGACCGTACAGTCATTGACGAAATCGGTGATCCGCTCGTTCACTTAATCCGTAATGCACTTGATCACGGCGTGGAAAGCCCAGCGCAGCGTCTCGCAAAAGGGAAGCCAGAAGAGGGAACTGTTACGCTACGTGCTTATCACTCTGGAAATCACGTATTCATAGAGCTTGAGGATGATGGAGCTGGCGTCAGCCGCGAGCGTGTTGTTGCCAAGGCGATTGCAAATGGCATTGTGACAGAAGAAATTGCGAAAGCAATGACGGATCGACAAGTGGCAGAACTCATTTTAGCATCAGGCTTCTCAACAGCCGAGAAAATTTCGGATGTATCTGGACGCGGAGTTGGTCTGGATGTCGTGAAAAATACGATTGAATCACTTGGAGGTTATATCTCCATAGAGTCGACAGAAGGACAAGGTTCCCTATTCCAAGTTCAATTGCCATTAACATTGACAATTATTTCAGTAATGCTTGTAGAGCTCGAGAAAGAAATATACGCAATTCCATTATCATCGATCATTGAAACGGCAATCATTCAGACTTCAGATATTCTGAGTGCTCATAATCAAAAAGTCATTGATTTCCGTGGCAATATCATACCACTTGTATACTTGAAAGAAATTTTCGAAATGCCAGGACTTGACGAATCTGAGAGCTTCCAGTCAGTCGTAATCGTTCGTAAAGGTGAAAAACTAGCGGGATTAGTTGTTGATTCATTCATTGGTCAACAAGAGATTGTTTTGAAATCTCTTGGTAATTACTTGCAAAGTGTTTTTGCAATATCTGGTGCAACAATTCTTGGAAATGGACAAGTTGCACTGATTGTCGATTGCAACTCATTGATCAAATAGGCGGGAGTGAAAAGTTATGACTGAGATGCTTAATCAGAATGAAATGAAAGTTATTGTTTTCGAACTAATGGACAAAGAATATGCAATTAGTGTGGATGTTGTTCAGTCCATCGAGAAGATGCTGTCCATTTCACGCGTTCCGAAAACCCCGTCTTATGTGAAAGGGGTTCTCAATCTTAGAGGTGTCGTTACACCAATCGTCGATTTACGAGAGCGGTTCGGTCTTGATACGAAAGAGATGGATGAAAGTACAAGAATCATTATTGTTACTTTAGAGGATTATGATGTAGGGCTAATTGTCGACGCGGCGAATGATGTACTTGACATTCCAGCAGAATCAATAGAGCCACAGCCAGAGGTCGTTGGTTCGGTTGAGGTGGACTTTATCTCTGGTGTAGCTAAAGTTGATAAACGACTGCTTGTCATGTTGAATCTGGATAAAGTGTTAGAGCCTATTAAGAGGGTGACTTCAGATGACCTCTGAAAGCCCCATCACGGATATGCATCTTGATGTTCTAAAGGAAATTGGGAATATCGGTGCGGCGCATGCGGCAACGTCTTTGTCACAGCTACTGGATCGCAAAATCGATATGCATGTACCAAATGTGAAGCTCGTATCATTTGATGAAATGTTTGATCTTGCAGGAGGGGCAGAAGCGACTGTAGCAGGTATTTTCCTTCGCATTGAGGGAGATTTATCAGGTAGCATGTTCTTCGTTCTGTCCCTAGAGTCGGCCAATCACTTCATTAGAAGTTTGATAGATGACGAGTCGTTTGATTTTGGAGCCTCCACTCTTCCTGATATAGGTGTGTCCGCTATGCAGGAACTAGGTAATATTCTTTCAGGTTCTTATTTGTCTGCGTTGTCCGACTTCACAGGCTTGAAAATCTATCCGACAGTCCCTTCATTGAGCGTGGATATGGTTGGAGCTATCGTTAGTTTTGGACTGATTGAGGTGTCTCATTATAGCGATGAAGTGATTGTCATTGACACACAGATTCGTGAAGAAGGAGAGAGCGGCAGTACAAGTGTTGACGGTCACTTTTTCTTGCTTCCGGATCCTTCATCCTACATTACGATTTTTAAGTCACTGGGTGTGATGTAGGATGATGGTATTAAAAGAGGTTGTTAGAGTCGGGATTGCAGATATGAATATTGTTAAAGCACCAATGACAATCCGTACATCTGGACTTGGCTCTTGTGTCGGTGTCGTTTTATATGATGAAACGAAGAAAGTTGCAGGTTTGTTACATATTATGCTTCCAGATTCTACTCTCGGCAAATCAAGTCAGCTGAATGTAGCCAAGTTTGCTGATACCGGTATTTATGCATTGATGGAAATGCTAAAAGTAGAAGGTGTCAGGCCGATGTCCCTTAAGGCGAAAATTGCCGGTGGTTCTCAAATGTTCCAATTCGGTTCAAGTGATACGATTCGTATCGGGCCGCGAAATGTGGAAGCAGTAAAAGAGGAATTGAAGCGATTATCTATTCCTATCTTAGCTGAAGATACTGGTGGATCTAGTGGCCGCACGATTGAGTTTGATCCGGCAACAGCGATTCTTAGTGTACGGACAGTTAACCAAGGAACGAAAGAACTTTGAGTAAGTACAGGTTTTACTGTCTTGTTACTGGGGTCTAGACAAAGAAAGTCGGCGGCTGATCGGTTCAGTCGCCTTTTTTCATGCTTATTTGCTATAATAGTAAGTAACTAGAATCATCATTGAGAGTGAGGGATTCGATGTCGAAACAGGATTTGATGGAGGAAGATACAAGTTGGGACCTGTGGATTCGTACTCGCGATCCTGAGGCGGGGGATATCCTTGTTCAAAGATATACTCCACTTGTCACTTACCATGTGCAACGGATTAGCTCAGGATTGCCACGCAATGTTTCGCGAGATGATATTATGAGTCTTGGACTTCATGGCTTATTCGACGCGTTGACAAAATTCGATCCGAGTCGAGATTTGAAATTCGACACGTATGCTTCCTTCCGGATTCGCGGAACAATCATTGATGGCTTACGAAAAGAGGATTGGCTACCACGTTCCTCAAGAGAAAAGTCAAAAAAACTTGAAGATGAAATTACAAAACTCGAACAGAAATTACTACGACATGCAACACCTGAAGAAATCGCCAGTCATATGGGAATGAGCGTCGATGATGTTTATCAAACTGTTCATGAACATTATTTTTCAAACGTCTTATCGATAGATGAAAAAGTCAATGATGATGACGATGAAGGGCTGAAATCATTTGTGATTAAGGATCAGGAGACGAAAACACCTGAACAACGCACATTGATGACTGAGTTAGTTGGCGATTTGATAACTAAAATTAATGAATTAAATAAAAACGAACAACTTGTACTCAATCTTTTCTATACAGAAGAAATGACGCTGACGGAAATTGGTGAAATTTTAAGCTTATCTACTTCTCGAATATCTCAAATTCACTCAAAGGCACTATTTAAACTTCGTAAGCTATTAGCATCTGAAATAGTAGATGGAGGGATTTTATGAGTTTAAAAGGGATTGAATTGCAAATTGCAATACCAAAGACGTTCGATGCGGGGAAGGTCGCAGAGCAGAAGCATCAGCAGACACAATTGAACCAGGATCAGGCTACAGCTCGTATGGAACAGCAAATGATTAAAAATAGCGAAACAGTTTTAGAATCAGAGAAATATGCTAAAACGGATGCCGATGCTGATCAGCGTGAAAGAGAACGTGCTGAGAAAGAAGAACGGCAACGGCTACAAAAAGAAGAGGAGAGGAAGAACACGGTGCATCCTTATAAAGGATCATTCGTTGATTTCTCAGGGTAATTAAAATGATTGTATGGTTAGTTTTGGGTCTATTGTTTATTGTACAAATCATGAGTTTTTATTTTTTAGCATTGCTGTATACAAAGGTGTCGAAGTTTGACGACCTTGAAAAGAAGCAACGCAAACTCATGATTGAAATGGATGATTCTATTGGTGCCTATTTATCGGAATTGAAGGATGAGAATGAGCGATTAATCGAACAACTTGTCGAGCGTGATAACAAGCCCTTTGCTAAAAAAGTAGTGGACAGTATTTTGACTAACGGGCAAGAGCATACAGTTACAGTGGAACAAGCCCAGCCGGTGTTACGTGTCAGTAAGCCTACGATACCTGTCAATGTTGCGCTCAAGTCCTATAATGCCGTGACGACAAACCAACAAGGGCCAACAATCGTAGTGGATGATGATCGCACACAAGCTATAAAATTATTTGACGCGGGAAAATCCATCGAGGAAATTGCTAAGGCATTAGGCAAAGGTAAAACAGAAATAGAACTCATTTTGAAATTCAGATGAATGTGGTTGCAAACATAATAGCGCTATGGTATATTATCTAGTGGTATTACTACGCACGTGCACGGACGATAGAGAGGGTGCCGAAAGGTCGCTCTACCGGATGAAGCGCACGGAGGAATCTAACCAAACAGGAGGAATAACAAATGTCAGTAATCTCAATGAAACAACTGCTTGAAGCAGGGGTACACTTCGGACACCAAACACGTCGTTGGAACCCAAAAATGAAGAAATTTATCTTCGTAGAACGTAACGGTATCTACATCATCGATCTACAAAAAACAGTAAAAAAACTTGAAGAAGCATATGCATTTATGCGTCAAGTTGGTGCTGATGGTGGAAAAGTCCTATTCGTAGGAACGAAAAAACAAGCACAAGAAGCAATTAAAGAAGAAGCTGAACGCGCTGGAATGTACTACATCAACCAACGCTGGCTCGGCGGAACGCTAACAAACTTCGGCACGATTCAAAAACGTGTTGCTCGTATGAAACAAATCGAGAAAATGGAAGAAGACGGTACATTCGACGTACTTCCTAAAAAAGAAGTTGGACAGCTTAAAAAAGAACATGAACGCCTCGTTAAATTCCTTGGCGGAATCCGTGATATGAAAGCAATTCCTGACGTTATGTTCGTTGTTGACCCACGCAAAGAACGTATCGCAGTTGCAGAAGCAATTAAATTAAACATTCCACTAGTCGGAATCGTTGATACAAACTGTGATCCGGACGAAATCGACTACATCATTCCAGCGAACGATGATGCGATTCGTGCAGTACGTCTTTTAACTGGTAAAATGGCTGACGCTTTGCTTGAATCAAGACAAGGCGAAGACGAAGAGACGACTGAAGAGGAAGCAGTAGCTGCAGAGTAAATTCAGTAAACAACGAGACGATAAGCGGCTTATACCCTTATCGTCTTTTTTAGGAATTACGTACTATTTTAGGAGGAATTATAAAATGGCGATTACAGCTCAAATGGTAAAAGAACTACGTGAAAAAACAGGTGCAGGTATGATGGACTGCAAAAAAGCACTAACTGAAGTAAACGGTGATATGGAAGCAGCAATTGACTTCCTTCGTGAAAAAGGACTTTCTAGCGCAGCTAAAAAGGCTGACCGTATTGCAGCGGAAGGTTCAACATCTATCTATGTGAACGGAAACGAAGCAATCCTTCTAGAAGTGAATGCTGAAACAGATTTCGTTGCTAAAAACGAAGGATTCCAAGTACTTGTGCAAGAGCTTGCAGAGCATCTTCTTGCTACAAAGCCAGCTTCAATCGAAGAAGCACATGATTCTAAAATGTCAAATGGTCTATCAGTTGCCGACCACATTTCAAATGCTGTTGCGAAAATCGGTGAGAAATTAACACTTCGTCGCTTCGAAATTCGTACAAAAACAGATGCAGACGCATTCGGTCCATATCTTCACATGGGTGGTCGTATTGGTGTTCTTACAATCCTTGAAGGTTCAACTGATGCAGACGCAGCGAAAGATGTTGCGATGCACGTTGCAGCTTTGAACCCGAAATATGTATCACGTGACCAAGTTTCTGAAGAAGAAGTTGAGCGTGAGCGTAAAGTTCTAACAGAGCAAGCGTTGAATGAAGGAAAACCTGAGAATATTGTAGCGAAAATGGTCGAAGGCCGTATCGGTAAATATTTCGAAGAGATTTGTGTATTAGATCAAGCGTTCGTTAAAAACTCTGATCAAAAAGTTCGTGACTTCGTAAAATCAACTGGCGGTACATTAGTAGAGTTTATTCGCTATGCTGTTGGTGAAGGTATCGAAAAACGTGAAGATAACTTTGCTGAAGAAGTTATGAACCAAGTTAAAGGTAACTAATTTATCTTTGTTCGATTTATCATAAGAATATCTAATGGGGAACACATGCGTGTGTTCCCTATTTTTCAAGAAAACGAAGTAGATGGAGGGTATACATGAGCGTCCCAGAATATAAACGAATCGTCTTAAAGTTAAGCGGTGAAGCACTTGCTGGTGATAAAGGTTTTGGGCTATCACCCGAAATCATTAAAACAGTTGCGGAACAAGTAAAAGAAGTAGTAGATCTAGATGTCGAAGTAGCAGTCGTTGTCGGAGGCGGCAATATCTGGCGTGGTAAGATTGGTAGCGAAATGGGCATGGACCGCGCAACGGCAGATTATATGGGAATGCTTGCAACCGTAATGAACTCACTTGCTTTGCAAGATTCACTTGAAAAGCTCGGTGTTGAAACTCGTGTATCTTCTTCGATTGAAATGAGGCAAGTCGCGGAACCATACATACGTCGTAAAGCAATCCGACACCTTGAAAAGAAGCGGGTTGTCATTTTTGCGGCAGGTACCGGAAATCCATATTTTTCGACAGATACGACAGCAGCGCTTCGAGCAGCAGAAATTGAAGCAGATGTAATTTTAATGGCGAAAAATAATGTGGACGGCGTCTATTCTGCCGACCCGTTGAAAGATAAAAATGCAGTTAAATTTAAAGAATTGGCTTATCTAGATGTCATCAGTCAAGGTCTTGAAGTGATGGATTCTACTGCTTCAACCCTTTGTATGGACAATGACATCCCACTCGTAGTATTCTCAATTATGGAAACTGGAAATATAAAAAGAGCCGTTCTCGGTGAACCGATTGGGACGGTTGTTAGGAGGAATTTATAATGCCAACAGCAGTGATGGACCAAGCGAAAGATCGTATGGAAAAAGCAATAGGTGCGTATACAAGAGAGCTTGCATCGATTCGTGCAGGACGCGCAAATGCTTCTTTATTAGACAGAATTTCTGTCGAGTATTACGGAGCGCCTACGCCTCTTAGTCAAATGGCAGCAATTTCAGTACCAGAAGCTCGTCTTCTTGTCATCCAACCATATGACAAAACGACGATTGGTGATATTGAAAAAGCGATTATGAAATCGGATATTGGGATTACACCATCAAGTGATGGGACACTTATTCGACTAGCAATTCCTTTATTGACAGAAGATCGTCGTAAAGAGCTTGTTAAATTAGTGAAAAAAGAAGCAGAAGATGCAAAAATTGCGATTCGTAACATTCGTCGTGATGCAAATGATGATTTCAAAAAACTTGAAAAAAGTAGCGATATTACTGAAGATGAATTACGTCGTAATGGTGAAGAAATCCAAAAGTTGACGGATTCAACAATTGTAAAGGTCGATGCAATTGCTAAAGACAAAGAAAACGAAATCATGGAAATCTGATAGAAGAACCTTCTATATTCCGGGACGTCCTAATTCCAGGACGTCTTTTTTTCTTATAAAATGAAATTTATCGTCTAATTTGTTACGATAGAGTATGTACTTGCTCTGAAAAGTAGCTGAGTGGAGGAAACAACATGCTTGAAAAACTCTTGCGAAAAAAAATAGCGGTATCCGATACCGCAATAACGGACAGGATTGCAATTGTCAAAAGCAAGCCAATCCCTGCTCATGTGGCGATTATAATGGATGGAAACGGCAGATGGGCGAAGCAACGCAGCTTGCCGCGAATAGCCGGTCATCATGAAGGGATGAAAACGGTTCGTAAAATTACGCGTATCGCAAATGAACTCGGCATTAAGGTGCTTACACTGTATGCTTTCTCGACGGAGAATTGGAAACGCCCGAAATTAGAAATAGATTTTTTGATGAAGTTACCCGGAGAATTTCTCAGTACATATCTCCCTGAACTGGTCGAACAAAATGTCAAAGTTGAAATGATAGGAAACTTCGACATGTTACCGAATCATACAAAAGAGGCTATTCAGAAAGCGATGGTCGCAACTGCCCATAATGATGGACTAACATTAAACTTTGCTATGAATTACGGAAGCAGACTAGAACTCGTCGAGTCGGTAAAAGAAATTGCAGCACTCGTCGCAGACGGGAAAATAGCACTCGAGGATATTAATGAGTCGCTCATTGGATCCCATTTGATGACTGCCCATTTACCGGAGCCGGATTTGCTTATTCGCACAAGCGGTGAAGTTAGACTCTCCAATTTCATGCTCTGGCAGCTTGCTTATGCTGAATTTTCATTTACAGATGTATTATGGCCAGATTTTAATGCGACATGCATGTTGAACGCTATTGAGGAATTCCAATTACGAAATCGACGTTTTGGAAGCGTGGAAGGAGAAGGGGACGTTTGAAACAAAGAATACTGACGGCAATCATAGCGGCTGCCGTATTCGTTCCGCTTGTCATTGTAGGAGGCTTACCTTTTACATTGGCTGTGTATGTCATTGCGTCAATCGGTTTATTTGAACTATTACGCATGAGAGAAATAAAATTATTATCAGTGGAAGGCTTGTTGACCTGGGCTGCACTTGCCGTGTTACTCATGCCAACTGCGTGGGAATATACCGTTTTTCAAGCATTGAACTATACGAAAATTGAAATGGCATTTGCTATTGTACTTATTTTACTGACGCATACAGTCGTCGTGAAAAATCGTTTTACGTTCGATCATGCTGCCTTTTCCGTTTTAGGTGCCCTTTATGTAGGGATTGGTTTTTATTATTTAATTGAAACTAGACTGTATGGTATTGAATTTGTTGTGTATGCGCTGATGGTCATTTGGACGACAGATTCAGGAGCTTATTTCATTGGTCGGAAAATGGGTAAACGTAAGCTGTGGCCTGAAATATCACCGAATAAAACGGTAGAAGGATTTGTCGGTGGTATTGTTTGTGCTGTTGTTGTTGCATTTGTCTTTCAGTATTTTTATCCAATTGCTTCTACGTACACAATACTAGTCGCTGTGACGGTTATTGCATCGATTGTTGGGCAAATGGGTGATCTTGTTGAATCAGCGCTTAAAAGGCATTATGCAGTTAAGGATTCAGGTAAGCTGTTGCCGGGGCATGGTGGTATTTTAGATAGATTCGACAGCCTATTATTTGTATTGCCATTACTTCATTTTCTACATTTTGTAGGTTAAGGAAAGATAGGTGTCACAATGTCAAAGAAAATTAGTCTGCTCGGAGCAACTGGCTCGATTGGAATTCAGACACTGGATATTATCGAGTCCAATCCGGATAAATTTAAACTCGTATCTTTTTCAGCCGGTATGAATATCGATAAGGTGAGGGAAATTGCTCTTAAGCATCAGCCGCAAACGGTCTCCGTCATTAGGAGTGAGGATGCAAATCGATTGCAAGCGGAATTTCCATCCATTCGTTTTCTCTACGGGGAAGAAGGACTAATTGAGGTAGCCGCACATTCGAGGGCTGACGTCTTAGTTAATGCTGTAATCGGTAGTGTTGGGCTTAAACCGACGCTCGAGGCAATCCGTGCAGGTATCACAATTGCCATCTCGAACAAGGAAACGCTTGTCGCGGCAGGGGATATTGTCATGTCTGAGGCGCGTAAGTATGACGTACCATTGTTGCCTGTTGATAGTGAGCACTCTGCATTGTTTCAAGCGTTAAATGGAGAAAATCCAAAACGTATTTCCAGACTGATTTTAACTGCGTCTGGTGGTAGCTTTAGGGATTTATCCCGTGAGGAACTATCCAATGTGACACTTGAACAGGCACTTGCACATCCGAATTGGTCGATGGGCAATAAGCTGACGATTGATTCTGCAACGATGATGAACAAAGGGCTCGAGGTCATAGAAGCACATCATCTATTTGCCATGCCTTATGATCAAATCGATTGCTTGCTACATAAAGAAAGTATTATTCACTCGATGGTGGAGTTTGAGGATACGAGCGTGATGGCACAGCTAGGTTCACCTGATATGCGTGTTCCTATCCAATATGCGCTGACGTATCCAGATCGAATTGCGATGCAAAATGCGAAGCCACTGCGTCTAGAGGAAGTTGGTAAGCTGCATTTCGAAAAAATGGACCTTGTGCGTTTTAAGGCGTTAGCGTTAGCCTATGCTGCTGGTAGAGAAGGTGGCACGATGCCAACAGCGATGAATGCGGCGAATGAAGTAGCCGTAGCTCTATTCATGCAGGGACGTATTCCGTTTATTCAAATTGAGGATATAATTGAGCGTGTCATGGATACACATCGAACAAGTGCCGTTCCAGATTTAGAAACAATTTTGGAGGCAGATTCACTTGCCCGAAAAATGGTGTATGCTATGGTAGAGTGAATTATTTAATTTGAGCCAGAGGGGGTTTAAACTCCCTCTGACTCAAAAACGCCGTGGCGTATTTGATAATCAGAAACGACCAAAATGGTCAGTGAAGGGGTTTTTCATGGAAACCGTTATTGCGTTTATTATCATATTCGGTTCTCTCGTTTTTTTTCATGAACTAGGGCATTTCCTGTTTGCGAAAAAGGCCGGGATTATGGTTCGCGAATTTGCGATTGGATTTGGGCCGAAAATTATTGGTATTCAAAAAGGTGAAACATTATATACAATCCGCCTGTTACCACTTGGTGGTTATGTCAGGATGGCAGGAGAAGATTTTGATAAGGTTGAATTGCAGCCAGGGTATCGTGTGGGTTTGCTCATCAATGCTTCGGATGAAATTGAAAAAGTGTATTTGAATCGTAATGTTGCCAATCCAGATGTACTATTTTTGGAGGTAGAGACATCTGACTTGGAAAGAAAGCTGTTTATCGAGGGCTATGATGATGAAGGGCAATTAGTGCGCTTCAATGTATCTAGAAAAGCAGTTATTTATGAAAAAGGTCAGAAAACGCTTATTGCGCCGTATGACCGACAGTTTGAATCGAAATCTGTAGGTAGTCGAGCGATGGCTATTTTCGCAGGTCCTTTATTTAACTTTATTCTTTCATTCTTCATCTTCCTGGCACTTGGACTTTTACAAGGAGTTCCGGTGAAGGAGGCGGTTATTGCTGATGTGCAAAGTGATAGCGTTGCTTTTGAATCAGGGGCAGAAGCTGGAGATATTGTGAAAGAAATTGATGGTCAGTCGATTAGCACTTGGAATGAATTTGTGGAGGTCGTCCAAGCTAGCCCGGGTATACCGCTACAATTTGTTGTGGAACGTAATGGTGCGCCGGTGAAGCTGGATATTACTCCGACGACGATAAAAGATAAATCAGGCAAAGAATACGGGCAACTTGGTGTTACTAGACCGATGGAAAAAAATCCACTGAAGGCCGTTGTATATGGCGCGGATCAAACGATAAGTTGGATTGTGAAAATATTTGAATTACTAGGTTTGTTAGTAACAGGTAATTTCTCGATTGACGATTTATCAGGACCTGTAGGGATCTATAAGGCGACTGAGGAGGTCGCACAGTATGGGATTTATAATCTCATGAACTGGGCTGCGGTGCTAAGCATTAACCTAGGGATTATGAACTTATTGCCATTGCCTGCATTGGACGGCGGAAGATTATTGTTTTTCCTTTTTGAGGCAGTGCGTGGTAAGCCTGTTGATAAGCAAAAAGAAGGAATGGTCCATTTTGTAGGGATTGTCCTGTTAATGGTCTTAATGTTAGTCGTTACTTGGAATGATATTCAACGCTTTTTCTTTCCGTAACGTTTAACTTCAGTCAGCCGGGGTTCAAAACCGAGCTAGCCACAATTACGCCTAGGCATAATTGATTAAAATTACTTAAGGTGGGAATTTAATGAAACAATCACGAACATTCATACCAACAATGCGTGAAGTACCTGCTGATGCAGATATTAAATCCCATCAGTTGTTGTTACGTGCAGGGTTTATCCGACAAAATACGAGTGGAATTTATTCCTACCTTCCTCTTGGCAAGAGAGTTCTTCAGAAAATCGAGACGATTATTCGTGAGGAAATGGAAGCGATCGATGCGATGGAAGTGTTCATGCCCGCTATGCAACAGGCAGAACTTTGGCAGGAAACGGGAAGATGGAGTACATACGGTCCTGAATTATTCAGATTGAAGGATCGGCATAATCGAGAGTTTGCACTTGGCGCGACACATGAAGAAGTTATTACTTCACTTGTTCGTGATGAAGTGAAATCGTATAAAAAGTTGCCGCTGACGATGTACCAAATTCAGACGAAGTTCAGAGATGAGCAACGTCCACGTTTTGGTTTGCTCCGCGGACGTGAGTTCATCATGAAAGATGCGTATTCCTTCCATGCAACGGAAGATAGCTTGCATGACAAGTATATGGATATGATGCAGGCGTATACGAATATTTTTACGAGGCTTGGTCTAGATTTCCGTGCGGTCATTGCGGACGGTGGTTCGATTGGTGGGACAGGGACGCATGAATTTATGGCCTTGTCAGATATCGGTGAGGATACGATTGCTTATAGTGATTCCTCTTCTTATGCGGCCAATATTGAAATGGCAGAAGTGAAAGTGGACTATGACAAGCGAGATGGGTTATTGAAAGAAGTAACCAAAGTCGCAACACCTAATCAACGAACGATTGACGAGGTTGTGTCATTTCTTGAAGTGGATGTAGAGCGTTTGATTAAGACACTCATATTCAAAGTGGATGATGAACTAATCGTAGTTTTAAGTCGTGGAAATCATGAAATTAATGATATTAAGCTAAAAAATGCGCTTGGTGCGACAGAGGTTGAATTAGCGCATGAGGCAGATGTGTTAGAGCTTCTGTCCTGTGAAGTGGGGTCGGTTGGTCCTATTAAGTTGCCCATCGGTTTAAAAGTAATTGCAGATCATGCAGTTGCATCTGTAGTTAATGGTGTTTGTGGTGCGAATGAAGACGGCTTCCATTTGACAAATGTCAATCCGGAGCGTGACTTTGCGATTGATCGTTATGAAGATCTTCGTTTTATCCGCGAGGGAGATGCTTCACCGGACGGCAATGGAACGATTCGGTTTGCTAAAGGGATTGAAGTCGGTCATATCTTTAAGTTAGGCACTACGTATAGCGAGTCGATGGAAGCAACGTTCTTGGATGACAACGGTAAAGCACAGCCGTTTATCATGGGATGCTATGGCATTGGTGTATCACGGATTCTTGCAGCTGTCGCAGAGCAATATAATGATGATGGCGGTTTGAAATGGCCGGCGAAGCTTGCACCTTTCGATATCCATCTGGTTACGGTAAATGTCAAGGATGACAGTCAAGTAGGCTTGTCCGAGGAATTGTATACGATTTTGAAATCGTATCGTTATGATGTCCTTTATGACGATCGTCCGGAGCGTGCAGGTGTGAAATTTGCTGATTCAGATTTGATTGGTTTGCCAGTTCGGATAACTGTTGGGAAAAAAGCAGTAGATGGTATTGTTGAAGTGAAGTTTAGACAAAGTGGAGAATCATTTGAGTGGCGAAAAGAAGAAATTACTGAGAAACTACAAGCATTTTTCGGTGAGTAACATAAAAGATAATGAGAAGGGAAGGCCGTCTGTCGGTACTTCCCTTCTCGCTTGCTTCTACTGAAGCAAGTTGGCCTCCGGCGGATGTCACAAATTTTGAAGGGAGTTAAAGAAGGCAACCTAAGTTCGCCGCGTCCTGCGGCACGGTTGCATACCCGCATCCTGCGGGCACAATTCAAAATTTGGACGCAATTACGCCAAGGCGTAATTGATCTAAAAGGTAGGGGTGAGAGATTTATGGATGCGATGAACAAGCTGTATATTTTGTTACAACAAATTGGTATGACGGATGACCAATTTGCAATCCACTTTGAACAAGCCGAGCTGAATCGGGTGAATATCCATCGAAAATCACGACTTTGGCAATTTAACCTGACATTGAAGCAGCCGTTACCAGCAGCTGTTTACCGTGAATTTAGCAAACGCGTCAATGAGGCTTTTTCTGTGATTGCAACGGTACGATTGGAAATAACATGTCACAAGACTGAAGTCGATGAGACGATGCTGACGGATTATTGGCCATTTATTATTGAAGAGCTAAGTGATATGTCACCTCCAATTCGGGAGCGGCTAATGAGTCAAAAGCCAGTCATATCGGGCGGGAAGCTAATGCTACATTGTACAAATGATTTGGAGCTACAAACCTTGAAGGGCAAGTATGTGGATTTGATTGCTGATGTCTACCGTTCCTTCGGCTTCGCACGACCATTTATCGAATTCAAATTAACAGAGGCAGATAGTGGTGCAGAAGCGGAACGGTTGGCGTTTCTGGCGCAGCGAACCGCTGAAGAAGAGGCGCTTGGTCAAAAAGCACTTGCCGATATGGTCCAACGAGAATCATCCAAGAAGGAAAGTGGCGGTACTGTATCTGGACCTTTCCGGTTAGGTACACCGATTAAAGCAGATGAACCAATCATGGAGATTCAGCATATTCAGGACGAAGAACGCCGTGTAACTATTGAAGGATTCGTCTTTGATACAGAGGTGCGTGAATTACGCAGTGGTCGATCACTCTTAACAATCAAAGTGACGGATTATACCGATTCTATTTTGGTGAAGATGTTCTCGCGAGATAATGAGGATGCAGAAATGATGAAGACATTGAAAAAAGGGGCGTGGGTGCGCGCGCGTGGAGGGATTCAAAACGATACCTTCGTTCGGGACCTCATTATGATGGCACAAGATGTGCTGGAAGTGTCAGCTATCATCCGTCAAGATAAGGCACCAGCGGATCGCAAGCGAATTGAGTTACACGCCCATACGACGATGAGCCAGATGGATGCAGTCGTATCTGCGTCTAAGCTCGTCAGTCAGGCGGCAAAATGGGGGCATCCAGCCATTGCCATTACAGACCATGCTAACGTGCAGTCATTCCCAGAAGCCTATGCGGAAGGGAAAAAGCAAGGCGTTAAAGTTATTTTTGGGCTGGAAGCGAATTTAGTCGATGATGGCGTGCCGATTGTTTTTGATGAACAGCATCGCAAGCTGGAGGATGACAGCTTTGTCGTCTTTGACGTGGAGACAACGGGTCTTTCGGCAGTATACGATACAATTATTGAGCTAGCCGCGGTACGATTAAAAAATGGTGAAATTGTGGAGACGTTTGAACGCTTTGCCAATCCGCATCACCCACTATCCTCAACGACAACTGAACTAACGGGTATTACGGATGATATGGTGAAGGATGCACCTGAGGTAGCGGACGTCGTGAAAGATTTCAGTGACTTTATCGGTGATTCGATCTTGGTTGCCCATAATGCTAAATTCGATATGGGGTTCTTTTATGAAGCTTCCAAGAAGGCTGGATTACCAGCTATTGCCTATCCCGTAATTGATACGTTGGAGCTGGCACGCTTCATTCACCCGGAAATGAGAAATCACCGACTGAATACATTGGCCAAAAAGTATAATATCGAACTGACGCAGCATCACCGTGCGATTTACGATACGGAAGCAACAGCTCATTTGTTCCTTCGATTAATGAAAGAGTCGGAAGAAAAAGGGATTGTGTACCTCGATGACTTCAACCGTCATATAGGGGAAGGAGATGCCTATAAGCGTTCACGTCCTTCGCATTGTACACTACTGGCGGTGGATGATGAAGGATTGAAAAATCTGTTTAAACTTGTATCCTATTCGCATATGGATTATTTTTATCGGGTTCCTCGTATTCCACGTTCATTGCTCGTTAAACATCGAAAAGGATTACTTGTCGGTTCCGGCTGCGATAAGGGAGAAGTGTTTGAGGGGCTTATGCAAAAGTCTTTAGATGAAGTAGAGGAAATTGCGAAGTTTTATGATTACCTTGAGGTTCATCCGAAACCTGTCTACTCTCATCTTATTGAGCTTGAATTAATTCGCGATGAGTGGAATTTGGAAGATATTATGCGCAAGATGGTCAAGCTTGGGAAAAAAGTCGGGCTACCTGTTTGTGCAACGGGGAATGTCCATTATATTGACGAAACAGATGCGACATTCCGGAAAGTGCTAGTTCGATCACAGGGCGGCGCTAATCCAATGAACCGTTACACACTACCGGCGGTTCATTTCCGGACGACCGATGAAATGCTAGAGGAATTCTCATTCCTCGGAGAGCAAGTAGCAGAAGAAATCGTCATTGATAACCCACATGCGATATTGGAGAGAATCGGTGAAGTCAAGCCGATTAAAGACGATTTGTATACGCCGAAGATTGAAGGAGCAGATGAAGAGGTAAGGGAATTGACCTACTCCATGGCGAACCAGATTTATGGTGAGCAATTGCCGGAGATTATTGAGGCGCGGATTGAAAAAGAATTGAAGTCCATTATCGGTCATGGTTTCGCCGTTATTTATCTAATTTCGCATAAACTCGTTAAGCGGTCGTTGGATGATGGCTATCTCGTTGGTTCGCGAGGTTCGGTAGGCTCGTCACTCGTTGCGACGATGATGGAAATTACCGAGGTCAATCCATTACCGCCCCATTATGTCTGTCCGAAGTGCAAAACAACAGAGTTTTTCGATGATGGATCCGTTAGCTCAGGCTATGACTTGCCGGATAAGGATTGTCCTTCTTGCGAAGCGAAATTCAAAAAAGATGGACAAGATATTCCGTTTGAAACATTTTTAGGTTTCAAAGGGGATAAGGTTCCAGATATCGACCTCAACTTCAGTGGTGATTACCAAGCGCATGCGCATAATTATACGAAAGATTTGTTTGGTGAAGATTATGTGTATCGGGCGGGAACAATTGGTACGGTTGCGGAGAAGACTGCATACGGTTATGTTCGTGGATATATGAATGACAACGGATTTACTTTCCGTGGAGCCGAAATAGATCGCCTTGTACAAGGTTGCTCGGGCGTTAAACGAAATACGGGACAGCATCCCGGGGGTATTATCGTAGTGCCTGATCATATGGAGATATTTGATTTTACGCCGATTCAGTTTCCGGCGGATGATACGAATTCGAGTTGGAAGACGACGCATTTTGACTTCCATTCCATCGATAATAACTTATTGAAGCTTGATATTCTTGGACATGATGATCCGACAATGATTAAAATGCTGCAAGATCTTTCAGGCATAGACCCATTGACGATTCCACCAGATGACGAAGGCGTCATGGCGCTATTTAGTGGTACATCCTCACTAGGTGTGACGGAAGAGCAAATTGGCTGTAAGACGGGAACGCTCGGTGTACCGGAGTTTGGGACACGCTTTGTTCGACAGATGCTTGAGGAGACGAAGCCGTCGACGTTTTCAGAACTCATCCAGATTTCGGGATTATCCCACGGAACAGACGTTTGGCTCGGCAACGCACAGGAATTGATTCAAAATAAAACGTGTGAGTTATCCGATGTAATCGGCTGTCGTGATGATATTATGGTGTACTTGATTTATCAAGGATTAGACCCTTCCATGGCATTTAAAATTATGGAATCTGTTCGGAAAGGGAAAGGATTGACACCGGAATTTGAAACGGAAATGAAAGCGCAAGGTGTGCCGAATTGGTACATCGAATCTTGTAAAAAAATTAAATACATGTTCCCGAAGGCGCACGCAGCTGCTTATGTTCTGATGGCGCTTCGGATTGCATATTTTAAAGTACATCATCCGATTTTATATTATGCGACGTATTTTTCAGTACGGGCAACGGATTATGATTTGCTAACGATGACAAAAGGATCAGCATCCATGCGTGCACAAATTAAAGAAATCAACGCCAAGGGCCTGGATGCATTACCGAAGGAAAAGAGTTTATTGACTGTACTAGAGATAGCTTTGGAGATGAGTGAGCGCGGCTTTTCAATTGTGAAGCCAGACTTGTACAAATCAGATGCAACTACGTTTCTAATTGATGGTGACACACTTATCCCGCCATTCAACTCAATTCCATCCCTAGGGACAAACGTTGCGAATTCGATTGTAGAAGCAAGAAAAGACGGAGAGTTTTTATCGAAGGAAGACCTTCAGCAGCGTGGCCGTGTATCGAAAACGGTTGTGGAGTATATGACAACACTTGGCTGTCTAGAGGGTATGCCAGAAGCCAATCAGCTATCGTTGTTCTAGCACATTATTTGCGTGCCTTTGTAACGTATGGTATGATGGGAACAACTTTTGTAATAGTATTGCGCAAAAAGAGTGGGATTTCCCGCTCTTTTCTGTTGTTCTGTGCTATTTTTTACCAATTCAACGGGCTTCTTAACATGCCCTTGCTTCCGGCACAAATGCGCCGAGGCGTATTTGATTAAGATTTTTGGAGGGATAAGATGAGTAAAATTACAGAAGAAATAGAGAAACTCGTCAGTCCAATTGTGGAAGAGTTAAAATTGGAACTTGTCGATATTGAGTTTCTGAAGGAAGGTAGAGACTGGTTTCTTAGGGTCTATATTGATAATCCAGAGGGAAGTATTGATATAGATCAGTGCGCTCAAGTAAGTGAGAAATTGAGTGAAGAATTGGATCGAACAGATCCAATTACGCAAAACTATTTCCTTGAAGTATCTTCACCTGGTGCAGAACGCCCGTTGAAGAAGGAAGAGGATTACCAAAAAGCGGTTGGCCAGTTTGTATTCATTAAGACGTATGAAGCTATCGACGGGTTGAAGGAATTCGAAGGCTATTTATTGGCAAACGAAGCGGAGACTGTAGAAGTAGAAATGCGTATTAAGACGAGAAAAGTGACTGTTGTGATTGACAAGGAAAAAATCGCACTTGCCCGTTTGGCGATCGACTTTTCCGCATAATTGAATGTAGGAGTGATTAACATGAGTAGTGATCTACTCGATGCATTGACAGCCCTCGAAAAGCAAAAAGGGATTTCTAGGGACGTCTTAGTAGAAGCAATCGAAGCGGCACTTGTAACTGCCTATAAACGAAATTTCAATCAAGCGCAAAACGTGCGAGTTGATTTGAATCTCGATAAAGGAACGATGAAAGTCTATTCTCGCAAAGATGTCGTCGAGGAGGTTGAGGATGATCGTTTGTCTATCTCACTCGAAGATGCACAAAAGATTAATCCAGCTTATGAACTCGCAGATATCGTCGAGCAGGAAGTGACACCACGTGATTTTGGACGTATTGCAGCGCAAACGGCTAAGCAAGTTGTGACGCAACGCGTAAGGGAAGCGGAACGAGGTATTATTTACGAAGAGTATGTCGACAGAGAAGATGATATCGTCAATGGGATTATTGAGCGTCTCGACGCACGTAATTTGTATGTTGGACTTGGCAAGGTTGAAGCTGTTTTGCCGGTAGGCGAACAAATTCCAACTGAATCCTATCAACCGCATGACCGTATCAAAGTGTATATTACAAAAGTTGAACGAACATCACGCGGTCCGCAAGTGTTCGTCTCACGTACACATCCCGGACTTCTACGCAGGTTATTTGAAGTCGAAGTGCCTGAAATCTATGAAGGCATCGTCGAAATCAAATCGATTGCACGTGAAGCGGGAGACCGTTCGAAAATTTCAGTACACACGAATAATGAAGAAGTGGATCCGGTCGGCTCTTGTGTAGGTGCGCGTGGTGCGCGTGTTCAGTCGATTTCGAATGAATTGAATGGTGAGAAAGTCGATATTGTTGAATGGTCTGAAGATCCAGCTATTTTTGTAGCAAATGCGCTTAGCCCTTCAAAAGTAATCGATGTCCAAGTCAATGAAGAAGAAAGATCGACAAGAGTTGTCGTACCGGATTATCAATTATCACTGGCGATTGGGAAACGTGGACAAAACGCAAGACTGGCCGCTAAATTAACAGGCTGGAAGATAGACATTAAAAGTGAAACAGATGCCCGCGAACTAGGTATCTATCCACCTGTCTTCGATGAGTCAGTTGCAGAAGCTCAACTAGAGGAACCTTCAAATACAAATGATCCTTATTTCGTTGAAGAAGAAGTGGCAGATGAGTTGGATCACACATCCATCGATCTGTATTCGGACAACGAAGACTGAGAAGAAAGGATGATTACACATGGCAAACATGAAAAAAGTTCCTTTGCGTAAATGTGCGGCAACAGGTGAAATGTTTCCCAAAAAGGAAATGATTCGTATTGTTCGCCCGAAAGAGGGAGAAGTTTCAGTGGATCTCACAGGTAAGAAATCAGGCCGTGGGACATATGTGTCAAAATCCGAAGAGGCAGTTGAGGCAGCGCGCCGTAACCGAGCCATTGAAAGTCAACTTGGAACTGCAGTGCCTGAACAGGTATATGATGACCTTCTCCATGCGATTCGTCGAGAGGCATTGAAATGAGCGAGTCTAAAAAGATTTTTCAATTGCTAGGAATGGCTGCTCGAGCAAGAATGATCATCACAGGCGAGGAACTAGTCATACGTGAAGTTCGTAATGGCAGTGCGCATCTCGTAATTGTTTCCGAAGATGCATCTAACAATACAATGAAAAAACTAACTGATAAATGTATGTATTACAACGTTGAGAAGCATGATTTTGGGAGTCGAGAAGATCTCGGTCATGCAATCGGAAAAGAGTCGCGAGTTGTACTCGCGCTAACGGACGTCGGGTTTGCCCGTAAATTGTCCGGGCTCCTCAACGAATATAACCGGGGGTGGGCTAATGACGAAAATACGTGTACACGAATACGCGAAACAGGTGAATCGGTCGAGTAAGGAAGTTATCGATGAGCTTGGGAAAATTAATGTGAGTGTATCAAACCATATGTCAACAATTGATAAAGAGGCGGTTGCGAAGCTGAATAGTAAATTTGGTGGCAGTAAAAATAACCAACAAGCACCAAAAACAGATGTGAAAAATAGTGGTCAAAAAGATGCGACAGCATCTGTACGTCCAGCAAGTAAGTCAACATCTGATCAGAAAACGACACAACAAAGCGGCCAAAGTCGTCCAGCACAAGGGACACAAGGCAATCGTCCAGCACAGGGCGGCCAAAACCGTCCGGCTCAAGGAGCACAAGGCAATCGCCCAGCACAGGGTGGTCAAAACCGTCCAGCTCAAGGAGCGCAAGGCAATCGTCCAGCACAGGGCGGCCAAAACCGTCCAGCTCAAGGAGCGCAAGGCAATCGTCCAGCACAGGGCAGTCAAAACCGTCCAGCTCAAGGAGCGCAAGGCAATCGTCCAGCACAGGGCAGTCAAAACCGTCCAGCTCAAGGAGCACAAGGCAATCGCCCTGCACAAGGAACAACGCCAGCTGGCAACCGTCCAGCACAAGGTGGTCAAAATCGTCCTGCGGGTGGCGGTGGTCCGGGTCGTCCAGGCGGTGGTCGCGGTGGACGTCCACCAGCACGTGGTATTAACCAAGGACGTAGAAGATACCGCCCAGCTCCACAACCAAAAGTGGAATTGCCATTACCAGAAAAAATTACATTCTACGAATCACTTTCTGTAGCGGAACTTGGACAGAAGTTACATCGTGAGCCATCTGAAATTATCAAGAAATTATTCATGTTGGGTGTCATGGCGACTATCAACCAAGAATTGGATAAGGATGCAATCGAACTAATCTGTGCAGATTATGAAGTAGAAGTTGAAGAAGAAATTCGCGTCGATGTGACAGATCTTGAAATTTATTTCGAAGAATCTGAAGAAGTAGCATCTGAACCAATTGAACGTCCGGCAGTTGTCACAATCATGGGACACGTTGACCATGGTAAAACAACACTTCTGGACTCGATTCGAAATACAAAAGTAACACAAGGTGAAGCGGGTGGAATCACTCAGCATATCGGTGCTTACCAAATTCAAGAAAAAGGCAAAAAAATTACGTTTTTGGATACACCAGGTCACGCAGCATTCACAACGATGCGGGCGCGTGGAGCGAAAGTAACAGACCTTACGATTCTTGTTGTTGCAGCAGACGATGGCGTCATGCCACAAACGATTGAAGCAATTAACCACGCGAAAGCAGCGGAAGTTCCAATCATTGTTGCGGTCAACAAGATGGATAAACCATCAGCAAACCCTGACCGTGTTATGCAAGAATTGACAGAGCACGGACTTGTAGCAGAGGCATGGGGCGGCGACGCAATCTTCGTACCTATCTCGGCGTTAAATGGTGATGGAATTGACCAATTGCTTGAAATGGTTCTACTTGTTGCAGAAGTTGGTGAATTGAAAGCTGATCCTAACATTCGTGCACGTGGAACTGTTATCGAGGCCCAATTGGACCGTGGTCGCGGTTCAGTCGCAACACTTCTTGTTCAAGATGGAACACTTCATGTAGGTGATCCAATCGTTGTTGGTAACACATTCGGACGCGTACGTGCGATGATTAATGATGTAGGTCGTCGTGTCAAAGAAGCAGGTCCATCGACACCGGTTGAAATTACTGGTTTAAGTGATGTACCACAAGCGGGAGATCGCTTTGTTGTCTTCGAAGATGAGAAAACGGCACGTCAAATTGGTGAGTCAAGAGCGAGTGAAGCGCAGCAAGAGCAACGTGTTGAGAAAACACGCGTGACACTTGATAACTTGTTTGATCAAATGAAACAAGGCGAAATGAAAGAATTGAACCTAATTGTAAAAGCAGACGTACAAGGTACGGTTGAAGCGATGGCAGCCTCATTGATGAAAATTGAAGTCGAAGGCGTTAACGTGAAAATTATCCATACGGGTGCGGGTGCGATCAATGAATCTGATATCTCTCTTGCTTCTGCATCTAATGCGATTGTTATTGGTTTCAACGTTCGTCCAGATACAAATGCGAAACGTGCGGCTGACGAAGAGGGTGTTGATATTCGACAACACCGTGTCATCTATAAAGTGATTGAAGAAATCGAGTTGGCGATGAAGGGTATGCTAGATCCTGAATTCGAAGAAAAAGTTATCGGTCAAGCTGAAGTACGTGCGACAATTAAAGTGTCTAAAATTGGTACGATTGCGGGAAGCTATGTAACAGAAGGTAAAATTACGCGTGATTCAAGCGTCCGCATCCTACGTGATAACATCGTTATCTTCGAAGGTGAATTGGATACGTTGAAACGCTTCAAAGACGATGCAAAAGAAGTTGCAAAAGGCTATGAATGTGGGATTACCATTAAAAAGTTCGATGATATTCATGAAGGTGATGTTATCGAAGCTTACATCATGGAAGAAATTAAACGAGTATGATCGTTTACGCGGAATGTTGTTTCTTCATCTCAGAGGCGGCCTCTTTGAAAGACAAGCGGTCCGTTTTAAAACGGATGACAGACCGGGTGAAAAATGCCTACAACGTCTCCATTGCGGAAATCGATCATCAGGACTTGTGGCAACGAACGACTATCGCGGTCGTTGCCGTGGCCTCATCAAAAGATGCGGCTGAGCGTGAAGTAAGAAGGGCAATCCGATTTCTGGAGTCTAATCCAGAATGGGAAATGTCTGAGTTGACGCTCGACTATTACTGATACGGAATTGGGGTGACCATCCATGTCAATGCGTGCTAACCGTGTCGCAGAACAGATGAAAAAAGAACTTGGTGATATCATCGGTAACAAAGTAAAAGATCCACGAATTGGTTTCCTTACGATAACCGATGTCGAGGTAACTGGTGACCTTCAACAAGCAACGATTTTTATCTCTGTTCTCGGAAAAGAGCGGGAAAAGGAAGATACGTTAAAAGGTCTCAACAAAGCGAAGGGTTTTATTCGCACAGAGATTGGTCAGCGAATCAGACTCCGCATCACACCTGAGATTAAATTCGAATTTGATGAATCCGTTGCATACGGCAATCGAATCGATTCACTTCTTAGACAAGTGAAAGACGGACAGGATGAATAAGAAGAAATTCAGCTAATAAAAATGGAGGAAGTCGGTGTCCACAAGGACTTTCCGGCTTCCTCTCTTTACATATAAAGGAGGTTGCATCATGAACGGAATACTTCCTCTTTGGAAAGAAAAAGGGATGACCTCGCATGATTGTGTTTTTAAATTGCGTAAAATTTTAGGGACAAAAAAAGTAGGTCATACAGGCACACTCGATCCAAGTGTAGAAGGTGTGTTACCCATTTGTATTGGACAAGCAACGAAAGTGGCAGAGTATGTAACGGATTCCGGTAAGGAGTATGTGGCGGTCGTATCGATTGGAAAGGCAACTGAAACCGAAGATGCAGATGGCGAGGTTGTTGCTTCTGATTTAACGCTCAAACAAATTACACAAAGTCAAATAGAAGAAGCGCTTGCTCAATTGACCGGCAAAATTACGCAAATTCCACCGATGTATTCTGCGGTGAAAGTAAATGGTCGTAGACTCTATGAGTATGCGCGCAAAGGAATTGAAGTCGAACGTCCGATGCGTAAGGTCTTGATTCATGACATTGAACTGCTTGACCCTGTACAATTGTACGAAGGGGAAGAAGTTCAGTTCCGTATTCGGGTTGCTTGTGGTAAAGGGACATATATCCGGACGCTTGCGGTGCAGATTGGTGAACTACTTGGTTACCCTGCGCATATGGCGTCACTCGTTAGGACTGCGTCAGGGACATATAGACAGTTAGATTGCCGCACGTTGGATGAAGTAAGGCAATTGCAAGAAGAGGGCAGAATCGCAGCGATACTACGTCCTCTTGAAGATGCTTTAGCTGGCTTTCCGAGTGTTGAAATTAGTGAAGATCTGTATGATAAAGTTATGAACGGTCAAGTATTGCCAGAGCATCCATTGCTACAAGCTAATGAATTTATTGTCTTTACGGCGAAGGACAAGGCAATTGCGGTATATATGAAACATCCTACTAAACCGGGCCAAATGAAGCCGGAAAAGATGTTTCCACTGAACGTGTAGTAATAGGTAAGGAGGAACAACAATGGATATTTACAAATTGCATTATCCGGGAACGATTGACATAGATAGTACCGAACAATACTCGCTTGCCATTGGCTTTTTTGACGGCTTACATAAAGGACATCAGACGGTCATTGCTGAAGCAAAAAAGAAAGCGGCAGAACTCGGTATTCGTTCAGCTGTGATGACATTTGACCCGCATCCATCGCATTTATTCGGTGACGGTGACAATAAGGTAGGTTATATTACACAATACCCTGAGAAAGCACGATTACTTGAAACGATGGGGATTGATGCATTATTTATCGTGACATTTGATTGGGCTCTAGCATCACTATCGCCAAAGCAGTTTGTGGATATTTTCATGAAAGGGCTTCCGATTAAACACGTCACAGCCGGATTTGACTATACATTTGGCTCAAAGGGTGCCGGCACGATGGAACAGATGGCGGCACTGGCGGACGGGGCTTTTGGCACGACGGTCATTGAGAAGGTAACGGACCAAGAAGAGAAGATTTCATCGACGCGCATTCGTCAGCTACTGGCAGTGGGGAATGTTGAGGAGACGGCATTACTACTCGGCAGACCGTTCCGGACGGTTGGTGTCGTTGTCCATGGTGAAAAACGTGGGCGCCTGCTTGGTTTTCCAACGGCGAATGTTTCGCCAGAGAACCACACGGTGTTACCTGCTAACGGGGTCTATGCCGTGCGCTTCACAACAGATGGCATCACGCGTAATGGCGTATGCAGTGTCGGTGTAAAGCCAACCTTCCACGAATCGGGAATCCCGCCTATAGTGGAAGTGAATGTTCTCGACTTTGATGGCGATTTATATGGCAAAGAAGCCGCTGTTGATTGGATCAAATATTTAAGACCTGAGGAAAAGTTTGATTCAGTAGATGCATTAATTGAACAAATGGTTATAGATAAAGAACAAGCAAGAGACATATTAACTTGAGTCAAGCCTCCGGCGGATGTCACAAATTTTGAAGGGAAGGCAGTCTAAGAACGCGACGTCCTGAAAGTGCCTTGATTTCTGCATAGAACGCAGAAATACGGCAAATCGAACCCTTCGCTGTTCGATTCGCAACGACTGCATACCCGTATCCTGCGGGCACAATTCAAAATTTGGACGTAATTACGCCGAGGCGTAATTGATTAGAGTAGTATGACTGTTGCAATTCAAAAATCGTCATGGTATTATAAATGAGTGCCAATGTGCACGAACCATTCCTTGGCAACACGAATCACCAACGTTTGCTCGGGAACCGGGGATATTTCATTATTTGGAGGTGAAAAGGATGGCTATTACACAAGAGCGTAAACATGAATTGATCAACGAATTCAAAATTCACGACAACGATACTGGATCAGCAGATGTTCAGATCGCTGTCCTTACAGAAGAGATCAATAACTTAACAGAGCACCTTAAAACTCATAAGAAAGACCACCACTCACGTCGTGGACTTTTGAAAATGATTGGTACTCGTCGTAGACTTCTTCGTTTCCTACGTGAAACAGAAGTACAACGTTACCGTGATCTTATTGCTAAACTCGGCCTACGCCGTTAATAAGACAACCTGAAAAGCGAGCCTAGTGCTCGCTTTTTTGTGTGTATTTAGCGATTTGCCCCTGCATTCAACCGGCAAATCCTTCGACGTATTTGATTTTGATTTCCCTACAATAAATCAAAACCTCATTAATTATGCCTATCCTATATTAGAATCCACAAAAAAGTGGTATACTGTACAAATGTGCCATGGTGTCGGTTAATGATGATAAAAACTTGTATTCACTGAGCGCTATCACTTACACTACTATTAATACATATAACGTATACAGTTCAGGCTGGAATATGGAGAGGAGTTCTATAATGACAGAGAAAAAAGTCTATACACTTGATTGGGCGGGTCGTCCGTTAACAATTGAAACGGGTCAACTTGCGAAACAGGCGAACGGAGCAGTACTCGTTCGTTACGGAGATACAACAGTACTTTCGACAGCAACAACTTCAAAAAATTCACGGGGGTTGGATTTCTTCCCACTTACGGTGAACTATGAAGAGCGTATGTACGCGGTTGGGAAAATTCCGGGGGGCTTCTTGAAACGTGAAGGACGTCCATCTGATAAGGCTGTTTTAACAAGCCGCCTCATTGACCGTCCAATCCGTCCTTTATTCGCAGACGGCTTCCGTAATGACGTTCAGGTCATTTCTCTTGTGATGTCAGTCGACCAGGACTGCTCATCTGAGATGGCTGCAATGCTTGGTTCTTCACTAGCATTGTCTGTATCGGATATTCCGTTTGAAGGTCCAATTGCGGGCGTTCAAGTAGGACGTATCGACGGGAAGTTCATTGTCAACCCAACACCTGCACAACTAGATAAGAGTGATCTTGACCTTGTCGTTGCGGGAACGAAAGATGCCATTAATATGGTTGAGGCAGGCGCGAAGGAAGTTGCGGAAGACGTAGTTCTTGAAGCAATTATGTTCGGGCATGAAGAAATCATTAAACTTATCGAATTCCAAGAGAAAATTGTCGCGGAAATCGGTAAAGCAAAACTTGATATTCCATTGTTCCAATTGGATGAAACAATTTTAGCTAATATTAAAGCTAGCTGCGAAGCAGATCTTGTAAGTGCAATCCAAACACAGGAAAAGCACGCGCGTGAAGAAGCGATCAATGCGGTACGTAACACAGTCATTGAACGCTATGAGGCGGAAGAAGCTGACGAAGCAACGATGAAACAAGTGAAGAATGTCTTGGAGCATCTTGTGAAAGAAGAAGTACGTCGTTTGATTACGGATGAAAAAATCCGTCCGGATGGCCGCGGCTTGGATGAAATCCGCCCACTTGCTTCTGAAGTTGGCATTTTGCCACGTACGCATGGTTCAGGTCTCTTTACACGCGGACAAACACAGGCGTTAAGCATTTGTACACTAGGAGCATTAGGTGAAGTACAAATCATCGATGGTCTTGGCATTGAAGAATCCAAACGCTTCATGCACCATTATAATTTCCCGAACTTCAGTGTTGGGGAAACAGGTCCAATCCGTGGACCAGGTCGTCGTGAAATCGGTCACGGAGCACTTGGAGAACGCGCATTGTCGGCTGTTCTGCCAAATGAAACAGATTTCCCATACACAATGCGTTTAGTTGCAGAAGTTCTTGAATCCAACGGTTCATCTTCACAGGCTTCTATTTGTGCGTCAACAATGGCAATGATGGATGCGGGTGTTCCGTTGAAAGCACCGGTTGCTGGTATTGCAATGGGTCTTGTGAAAAAAGGGGACAACTACTCTGTACTTTCCGATATTCAAGGGATGGAAGACCATCTTGGCGATATGGACTTCAAAGTGGCTGGAACTGAACAAGGCATTACAGCACTTCAAATGGACATTAAAATCGACGGACTGTCTCGTCAAATTTTAGAAGAAGCATTGGCGCAAGCTAAAGTGGGCCGTTTGAAAATATTGAATCATATGATGACTGCAATTAGTACACCACGCACTGAGCTTTCGGAATTTGCTCCGAAAATCATCATGATCAAAATTAACCCAGACAAAATCCGCGATGTTATTGGACCTGGTGGAAAAGTCATTAACAAAATTATTGAAGAGACGAATGTTAAAATCGATACAGAGCAAGATGGTACGATTTACATTTCTTCTCCGAATAACGATATGAACAATAAAGCCAAAGCCATGATTGAAAATATTGTTCGCGAAGCAAAAGTTGGCGAATATTACATGGCGAAAGTAAAACGCGTTGAGAAATTTGGTGCTTTCCTAGAGTTATTCCCAGGTAAAGACGGGCTACTTCACGTATCTGAAATTGCAGAAGAACGTACAAAAGTAGTAGAAGACGTCTTGAAGCTTGGTGACGAGTTGTTTGTCAAGGTAACTGAAATTGATAACCAAGGACGCGTCAATTTGTCTAGAAAAGCTGTTATTCTTGAAGAAAAAGAAGCGGCGGGCAAAGAGAAAAACTGAATTTGTACAAGCGATAGAATGGAAAGCCCCTCTTCATTATGAAGGTGGAGGCTTTTTGTTCTTACCTATATAAGTAAGCTTATTGAGGGGGATTCATATGATAGAAAAATATATTTGCCCAAATGGCGTGCGAATTGTTCATGAAAAAATGCCTTATGTACGCTCTGTAGCACTTGGAATTTGGGTTGGTGCAGGTTCAGGGGATGAGCAGGAGTCAGAGGCGGGCATTGCGCATTTCATTGAGCATATGTTATTTAAAGGGACAGCGACGAGAAGCGCACGAGCAATTGCGGAGGAATTTGACCGCATCGGTGGCGATGTCAACGCGTTTACGTCGAAGGAAATGACCTGCTATTATACGACGGTGCTTGGACATCATGCACCTCGTGCTTTAACGGTTTTAGCGGATATGTTTTTCAATTCGGCGTTTGACTCAGCTGAAATTGCAAAAGAAAAGTCGATTGTCCTCGATGAAATCGCAGCTGTTGAAGACACGCCGGATGATGATGTCGATGAGCGTCTATGGAGCGAAATGTACCCGGATGATGCGATGGGGAAGCCTGTCTTGGGTAATGAACAGACGATAAACACCTTTGATAAGCTGATGATTGAGCAATTTATGGAGCGCATGTATAGACCTGAACAAATTGTGATTTCTATTGCTGGAAATTTCGATGATCGCCTCATTCAACTTATTAAGGTGCAATTTGGTTCATTTAAGCGACAGGCGAAGATTGAACAGCCGGTAGCTACCCAAGCCCCTGCATTCCATGCAGGAATGACTGTTAAAGCGAAAGATATTGAGCAAGCACATATTTGTATCGGCTATCCGGGACTGACGGTAAAAGATGCACGCATTCATGATCTTATTATTTTAGACAGTATACTGGGTGGCACGATGTCTTCACGTTTATTTCAAGAAGTTCGCGAAGAGCGTGGTTTGGCTTACTCTATCTACTCTTATTATTCGGCATACAAGTCGACTGGGGTATTTGCTGTTTACGGGGGAACATCGCCGGAAAATTTGGGTCTATTAACTGATACGATAGACGAGGTTATCGCGTCGATTTTACAGAACGGCATTACGGAGAATGAATTGCATAATGCCAAGGAACAATTAAAAGGCGGATTTTTATTAGGTTTAGAAAGCTCGGAATCTAGAATGCATCGTAATGGGAAGAATGAATTGATTTTACAGGAGCATAGGACGATTGATGAAGTTGTTGAGCTGATTGATGGAGTTCAAGTGGCCAATGTATACAGAATGGCCAATGAAATTTTTACACACCAGCGAGCGATATCCATCATTGCCCCTGAAGATACTGTCAAGGCATTTGAAATTTAGCAGTCAGCTTTTCCGCTTTTCATTCATATAATGGATGGAATGTAGGAGAGGAGAATGGCGATGCTATTATCAGAGCTTGCACAGAAAGAGCTAATTCAAGTTGAGGACGGGGTCCGCTATGGTTTTTTGGCGGATACCGACCTTATTTTTAATGGCAAAACAGGGGATATTATTGGATTTGAAATTAAGAAGAAACTTGGACGTTTTTCATTGAAGAATCGTCAGGACCAGTCGGATGAGTTTATCCCGTGGAGTGAAATTGTGTTGATTGGAGAACATCGAATCCTTTTTGGTAAAACGCATAGCATGGATGGGGTGAATCTGGATGAAAGATAACGAATGGATCGTAATAGGGGAAGATCCAAGACTTGCAACCTGTTGCACCATGCTAGAAGAGAGAGGCTATAATTGTCACCATATCGCGACAAATCAGTATACAGAGCAAGTAGGCGAAAGCATTATACGCCTGTCCCCGAAGCATGTCATTTTCCCGATTTTACAACTAACAGGGACGCTTCCAGTAGCCTTATTTGCCGAAGGAACACGGTTGTATACAGGTGTTACATCGGAGGAGTGGCGCAAGCCTTTTGAGGATGCGGGACTACGGGTCCATTCATATGTGAAAGATGAATCGTTTATCTGGCAAAATGCAAAATTGACGGCGGAAGCTTTTGTCCATGAATATTATGCACGCGTCAAACGTCAAATGGCGGGAAATCACTTTAAAGTGGCGGGTTTTGGAAAGGTAGGGAAAATGACTGCGCATGTACTGGCTGCGCTTGGCGCGCATGTAACCGTTGTAGCAAGGTCAATCACGCAATTAAGTGAAGCTGCTGCTTTAGGCTATGAAATAGAGCTGCTAACAGCTGATTTTGACCTCGTGGCAGGTAATCTCGTTAACACCATTCCTGCACAATGGCTTGCTATCAATACGAATCCAGAGCTGCATATTTTTGATCTCGCTTCGGCACCCGGTTGCCTAAAGGAACCTCTTTCGTCCGAATACTATACAGTACTCCTCGGATTGCCAGGAAAACATTTTCCGATTGATGCGGCAGCCATTTTGACGGATACCGTCGAGGGGATGTCTAGAAAATGAAAGGGGATCTCGATGCTACAAGGGAAGAGAATTGGCCTTGGCATTACGGCGTCACATTGTACGTATGATGCGATACTACCTGTTATCGATTCGCTTAAGGATGCGGGAGCAACGGTTGTTCCGATTATTACGCATTCTGTATTGACGGCTGCAACGCGTTTTGGCACGGGGGAAGAGTGGATTGCACGTATTGAGAAAGCAACGGGTGAAAAAGTAATTTCGACAATTGTCGGTGCAGAGCCATTTGGTCCGTCGACACCTGTTGATTGTATGATTATAGCGCCGATGACTGGCAATTCAATTAGCAGATTTGCTAATGCGGCGACAGATTCACCCGTCCTAATGGCGGCCAAAGCAACATTACGCAATGGGAGTCCAGTTGTTCTCGGTATTTCAACGAATGACGCACTTGGTTTGAATGCGATGAATATTATGAAGCTGTTAAATATGAAAAACGTCTTTTTTATTCCGTTTGGACAGGACGATCCGTTTCGTAAACCGAATTCTCTCATCTCCGATTTTACGCTGATGGTACCTACTGCGGCAGCAGCGCTTGACAATCGTCAACTCCAACCTTTATTAATTATTCATGATAAAATATAAAAATACAGCACAGAATATTCGTAGATATGATATAATTCCACCAATGAACTGCTAACGGTGTAAAGGACTAAAGTTTTTCTGCGAAGCATGTTACATGTTGCAACAATGTGGAGGACTGCGTAGGTCTTACTATTAACACATCCGTAAAAGCTGAAAGGGAGATAGAGATGAATAAAGTGAATGTTGCAATCGTCGGTGCTACAGGAGCTGTCGGTACAAAAATTCTTGAGAAACTAATTGAAAGAGATTTTCCGGCTCAATCAATTAAACTGCTTGCATCCAAACGATCTGCCGGAACTGAAATTACGGCAGGTGGTTTTACTTATATTGTGGAAGAAACGGTACCAGAATCATTTGAAGGAGTTGACATCGCATTTTTTAGTGCGGGTGGATCTATTTCAGAAAAATTTGCACCAGAAGCTGTTAAAAGAGGTGCGGTCGTCATTGATAATACGAGTGCATTCCGTATGGTGGAAAATATTCCACTCGTCGTTCCAGAAGTGAATGCGCAAGCTTTGAATAATCATGCAGGCATCATTGCCAATCCGAATTGTTCAACAATTCAAATGGTAACAGCGCTTCAGCCTGTCAAAGAAAAATTCGGTGTCAATCGTATTATCGTGTCAACGTATCAAGCTGTTTCTGGAGCGGGTGCAGAAGCGATTGACGAACTAAGTAGCCAAAGCCAGAAATTCGAAGGGCGCGTAACGAATGAGGCGGAAATTTTACCATCTGCGTCAGCAGCGAAACATTATCCAATCGCATTCAATGCCATCCCTCAAATTGATGCCTTTGATGCATCAGGTTATACACTTGAAGAATTGAAAATGATGAATGAGACGAAAAAGATTTTTGGAGACAAAGAGATGTCCGTTGTGGCAACTTGTGTACGACTTCCGGTTGTGACAGGACATTCAGAGTCCGTTTATATTGAAGTTAACCAAGAGGGCGTGACAGTGGAAGACATCCGTGCGAGCATGGACGGTGCTCCAGGGGTTGTTATCCAAGATAATCCGGAGCAACAATTGTACCCAATGCCGTTATTTGCAGAAGGAAAAGACGAAGTGTTTGTTGGTCGTATCCGTAAAGACCCGAATCATGCAGGAGGATTCCATATGTGGATCGTCTCGGACAATTTGCTTAAAGGAGCCGCGTTGAACTCGGTGCAAATTGCAGAACAGCTCATTCGACAATAATACGGTAAAGGATGGATCACATTGAATCTTGGACAGATAGGCACGGCAATGGTAACTCCATTTTCAGAAACAGGGACCATCGATTACAAAAGAGTTGAAAAGTTGATTGAGCATTTAATTGCAAACGGTACAGATACATTGGTTGTCAATGGGACGACTGGTGAGTCACCAACTGTGACAGCACAGGAAAAAAGAGCATTATTGTCGTTTACAGTGAAGCAAGTTAACAAACGAATTCCTGTCATTGCAGGTACAGGTACAAATAGTACAGCGGAATCCGTCTTGCTTACACAGCAGGCGGAAAAGCTCGGTGCAGATGGCATCATGTTGGTAACACCCTATTATAATAAGCCAGACCAAAGAGGCATGTACGCGCATTTTGCACATATTGCAGGAGAAACGAAGTTACCAGTCCTGCTCTATAATATTCCAGGACGGTCTGTTGTCAATATGCAACCTGAAACAGTTATCGAGCTTTCGAAAATTAAAAATATCCGTGCTGTGAAAGAGGCAAGTGGTAGTCTTGAACAAATGTCGACTATCATTGAAGGAACAGATGACGGATTTTCTGTATACAGCGGTGATGACGCGTTAACATTACCACTACTAGCAATCGGTGGTAGTGGTGTCATTTCAGTCGCAGCACATGTAGTCGGCAAAGAAATGCAGCAGATGATTAACGCATTTAAAAATGGGCAAATAGCGCAAGCAGCCGCGATGCATCGTACGCTGTTACCTATATTTAATGCGATCTTCTCCGCACCGAATCCAGTACCAATAAAATATGCACTCGAAAAAATCGGTATCGAAATAGGTGGTGTCAGACTACCATTAGTCGATTTCGATGAGGGGCAAATATCTTTCGATCAAGTATGGGAAAACTATCAAAAAAACCAACTTATTTTTAAATAATTAAATCATACAACACCAGCAAAGGCGCCTTAACAGGGGTCGCCGAAGCCATAAGACTAGCGGCGATAGCTGCTCGGCTTATGGCGGGAGGCATCCCCGAGCGCCGAAGCGAGTTTAGTGGAATAACCCATTTAATTAAAGCCGGTAGTAATAACCGGCTTTTTTTGTTTGTACAGAAAGGTTCTGTCCCGTATAATGAAACATAGTCGTGATGGACGGGAATGAGTAATAGGAGGAAAAAATGTGGTAAAAACTAAAAATGAACTAATAAGAATCATCCCTCTCGGTGGAGTAGGGGAAATTGGGAAAGCAATGTACGTCGTCGAAATTGATGAGGAGCTATTCATCGTCGATGCGGGACTCATGTTCCCAGAAGGAGAAATGCTTGGGATTGACATTGTTATTCCAGATATTTCTTATATTGAAGAAAACAAAGAACGTGTCAAAGGTGTTTTTCTCACACACGGACACGAAGATGCAATTGGTTCAATCGCATATTTACTACAAAAAGTACAAGCACCTGTCTATGGATCGAAATTGACAATTGCACTTGCAAAAGAACATTTAAAGGAAATGCCTGCATCACCAAACGTTAAGTTCTTTGAAGTGACAAACAAAAGTCGTATGAATTTCAAAAGCACGCATGTTACGTTTTTCCATACAACACATAGTATTCCAGATTCACTTGGAATTGTGTTCCATACGAGTGAAGGTGCAATTGTGCATACAGGTGAATTCAAATTTGATCAGTCTGCACAAGGGAAGTATCGTCCAGACATTTCGAAGATGGCGGCACTCGGAGAAGAAGGTGTCTTCATCCTTATGTCAGATTCATCTGAAGCGGAGCGTCCTGGTTATACCACTTCTGAATCAGTCATCGAAAACAGCCTGTCCAAAACATTTCACGGAGCAGAAGGACGAATTCTTGTTGCGCTTTACGCATCGAACTTTATTCGAATCCAGCAAGTGTTTGACAAAGCCTTTGAAAATGGCAAAAAAGTAGCGGTTGTTGGTAAAAGTTTAGAAAGCTACTTTGAAGTTGGTGTCAAATTAGGTTATTTGACGATTAAAGATGATGTTGTCATCCCTGTAAAAGAAATTGATAAATATGATGATAGCCAAGTCGTCATTATCGTAACAGGTAATAAAGGTGAGCCGCTGGATGCACTTGAACGAATTGTGCGTAAGCATCATAAAGACATCCGCATTAAAGAAACAGATACAGTGTTAATTACGTTCACGCCATCACCGGGTATGGAAGTGTCCATGTACCAAACGATGAATGATCTTGCCAAAGCAGGCGCAACTGTATTGACAGCGAGTAAAAATGTCCACGTATCGGGTCATGGTAGCCAGGAAGATTTGAAGCTCATGCTGAACCTAATGCAGCCAAAGTATTTCATCCCGATTCAAGGCGAATACCGGATGCTTATCGCACACTCCAAGCTTGCGCAGGAGACAGGTCTTCAAAAATCACAGGTTTTCATTGCTGATAAAGGTGATATCGTTGAATATAAGAACGATAAAATGCGCATGAGTGGACGCGTTCAGGCAGGCAATATCCTCATTGACGGAATTGGCGTAGGGGATGTAGGTAATATCGTGCTTCGTGACCGTAAATTGTTGTCGCAGGACGGTATTTTCACAGTCGTTGTAACGCTAAATCGTAAACAAAAACGCATTGCAGCTGGACCGGAAATTGTGTCCCGAGGATTTGTGTATGTCCGTGAATCAGAAGAGTTATTCGAAGAATCAACAAAACTCGTAACAAAAATAGTTGAGAAGTATGTGAATAAAGAGACGTTTGAATGGACAAACATTAAACAAGAGATTCGCGATACTCTAAGTTCATATTTATATCAACAAACGAAAAGAAGACCAATGATCATTCCAATTATTATGGAATACTAATACGTAACAATTTATAAGACCGATCCGAAGGATTTCTTGCCGTCTGAGCGGCGGGAAATCCTTTTTTTATCCAATTCGAAAAATGCACAGTCTATACCGATGTCAGTAACTGGCACGTTCAATGTAGAAAGGAGGAGGGAAATGGCTAGGAAAAAGAAAAAATCGGCTGCAAAGAAAAAGAAGCCGTCGAGCTTAAATCCGTTAGTATACGAAGTAATTGGCCTCGCGATGATGGGGCTTGCTGTCATTATTATTTTTGAATTTGGTATTGTTGGCAGAGGTTTATCCTCAGTTTCTCGTTTTATATTAGGAAATTGGCATAGTGCGATTCCACTGCTACTCATTGTGCAGGCGTTAATGTTTATGATTAAACGCAAAGCGGGTGGTTGGAAAAATCGTATTGTCGGGGGGAGTTTATTCATCCTAGCAAGTTTGGTGCTGTTCAGTCATGTCTACTTATTTAAAGAATTGCACGCAAGTCGAGTGCTGTTGACGGATTCTGCACTGAAAGAAACGTGGAAAGTACTCATCACAAATGGTGGTATCGTATCCAGAAGTGGTGCGCTAGGCGGCGGAATGGTGGGAGCTATCCTATTTGCATTGTTCCATTCACTGTTTGATTCAGCAGGGGCGATGGTTGCGGGAGTTTTATTATTGTTAATTGGCCTTGTTTTAATTACCGGAAAAGCATTTGTGCCCTATTTAGTTGATTACTTCCCAAAACTAGTGGAGTCATTGACGAATATATTTGCAAAAAAAGATAAACCTACACCAAAAGCTGCGACTGAGTCGAGAGTAACTCGTTCGAAGAAATCGGCAAGGTCCACAGCTGTCGAGACGTTAGCTGTTCCAGAAGTGGAGATGGAAGAAGTTGTGTCACAGCCGATTATATCTGCCTTTAGTGAGCGCATTGACAAGCCTGTGAGCGATGAGCAAGCGAAGGTCGCAGAGCTGTCGCAAGCGAAAGTGGAGGGGGGAGCCTCATCACCATCATCAACAAAACAGCCAGAGACGGACGAGATTGTGCCGTATGCAGCTGTGGCAGGTGAGGAAGAAAACGAGTCCTATATATTACCTCCCGCCTCCTTGCTGACGCAAACGCCACTCGTTGATCAGTCGGAGGAATATGATTCTATTCAAGCAAATGCCCAAAAGCTAGAGCGAACATTTTTAAGCTTTGGTGTTAAAGCGAAAGTGACGCAGGTGCATCTTGGTCCTGCTGTAACAAAGTATGAGGTATTGCCAGATGTAGGTGTAAAGGTGAGCCGGATTGTCAGCCTCGCAGATGATATTGCACTGGCACTTGCTGCAAATGGTATTCGAATTGAGGCACCGATTCCAGGTAAGTCTGCTATTGGTATCGAGGTGCCGAATAGTTCGATTGCTGTTGTTAGCCTTCGTGAAGTCATCGAGGCAAAGGAAAATAATCGACCAGATTCAAAACTAATGATTTCACTTGGGCGCGACGTGACGGGGCAGGCGATGCTAGCCGAGTTGAATAAAATGCCACATGTACTTATTGCGGGTTCGACGGGTAGTGGGAAAAGTGTCTGCATCAATGGTATTATCGTTAGTATTTTAATGCGTGCTAAGCCGCATGAAGTAAAAATGATGATGATTGACCCCAAGATGGTGGAACTGAATGTCTATAATGGTGTACCACATTTACTAGCGCCCGTCGTTACGGACCCACGAAAAGCATCTCAAGCGCTACAAAAAGTCGTTTCTGAAATGGAGCGGCGTTATGAATTATTTTCGCATACGGGTACGCGAAATATTGAGGGCTATAACGATCATATTGAGGTATGGAATGAGGAGAATGAAGAGAAGCATCCGCGTATGCCGTATATCGTCGTTATTGTCGATGAATTGGCAGACCTGATGATGGTCGCGTCCAGTGACGTGGAAGATTCAATTACGCGATTAGCACAAATGGCTCGTGCGGCAGGAATTCATCTCATCATTGCGACGCAACGTCCAAGTGTCGATGTTATCACAGGGATCATCAAAGCCAACATTCCATCACGCATAGCATTTGCCGTATCGTCTGCAATTGACTCGCGAACAATTTTGGATAGTGGAGGGGCGGAAAAATTGTTAGGTAGAGGGGATATGCTATTTCTACCAGCAGGTGCTTCCAAACCAGTACGTATTCAAGGCGCGTTCGTTTCAGACAGCGAGGTGGAAGCCATTGTTGACTTTGTAATTGAACAACAAAAGGCACAGTATCAAGAAGAAATGATTCCGCAAGATATTGAAGAAGTACCAGCCTATGAAGAAACAGACGAGCTGTATGACGATGCTGTACAACTCGTTACAGAAATGCAGACCGCCTCGGTATCGATGCTTCAACGCCGTTTTCGGGTCGGTTATTCGAGAGCAGCACGCATTGTGGATCAGATGGAGCTACGTGGAGTAGTTGGGCCGCCTGAGGGGAGTAAGCCACGTCAAGTCTTAATTGGCAGAGGGGAAATAGACGATTTTTGATCTGAATGTAGATCAAGCCTTCAGCGGATATCACAGATTTTCTAGGGGAGCTAAGAAGAAGGCAACTTAAGTTCGCCGCACCCTGATTCACTGTTCAATTGACAACAGTTACCTGATTTGCATCGCGCTGGCCCTTAGCTCGAAAAATTCGGACGTAATTCCACCTCGGTGTGATTGATAAGTAGTATGGCAAAATAGGTACAATACAGCACATAATACGAACGTATTAATAATTTTTTTAAGATGTTGTTTATTTTGCATGACGAAAGTGATATAGTATGGATGATTAGTAGTGACGTTTAACATCAGAGGTCTGACCTCGTTGAGAGGGGAGAGATGAAATGATGGTAAAGGCGGATCAAAGACATCTTTATGTTCAAGTCATTGAACGATTGAAGAACGACATCGAATTAGGCATTTTCAAAGAGAATGCAAGGTTCCCTTCAGAATTTGAACTAGCTCGGACGTTAGGCGTCAGCCGTGCAACACTTCGGGAAGCGCTACGTGTGCTAGAAGAGGAAAAAGTGATTGTGCGAAAGCACGGTGTCGGCACATTTGTGAATCCCAAACCGTTATTTTCTTCAGGGATTGAACACTTATCCAGTGTATCTTCTATGATCCGTGCTGCAGGTATGGAACCAGGAACGATTTTTTTGGATGTAACAGAAACAGATTCATGTGAAGATAACATGGAAAAGTTCAACTGTAGCGTAGGTGATCCTCTCGTGACCATAAAAAGAGTAAGAACGGCCGATCAAGAACCGGTTGTCTATTGTATTGATCAAGTACTTTCAAAAAATATTCCGTTAAGAACGGATGAGTTATTGAATGAATCCATTTTCGATGCCATTGAAAAATCGGGTACTATTCGTATTGCACAAGCGGTCGCTCATATAGAACCGGTTGGTTATGACGATGAAGTTTCTTCTATTTTGAGATGTGGTGTGGATGTTCCATTACTTGTTCTTTTACAGCATCATTACAGTGAGGAAGGCGAAATGGTCCTTTACTCAAAGAACTATTTCAGGGCTGATAAATTCAGCTTTCATGTTGTGCGAAAAAGGGTATAAGACGTTAACACGTCATACTATAAAAAGAAAAATAGGGAGGGTCAACAATGAGCAAACGCAAATTTGGTCTTGCTTTGTCAATGGTTCTAGCTGCCGGTACAATTCTTGGCGCATGTGGAACGGATAAAGCGAAAGATAATGAAGGTTCAGGAGCTACAGACACACCGAAAGAGGATACTTTTTCGATTGCAATGGTAACAGATACAGGTGGGGTTGACGACAAATCGTTCAACACATCAGCTTGGGAAGGTATTAAAGCATATGGTGCAGAAAATAATCTTACAAAAGGTGACGGTGGTTTCGACTACCTTCAGTCAAAAGAAGAATCGGAATACCCATCGAACATAAACAAACTTGTTCAACGTGATTTCGATTTAATTTTCGGAATTGGTTTCTTGCTAAAAGATGCACTTGAAGAAGTTGCTACACAACGTCCAGACAATAACTTTGCACTTGTAGATGAAGTGTCTGACCTACCGAACATTGCAAGCTTAATGTTTAAAGAGCAAGAGGGAGCATTCCTTGCGGGTGTTGCTGCTGCTCGTATGACGAAATCTGATAAAATCGGTTTTGTTGGTGGTATGGAAATTCCAGTAATCGATCGTTTTGAAGCAGGATTTGTTGCAGGTGTTGCAGCAGTAAGACCTGATATTAAAGTTGATATTCAGTACACAGGCGACTTTGCAAAAGCGGAACTTGGTAAAATGGCTGCAAACCGTATGTATTCTTCAGGCGTAGATATTATTTTCCACGCTGCTGGTGGTTCAGGTAATGGTGTATTTGCGGAAGCAAAAGAGCGTAAAAAAGCAGATCCAGATGCATATGTATGGGTAATCGGTGTAGACTCAGACCAATATGACGAAGGTCAAGTAGATGCTGATACAAACATAACGTTGACTTCAATGCTTAAACGTGTTGACATTGCAGTTAAAAACACAGCAGAGCTTGCTGCTAAAGGTGATTTCCCAGGTGGAGTAGTAACAACTTTCGGTCTTGCTGACGAAGGGATTGCACTTGCTGACTCACATGGTGCAATTCCAGAAGATGTTCTAGCTGAGATTGAAGAGTTCACGAAAAAAATCGCAGCTGGTGAAATCGAAGTACCAGAATTCAAATAATTATAAGTAAAGTATTGTGAGATCATGAAGGTCGATGTCAAATGGCCTTCATGATTTCCCTTTTAATTAACAGAAGAAAGGATTCCGATCAATCACGCCTCGGCGTGATTGTGCCGAGATTTTGAATTGAGCTTGCTCAATTAACTCCATTCAAAATCTGTGGCATCCGGGAAGGATTGAACTGAATCCTTCCTTGGAGGCCTTAACTACATTCAGTGGGTTTCTCCACTGAATGTAGTTAAGGGATTCTTTTCTTGTGTTAATTTAAAAATAACTGTAACGTACATATACGAATACAAGGGAGTGAACCGAGTGGAACATGTAATTGAAATGCTGAACATTCGCAAAGAATTCGGTAATTTCGTTGCGAATGATAATATTACGCTTCAATTGGAAAAAGGCGAAATTCATGCATTGCTAGGCGAGAATGGTGCCGGAAAGTCGACGCTAATGAACGTGCTATTTGGACTGTATCAGCCTGATGGCGGGGAAATTAAAGTGCGCGGCAAGGTCGAAACAATTACAGATCCGAACGTCGCTAATAATCTGGGCATTGGTATGGTTCACCAACACTTTATGCTCGTTGAAAATTTGACGGTAACTGAAAATATCATTCTTGGCAATGAACCTAAAAAAAGGGGCATGATCAACATTAAGGATGCAGCGAAAAAAGTAGCTGAAATTTCGAAGTTATATGGCCTCGAAGTGGATCCTTATGCGAAGATAGAAGATATTTCGGTTGGAATGCAGCAGCGGGTTGAGATTTTGAAAACGCTTTATCGGGGAGCAGAAATTCTTATTTTTGATGAACCGACGGCTTCATTAACACCACAAGAAATCAATGAGCTCATTTCAATTATGCGTAAATTGATTGATGAAGGAAAGTCGATTATTATCATTACGCACAAGCTACAAGAAATTATGGACGTCTCTGATCGTGTGACAGTTATTCGTAAAGGACAAGGAATTGGTACAGTTATTACGGCTGAAACGAATCCTGAAGAGCTTGCGACATTGATGGTCGGGCGTCAGGTAACATTTAAAACAGAAAAAGGGCCAGCTTATCCAAAAGAGGAAGTCCTTCGCGTCGAAAATCTTGTTGTTGATGATTACAGGGGTATTCCAAAGGTGAAGGGATTGAATCTTTCAGTACGTAAAGGAGAGATTGTTGGGATTGCAGGAATCGACGGCAATGGACAGTCAGAGCTAATCGAAGCCATCACCGGTCTTCGTAAAGTGAAGAGTGGTAAGATTTCTATTAACCAGCAGGATGTGACGGGGAAAAATCCTCGCGACATTACAGAAACGGGTATTGGTCATATTCCACAGGACCGCCATAAGCACGGTTTAGTGTTAGACTTTTCTGTTGGTTATAATGCGGCATTGCAAACCTATTACAAAGCGCCCCTATCTAAAAATGGCATTATTGACTATAAGAAGATTTCTGAAAAAGCGAATACGATCATTGAAACATTTGATGTACGAACGCAGGGAGAACACGAGCTTGCACGTGCGCTATCCGGTGGTAACCAGCAGAAGCTGATTATCGGGCGTGAAGTAGATCGTAATCCGGACCTACTCATTGCTGCGTTGCCGACGCGTGGTCTGGATGTTGGGGCCATTGAGTTTATTCATAAAAGATTGATTGAACAACGTGATAATGGGAAAGCTGTATTGCTCATTTCGTTTGAATTGGATGAAGTGATGAATGTGTCCGATCGTATTGCAGTTATTTATGATGGGACGATTGTCGATACAGTAATTCCATCAGAAACTAACGAACAGGAACTAGGGCTTTTGATGGCGGGACATACGAAAGATGAAGTTGTACTGAAAGAAGGTGGAGAGCACGATGTCCAATAGAGTTATCAAACTATTAGTACCGATTATTTCTATTATTTTGGGTCTACTCGTAGGCGCAGTTGTCATGCTGTTAAGTGGTCATGATCCGGTTGCAGGGTATATTGCGCTCTGGAAAGGGATTTTTGGTAGTCCGTATTCTATCGGCGAAACGATTCGTCAAATCAGCCCATATATTTTAGCGGGTCTTGCGGTCGCTTTTGCCTTCCGCACAGGTTTATTCAATATTGGAGTAGAGGGCCAGCTAATTGTCGGTTGGTTTGCAGCCGCTTATGTGGGTATGGCATTTGAATTGCCTAAGATTATTCATTTACCATTGGCACTTCTTGCCGCAGCTGTAGCAGGAGCACTATGGGGATTCATACCAGGAATTTTGAAGGCAAGATTGCATGTACACGAAGTTATCGTAACGATTATGATGAACTATATTGCACTTCATACTGTCAACGCGCTTGTTAAAACGGTTTCAGGTGGTGGCTATAAGACTGATAAAATTCATCCGACAGCATCACTCCGTTCGGAATTCTTATCCAATCTGACTGATTTTTCTACTTTGCATTACGGAATCATTGTCGCATTGATAATGGTCGTCGTCATGTGGTTCATGTTAGAGAAAACCAAAATGGGCTATGAGCTGAAATCGGTTGGATTTAATGAGCACGCCTCACAATATGCAGGAATGAACGTTAAGAAAAATATTGTCCTATCTATGGTTATATCGGGTGCTTTCGCTGGGCTTGCAGGGGCAATGGAGGCACTTGGGACATTCGGTAATATTGTATCGCGTGGTGCGTTTACCGGAATAGGATTTGACGGAATTGCCGTCGCATTACTCGGTGCTAATACGCCACTTGGAGTTATTTTTGGAGCTACTCTTTTCGGTTCGTTAAAATATGGTGCAAATAATATGCCGAATGAAGCTGGCGTGCCGATTGAAATTGTTTCCATCGTTATTGCACTTATTATCTTCTTTGTTGCTTCAGGCTATATCATCCGTGTATTACTAAGCAAAATGAAGAAGAAAAAGGAGGCGAAGTGATATGAGTTTTCTTGACGTACTTTATTTTGTCATTCCGTTAACAATTTCATACGCTGCTCCTCTTATTTTCACAGCAATTGGTGGTTTGTTCTCTGAGCGTTCGGGTGTTGTTAATATTGGACTGGAAGGGCTTATGGTTATGGGGGCCTTCATCGGTATTCTCTTCAACCTATTTTTCGCAGAGACATTCGGTGCTTGGACTCCATGGCTGGCATTGATTGCAGCGATGATTGTGGCAGCCATCTTCTCGATTATGCACGCGGTAGCGTCGATTTCATTCCGTGCTGATCAGGTTGTATCTGGGGTTGCTATCAATATGCTCGGTGTTGCGATTGCACTATTTTCAGTGAAATTGATTTTTGATAAAGGACAAACAGACTTTATCACACATAGTATTCCACGTTTCAACGTTCCTTTCTTACATGAGATTCCGTTTATAGGACCTTTGTTCTTTAAAGGTGTTTACGGATCATCGTTTTTAGCAATAGGGCTAGCATTCTTAGCTTGGTTTATTATTTATAAAACGCCATTTGGACTGCGTTTACGGTCGGTTGGGGAACACCCAATGGCAGCTGATACAATGGGAATCAATGTGACGAAAATTCGCTATTTTGCAGTTATTATTTCGGGTGGACTTGCCGGTATCGGTGGAGCAATCTATTCGCAAACAATGACGAACGATTTTAGCCACTCAACGATTAATGGTCAAGGGTTCATGGCATTGGCCGCGCTCATATTCGGGAAATGGCATCCGATTGGCGCGATGGGTGCTGCCTTATTCTTCGGATTTGCACAGGCACTCGCCATTAGTGCATCCGGTATTGAACTGTTAGAAAATGTACCTTCTGTCTACTTGCATATTTTGCCATACGTCTTGACGATTCTTGCACTTGCAGGGTTTATCGGAAAAGCGAATGCACCAAAAGCAAATGGCCAACCTTATATTAAAGGGCAAAGGTAACAATTGAGCTGCCACGAAATCTTGCTTTTGTAGATTTCGGGCAGCTTTTTAGGTGTAAAGACGAGCTTTTGTACATATCCTATAGTTCCCCCTACAGTTTATTTGCATATTTCGACAAACGGAATGTATAGTGAAGTGAGGATTCCGCATATTAACGAAAACAAGAGGTGTTTATATGTTTAAAAAAGTTGAGCTTCAAGAAGGCGTTACATTATATATTCGCCAATCTGACCAATTTAAAACGGTCAATTTCTCCGTGAAATGGAAAACAGCTCTTGACGAAAAAAAATCAGCACAACGCACTGTGTTGTCCAATGTTTTGCAAGATTCCAATGGTCGTTATCGAACGCAGACTGCGCTTCGCAACGCATTGGACGAATTATATGGCACAGTCCTATATACGGATGTTGCCAAACGCGGCGAATCCCATATTTTTTCGCTGTACGCTGAATGTGTGAATGAGGAATATTTGTCTGAAAGCGGCGTTCTAGACGAAGTACTTGGACTTATTCAAACAACAATTTTCAATCCGAATTTAGTGGACGGCCAGTTTGATGAAGCGATTGTCAATCGTGAAAAACGTTCAGTCATCGAAAGGATTCGTTCTGTATATGATGATAAAACACGGTATGCCCAAAAACGTATGCTTGAATTGATACGCCCAAATAGCGCGGCATCTGCCTCATCGTATGGGACTGAAGCAGACGTAGGTGCGCTGACATCTGCTGACCTATTTGCAGCCTACAACGATATGATAAACAATGACGAAGTCGTTATTTACATCGTGGGGGATATTGATATCGCCGATATGATTGAAAAAGTTACTGCTGCATTTACTCTTAATGCCCGTCAACGTCAAGCAACTCCTCAACCAATTGTCAACGAACCAGTGGCCGTTCAACATATTGGTGAACAGCAGGATATGAAGCAAGGGAAATTACATCTTGGCTTTAGTACACCCGTGACATTCCACCATCCCGATTACGCAAAAATGCAAGTGACCAATGGTGTTTTCGGTGGTTTTGCGCATAGTAAGTTGTTTATGAATGTGCGTGAAAAGGAAAGTATGGCGTATTATGCATCGAGTGCTTATGCTTCGCATTATGGCTTACTTTACGTTATGGCAGGCATTGATGCAGAGCTGGAAGATAAGGCAGTTACTCTCATTAAAGAACAATTAGTGGCACTCCAACAAGGTGATATTACTGATTTAGAATTGGACCAAACGAAGGCCTTACTTGCTAACGGTATTAAAAGTGCTTTTGACTCGGCAAGAGGACAGATTGAAGTGTTCGATCAGTACAAAGAACAAGACGAGCATTTTACGGCGGAAAAACTCATTACAGGCTGGCAAGCTGTAACAAAAGAGGACGTCCAACAGATGGCTTCTGAAATTACGCTTGAAATCGTCTATCTGTTATCTGGCAAGGAGGCTAAATAATATGAAGAAAATCCATTTTGATACCTTACAGGAAACTTTATATAATGAAAAACTGTCGAACGGGCTTGATGTCTATATTTTGCCGAAACGAGGATTTTCAAAAACATTTGTGACGTTTACAACGAAATATGGCTCCGTTGATAGGACATTCATCCCGCGGGGCAAAAAAGAAGAAGTAACAGTTCCAGACGGGATTGCTCATTTTTTAGAGCATAAAATGTTCGAAAAAGAAGATGGCGATGTGTTTCAAAAGTTTAGTGTCAACGGGGCATCTGCTAATGCGTTCACGTCGTTTACGCGAACGGCTTATTTATTCTCTGCGACAGATAAGCTTTACGACAATACGGAAATCCTTCTCGACTTCGTACAAGAGCCGTATTTTACAGAAAAGACGGTAGACAAGGAAAAGGGCATTATTGCCCAGGAAATAACGATGTATGACGATGAACCCGATTGGCGGCTCTATTTTGGGACCATTGAAAACTTATATCATGAGCATCCTGTGAAAATTGACATCGCGGGAACAGTTGAATCGATTCAAGATATTACAGCAGAGCATTTATATGAATGCTATGAAACGTTTTATCATCCGTCTAATATGGTGCTATTTGTTGTAGGTGCGGTTGATCCTGAAGAGATGATGGCTTTTATCAAACAGAATCAGGATGCGAAAACCTTTGACGAACCGGCAGAAATTGTTCGCGTTTTCCCGACGGAAGGTGATGAGGTTGCCAGTACTGAGCGCACATTGGCGATGGATATTTCAAAACCGAAATTTAATATGGGTATGAAATGTAACAAAACAAATTTGGCTGGGGAAGAGATGCTTGTTCACGAGCTGTCGGCGGGCCTTGTATTGGATTTATTATTCGGTCGAACGTCGACATTTTATACTGCAGCCTATAATGAGGGGCTTATTGATGAGTCATTTTCCTATGATTTCACACTTGAAAACGGTTTTGGCTTTGCGATGGTTGGTTCGGATACAGATCAGCCACAGGAGCTGGAACATGCAGTTCGTAAAACAGTGCAGGATGCAGTGGATCATTGGCCGATTACAGCGACGGAATTGGATCGGATGCGTAAGAAGAAGATTGGGCAATTCATGCGTTCATTGAATTCACCGGAATTTATCGCGAACCAGTTTACGCGTTATGCATTTAATGAAATGAATTTATTCGATGTTGTGCCGACGTTAGAAAAATTGACAATCGACGACTTACAAGAGGCTTTCCAAACATTTTCTAATAGTAGTGGGCATTCGGTGTTTACGGTTGTACCTGCTAATAAAGCTGAATGATGATGGAGCAGAAGTACTGTGTTGTACTCGGAGCATCAGGTGGAATTGGCGAGGCGATTTGTCACGAGTTAGCCTCTGCTGGTTGGTCACTGTATCTTCATTATTATGAAAATGCTTTGCAAGCGGATAAATTGCAGGAGAAATTATGCGCAGCCTATCCGGAGGCGGATTTTCAAGTTGTGCAGGCAGATTTTGGTTCAGAAGACGGTGCAGAAGTGCTAGCGAAGCAAGTTCGACAAATTGCTGCTGTTGTTGTTGCGAATGGGCAGTCTATGTTGAAGCTGCTGACAGAAACGACTATAGAGGACATGGATGCATTATGGAAAGTCCATGTTCGAAATCCAGCAAGATTTATTGGCTTAGTATCCGCCCAGCTACGTCAGCTGGACACCTCGTATGTTGTGTTCATCGGTTCGATTTGGGGTGATACGGGTGCGGCTGGTGAAGTCATGTACTCTGCCGTAAAAGGGGCGCAGCACGCATTTGTTAAAGCCTATGCAAAAGAGGCTGCATTAGCAGGAACACGTGTCAATGCAGTAGCACCAGGATGGATTGAAACCCGTATGAATGATGCTATTCCAACAGATGAACGGCAGATGGTCATCGACGAAATACCGTTGATGACGACAGGTTCACCTAATCATGTCGCGGAAGCTGTCCAATTTTTACTAAGTGGCAAAGCAGATTATATTACGGGTGACATCATAAAAGTAAATGGCGGTTGGTATATGTGAAGAAACGAAGGGAGGGGCAGTAGAACTCAGACTAAGTTCGCCGCGTCCTGCGGCAACAAGGAGGGATGCAGTTCAATCCCTCCCCTCTGAGTAACCAACGGGGAAGGATGTAGTTCAATCCTTCCTCCCTGTTGGCCCAATTCTCCCTTTTTCTTTTTTCCTTTTCTTAATGAACTATATCCGTTAATATAGAACTATATTGCTTATTGTGCGTCCTACTAACAAAAGGGGTGTTTCGGATGGGTGAATGGTATCTTGAATACGAAGTCCAAGTAAACCGTCCTGGTCTTCTTGGCGACATTTCTTCGCTACTGGGAATGTTGCGTGTCAATATTGTCACGATTAATGGTGTGGATGGTGGCCATCGCGGAATGTTATTACGAACAGATAATGATGACCAGATTGAACGTTTTGCGCAAATTGCTTCGACGATGGATACGATTCAGGTAAAGAAAATCCGAGAGCCAAAGTTACGTGATATTTTAGCGGTTCGGCATGGTCGCTATATTCAACGTGATATAGATGAAAGGAAGACATTTCGCTTTCTTCGTAGCGAGCTGGGGATTTTGGTTGATTTCATGGCGGAAATATTTAAACAAGACGGCCATAAGCTGATTGGTATTCGTGGGATGCCACGTGTTGGGAAAACGGAATCGGTTGTTGCGGCAAGTGTCTGTGCGAATAAGAAATGGATTTTTCTATCCTCTACAATGATTAAGCAAACGGTCCGGAATAATTTGATGGGTGACGAGTTTTCTGAGGATAATATTTTTATTTTGGATGGTATTGTGACACGTCGGGCGGAGGACGAGCGTCATATGCAACTTGTTCGGGAGATGATGCGAATGCCTACCATAAAAGTGGTGGAACACCCAGACATGTTTGTACAGCATTCCGAATATGATATTGAAGATTTTGACTATATTATTGAACTAAGGACCGACCCAGATCAGGAAATTACATATGATATGATGGAAAAAAACCATATGATGTCCGACCAAGGGACAATGGGTGGTTCGGGCTTATTTAACTTCTGACAGGTAGGTGTTTTTAGTGACAGGATTAGGTGATCGTCTCAGAGAGGCGAGAATAGCAAAAGGATTTACATTGGACGATTTACAGTCCATAACCAAAATACAAAAACGGTACCTTTCAGGTATCGAAAACGAAGAATATAGTATGATGCCAGGGGCTTTCTACGTCCGTGCTTTTATTAAGCAGTACGCAGAGGCAGTCGGATTGAATGCCGATGAAATGCTAGCGTTGTATAAGGACAGCTCTCCTTCGACTATTTTGGAAGAGGAGAAGCCACAAATTTCCTCGCCTACAATGACGCGGAAAAGGGGCTTGAAAAGCAGTAACCGATTAAATGAAGCGATGCCAAAAGTGATTGTTGCATTATTTATTATTGTCATATTTGTTGCTTTTTGGTTCCTTTATCAACAAGGTGCGGATAAAAATAAACAGAACTTCAACGTTGAACAAGAAGAACCACCGGTAACGGTTGAAAAGAAACCAACTTCTACAAAGCCAGATCCCGATAATGCTGCTGATGATGATGAGGTGGATCCGATTGATGAAGAACCAGATCCGGAGATTGAAAAACCGCAGCAGTCGCTCGTTTATGAAAGTACAAATGGAGAAACGTCAACATATGCATTGACAGGAGCAGAGACGTTCATCCTTGAAATTAAAACGTCTGGAGATTCTTGGATTGGTGTATTAGATAGTGCCAAGAAAGAACGGATGGTACCGAAAGCCGACATTATGAGGGCTGGAGGAACGGTAGAAATGGACGTTTCCGATACAGAATCTGTGCGAATTCGTGTAGGACGCACACAGTCTACCGAAATTTTCGTCAATGGGGAACTGTTGAAATATGAAACGGACCTTGTAACACAAAATATTATTATTGAATACAAGAAAGAATTATAGTCATCTATCCAAGATGACTATTTTCTTTGAAAGGATAGGTGTTTTGAATGAATTTACCAAATAAAATTACAGTATCTCGAGTGCTACTTATTCCAGTCTTTATGGTGTTCATGCTTGTGGATTTCGGTTTTGGCACTGTCAAAGTAGCAGGCACTGAAATGCTGACAGGCCATTTGATTGGCGGACTTATTTTTATTGTGGCATCTATAACAGATTGGTTGGACGGCTATATTGCAAGGAAACATGGATTGGTCACGAATATGGGGAAATTTCTAGACCCATTGGCCGACAAATTATTAGTATCAGCTGCATTGATTATTCTTGTAGAGCTGGGAACAGTGTCTTCATGGATTGTCATTATCATTATAAGTCGCGAATTTGCGGTGACAGGACTGCGACTGATCCTTGCTGGTGGCGGTGAAGTAGTAGCAGCGAACCAGTTAGGTAAGATTAAGACAACTGCACAAATACTTGCCATCGTTTCACTGTTATTGAATAACATCTTTTTCGAATCGATCGGAGTGCCATTCGGCATGATTATGCTTTATATTGCGCTTCTATTTACAATTTGGTCAGGTTTTGATTATTTCTATAAAAATAGACGTGTATTGCTTGAGTCAATGTAAGGGGATGTCTATTCATGAAAGCCGAAATTATTGCGGTTGGATCTGAGCTTTTGCTCGGTCAAATTACAAATACGAACGCTAAATTCATTTCATCTAAGCTTGCAGAAATTGGCATCGATGTTTATTATCAAACGGTTGTTGGTGATAATCCTGCTCGACTAGATGAAGTCATTGATATTGCAAGGAAACGTGCGGATATATTAATCTTTACGGGTGGGCTTGGGCCAACGAAGGATGACATGACGAAAGAGACAATCGCCAAGCATATTGATACGACATTAGTGAGTGATGAGGAAGCACTTCGCTATATTCAACAGTATTTTGAACGTAGTGGACGTGTGATGACGGACAATAATAAGAAGCAGGCACTTGTTTTAAAAGGGGCTACCGTGTTAGCCAACCGTAAGGGAATGGCTCCTGGAATGGTGGTAGAACATAATGGTGTTCGTTATATTTTATTGCCTGGCCCACCGCATGAAATGAAGCCGATGTTTACGGATGAAGCGATTCCATATTTGTTGGGGGCTACCGGAAATAAGGATGTCATTACGTCACGCGTTTTGAAATTTTACGGTATTGGAGAAGCGGAGCTTGAATTTCGCTTACATGCTATTTTGGAGAAGCAGACCAACCCAACAATCGCGCCATTGGCAACAGCTGATGCGGTGACATTACGCTTAACTGCAAAAGCGCAGTCGACAGACGAGGCTTTACAATTAATTGCGCCAGTGGAGGAAGAAATTCGGGCGGTTGTCGGAGAATTCATCTTCGGAGTAGATGATGAAACACTATCGTCTAAAGCTGCGAAATTGCTCATTCAAAATGGTTGGACGATTGCGGCTGCAGAAAGTTTGACAGCTGGCTTGTTCATGGCGGAATTAGCCGATGAGCCAGGAATAGGCTCGTCACTAGCGGGTGGAATTGTCGTTTACAATGAGCAAATGAAAATATCTCAGCTCGGTGTCGATCCGACATTGCTCGATGAATTTGGCATTGTGAGTGAAGAATGTGCAGCAGCACTTGCACTCAATATCCAACGTAAGTTTGGAACGGATATCGGTATTGGTCTTACAGGCGCAGCGGGTCCTTCGCCGCATGATGGAGAGCCAGCCGGCACTGTCTGGATTGGTATTCGCTTCAAAGAAGAAGAACCTGTAACCTATAAATTATTCCTATCAGGCTCCAGAAATACCAATCGTCTAAGAGCCGCAAGATTTGCGCTCTATTATCTCATTCAACAGCTAGATGAAAATAAAGGTCAAAATTAAATTTTGCCTCCTATTCTCAATTAAAAATCAAATATGCGCTCTATTCTCATTTAAAACGTAGATTTATAAAAAGTTTTCGAATAAATGTTCGCTTTTTAGTTGAATGTTTTTGAATAACGGAGTATAGTAGAGAAAGTAAGAAAAGCGCAGGGCATCTGCAATATACTTAAAAACAGAACATCATTTTGAGGGAGGAAATAAATTGAGCGATCGTAAAGCCGCTTTAGACATGGCGTTAAAACAAATTGAAAAGCAATTCGGTAAAGGGTCTGTTATGAAACTTGGAGAAAGGACTAATCTAGAAGTTTCAACATCTTCATCAGGGTCTCTTGCACTCGATGCAGCACTTGGTGTAGGTGGATATCCACGGGGTCGTGTTATCGAAATCTATGGACCTGAAAGCTCTGGTAAAACGACAGTTTCCCTTCATGCGATTGCAGAAGTACAAGCAAATGGCGGAACAGCAGCATTTATCGATGCAGAGCATGCACTGGATCCGATTTATGCGCGTAAATTAGGTGTGAATATTGATGATTTAATTCTTTCACAGCCAGATACGGGTGAGCAGGCGCTCGAAATTGCTGAAGCACTTGTCCGAAGTGGTGCTGTTGATATTATTGTTGTCGACTCCGTTGCTGCACTTGTACCAAAAGCGGAAATTGAAGGAGAGATGGGTGACTCACACATTGGGTTGCAAGCTCGTCTTATGTCACAAGCCTTACGTAAACTTTCTGGAGCGATTAACAAGTCTAATACACTCGCCGTATTTATCAACCAGATCCGTGAAAAAGTAGGCGTAATGTTCGGAAGCCCCGAAGTAACACCAGGTGGACGTGCACTGAAATTCTATTCTTCCGTTCGAATCGATGTACGCCGGGGTGAAGCGATTAAACAGGGCAACGATATTGTTGGAAACAAGACGCGAATTAAAGTCGTAAAAAATAAAGTGGCACCACCGTTCCGTACAGCAGAAGTTGATATTATGTATGGAGAAGGGATTTCTAGAGAAGGTGAGATTATCGATCTTGGTGTCGAACTCGAAGTTGTCCAGAAGAGTGGTTCATGGTTTTCATATGAAGGAGAAAGACTTGGACAAGGACGCGAGAATTCAAAACAATTTTTGAAGGAAAATCCTGCGATTCGTGCGGAAATCTCCAACAAAATTCGTGAATCTTATGGTCTTGCAAATGCAAACTATGTTATTGCGGGACATGACGAAGACGACGAAGATGAAGAACTAGAACTACTTCTTGGTGAAAAAGAATAAGTCAAAGCCAAAGCAAAAGTCAATCATCCTTTTTATAAAGGGAAGATTGACTTTTGCTTTGTGTAATAATGCATACCGATGACCTGTGAAACCTTGACATGTCATTTTTACACGGATACAATTAGAATTGTATAATTGAATACCCTTAAACTGATTTTGGCAGTATGTTGCATGTGGATATACGAGCCGACTGAAAATGAAAGAAAGACAGGAGGAGGTGACCTAAATGTTAGTAGAAATTATCATCTCCGTTTTGGTCGGTCTGCTTGTCGGTGCTGGTGTTAGCTATTTTGTTATTAAGAACGTGAATGATTCAAAAGTGACGGGTGCCAAAAATACTGCGGAGCAAATCGTCGAAGAGGCGAAGCGTGAAGCGGAGGCTATGAAAAAAGAGGCACTTCTAGAAGCGAAGGATGAAACTCACAAACTGAGAATTGAAGCGGAATCAGAGGTCCGTGTACGAAGGTCGGAACTGCAAAAACAGGAAAACCGCCTTTTACAACGGGAAGAAAATCATGACCGCAAGGATGATGCTCTAAACAAAAGAGAAGCAGGTCTGGAGCGTAAAGAAGAAACGCTAACCGGAAGACAACAGCATATCGAGCAGATGGAACGCAAGGCGGAAGAACTTGTTGCCGTTCAAAAAACGGAACTTGAAAGAGTATCATCCCTCACAAGAGATGAAGCGAAAAGGCTTATCCTGAGTGAAGTGGAGCAAGAACTTGCTACAGATATCGCTGTTATGACGAAAGAATCAGAACAACGTGCGAAGGAAGAATCGGATAAGAAATCACGTGAAATCCTTTCACTCGCATTGCAACGTTTCGCAGCGGATCATGTTGCTGAAACAACCGTGTCGGTTGTCAACTTACCGAACGATGAAATGAAAGGTCGCATTATCGGGCGTGAAGGACGTAATATCCGCACACTTGAGACCTTAACCGGCATTGATTTAATTATTGATGATACGCCAGAAGCAGTTATTTTATCAGGCTTCGACCCAGTACGTCGTGAAACGGCACGTCTCGCATTAGAAAAACTTGTGCAAGATGGACGTATTCACCCAGCTCGAATTGAAGAAATGGTTGATAAGTCTAGGCGTGAAGTGGATGAACTTATCCGTGAAACGGGAGAGCAAACATCATTTGATGTCGGCGTCCATAATTTACACCCAGATCTTATCAAAATTTTAGGTAGACTACGTTTCCGTACAAGCTATGGTCAAAATGTTTTGAAGCATTCAACAGAGGTCGCTTACCTTGCAGGATTGTTAGCTGCCGAGCTTGGTGAGGATGTAACACTCGCAAGACGAGCAGGACTTCTACATGATATCGGAAAAGCGATTGACCATGAAGTTGAAGGTAGCCATGTTGAAATTGGCGTGGAGCTAGCAACGAAATACAAAGAACATCCGGTTGTCATTAATAGTATCGCATCCCATCATGGGGATACAGAAGCGACATCGGTTATTGCGGTACTTGTCGCAGCGGCAGATGCTTTATCAGCTGCAAGACCAGGTGCACGTAGTGAAACACTGGAAAACTACATTCGTAGATTACAGAAACTTGAAGAGATTTCAGAATCGTATGACGGCGTAGAGAAATCATTTGCAATTCAGGCAGGACGTGAAGTTCGAATTATCGTTCGACCAGATCAGATTGATGATATTACGGCGCACCGTCTTGCGAGAGATATCCGCAAGCGAATTGAAGAAGAACTCGATTATCCAGGACATATTAAAGTAACGGTCATTCGTGAAACACGAGCGGTCGAATACGCAAAATAAATATACAAAAGCGTAGGACGCCGTCTAGCTCCGACAGGCATAAGACGGTTTGCGAGGATGGCGTACTTCAGCCATCACAACAAAATGACTTTCAAGGGACACAGTCTAAATTCGCCGCGTCCTGCGGCAACGACTGTGTAACTCACATCCTGTGAGCCTCCGAGGAGTTGGCGCCTGGAGTCTAGACGAAAATATAAAAAAGGGGGCTTCCGTGCACTTCGGTCCGGAAGTCTCTTTTTATCTTCATTTTGCAAAGAATCCCGTCTCTATAAGAGGTGGGGGAATATATATTATACTTCTCGTTTTGTGGGTGTTCGTACCCCTACAAAACGAAGATAAAGCCTCCGGCGGATGTCGCCGAGGTGTAATTGATTGGGAGAGAACAGTGCATGAAAGTATTATTTATAGGAGACATCGTAGGTTCACCAGGAAGGGATATGTTATTCGATTATTTGCCACGTCTAAAGCGCAAATATAGCCCGGATGTCATCATTGCAAATGGTGAAAACGCAGCGTCGGGTAGAGGGATTACGAAAGCAATCTTTGATGATTTACTGCGTGCTGGGGTAGATGTTGTCACAATGGGTAATCATACTTGGGACCAAAAAGAGATTTATGATTTTATCGATGGAACGGATTATTTAATTCGTCCGGCGAATTTTTCGGATGAAGCACCAGGTAGAGGGATGACGACGGTTTCGCGCAATGGTGTGACATTATCCGTTATTAATTTACACGGACGGACATTTTTGCCGCCACATGGTGATCCATTTGAAAAAGCAAATGAGCTAGTGGCCGAAGCAAAGGAGATTTCACCGCTTATATTCGTCGATTTTCATGCTGAAGCGACGAGTGAGAAAATTGCGATGGGCTGGCATTTAGATGGCAAGGCATCGGTCGTCGTAGGAACGCATACACACGTCCAAACAGCGGACGAACGCATTTTGCCGGGTGGAACAGCCTATTTGACGGATGCCGGCATGACGGGCCCTTACGATGAAATTTTAGGGATGAAAAAGGAAGATGTTATTTACCGCTTCCGCACCAATATGCCTGTCCGCTTTGAGGTACCTAAAAATGGACGTACCCAGTTGAATGGTCTTTTCGTTGAACTGGACAATCAAACAGGAAAAGCATTAACGGTCGAGCGTGTGAGCATTAATGATGACCGTCCGTTCAAAGGATGATTCGCGTCTAAACACCACCTCCGATTCATAGGATAGTTTATGGAGATATCCATTCCATAGACATCGGACAATAAGGAGGAATAATGGTGAATCCATTGAAGGTATCATCTCGCTCGAATCCAAATTCAGTTGCAGGAGCACTTGTCGCAGTTATCCGGGACCAGGGATATGCAGAAATGCAGGCGGTTGGCGCAGGTGCTTTGAATCAGGCGGTAAAGGCAATTGCCATTGCACGTGGATTCGTAGCACCAAGTGGTGGAGATCTCGTCTGCGCACCGGCTTTTACTGATATCGAGATTAACGGTGAGGGACGTACAGCATTGAAATTACTCGTTGAAAAACGTACACGCTAATGAAGTGAAATTCAAGAATAGAGACCACGGAGAGCAAATTTTACCGTGGTCTTTTATAATTGAAAAAATCTGAACCTGTGACAAACAACCGACAAAGGAAGCTTATCTTGTACAGTCTGTCTACAATTCAGTATAATGAAAGCATATGTTTATCTGCGTTCGGCTACAGAAACTCCCGGCGGAATTCAGATAAAGCCTCCGACGGATGCAATCACGCCTTAGCGTAATTGATCACATTCCTAAGGAATCGTAGGAAAGGGGACTTTTTTTATGAATGAAGAACAGCGTTTAAATGCGGTACCAGTAAAACCAGAAGTAAAGGAAAAGGATTATAGTCAATATTTCCAAACAGTCTATACACCACCTTCGTTGAAAGATGCGAAAAAGCGTGGAAAAGAAGAAATCGCTTATCATGATGATTTCCAAATCGACGAACGCTTTCGCGATATGGGAATAGGTCGGAAATTTTATATACGTACATACGGCTGTCAGATGAATGAACATGATACAGAAGTGATGGCGGGGATTTTTACAGGTCTGGGCTATGAAATAACCGACACTGTTGAAGATGCCAATGTTATTTTACTTAATACTTGTGCGATTCGTGAAAACGCGGAGAATAAAGTATTTGGAGAACTAGGGCATTTGAAATCACTCAAGCGACGAAATCCTGATGTGCTTATCGGAGTATGTGGTTGTATGTCTCAAGAAGAATCGGTTGTTAATAAAATCTTGAAGACTTATGACCAAGTGGATATGATTTTTGGTACACATAATATCCATAGGTTGCCTCATATTTTGCATGAAGCGTATCTTTCCAAAGAAATGGTTATTGAGGTGTGGTCAAAAGAAGGGGATATTATTGAAAACCTTCCAAAAGTGCGCCACGGGAACATTAAAGCATGGGTCAATATTATGTATGGCTGCGATAAATTTTGCACGTATTGCATCGTGCCGTATACACGTGGAAAAGAGCGCAGCAGACGACCTGAGGATATTATCCAGGAAGTACGCCAATTGGCAGCGCAGGGCTACCGAGAAATTACTGTACTAGGTCAAAACGTCAATGCGTATGGTAAGGATTTTGAGGATGTGGACTACCGATTTGGCGATTTGATGAATGATTTAAGAAAAATTGATATTGCTAGGATCCGTTTTACAACGAGTCATCCACGTGATTTCGATGACCATTTGATTGAAGTACTTGCAAAAGGCGGTAATCTGGTGGATCATATTCATCTACCAGTGCAATCAGGTTCAAGTGATATTTTGAAAATTATGTCTAGAAAGTATACACGTGAGCATTATTTAGAACTAGTACGCAAAATAAAACAAGCGATTCCGAGTGTTACATTGACGACGGATATAATTGTCGGCTTCCCAAATGAAACGGACGAGCAGTTTGAAGAGACGATGTCATTATATGAAGAAGTCGGCTTCGACATTGCGTACACATATATTTACTCACCGCGTGAAGGAACACCAGCTGCCAAAATGGTGGACAATGTGCCGATGGACGTGAAAAAAGAACGATTGCAGCGACTGAATAAGCTTGTAAATGATGGGTCAGCAGAAGCGATGAAGCTTTACAAAGATCAAATCGTTGAAGTGCTCGTCGAAGGGGAAAGCAAAAAGAATTCAGAAGTACTTGCAGGGTACACGGCAAAAAATAAATTGGTCAATTTTAAAGCACCACAATCAGTCATTGGGAAACTAGTGAATGTCAAAATAACAGAGGCCAAAACATGGTCACTCGACGGTGAATTTATCGGTGTCGTAGAAAAGGATAAGGTGATGAGCTAATGGAAAAGTTATATACAAAAGATGAGATTGTCGCAAAAGCGAATGAAATTGCAATGATGATCGCAAATACGGAAGAAGTCGAATTTTACAAACGTGCAGAGGCGCAAATCAATGAAAATTCGAAAGTACGTGAAAATATTGCGAGCTTGAAATCTTTACAAAAACAAGCGGTCAATTTCCAACAGTACGGCAAAGAAAAAGCAATGAATATTATTGAAGGTAAAATTGATAAAATCCAAACTGAAATTGATGAAGTACCGATTGTTCAGGAATTCAAGCAATCACAGATGGACGTTAATGATTTGTTACAGCTCGTATCGAGTGCGATTGCCAACGGTGTAACGGATGAAATTATGAGAGCAACTGGTGGCGATGTAACACGCGGTGAAACAGGCTCTTATATCAAAAATACAACATATGATAAGCTATAACTTTAAGAAGTAAGTGCATATTTCAGCGAACAAATCGGCAGAGAAAATTTTCTGCCGATTTTTTTCACTCTCTGGGCTTCTGTTGCATAAGATGGATTGAAGCGAATGGAGGAGGAGTTAAGCTGAAAAATTTACGCCAGATTGTAGCGAGGACGATTATTGCAAAAGGGAAGCAGCGGACTGAAATGAAAGTGACGTTAAAGCCGCCACATAGTCCAACAAGTATATTAGGATGTTGGGTCATCAACCATACGCACCAGGCAAAAAAGGTTGGTAAATACATTGAAGTGACGGGTAAATTCGATGTCAACGTTTGGTATTCTCACCAAGATCATTCCAAAACATCCGTTTTCACAGAATGTGTAACATACAAAGAGCGGATTCGTCTACATTATCGTGATGAGCCAACATCCAACCATGAAGAAATCATCATAAACGTCATTCAGCATCCGAATTGTACAGAAGCGATTATTTCGGATAACGGTGAAAATTTCATCATTACTGTTGAACGTGAATTAATCGCGGAGGTTATCGGGGAAACGAAAATTTGCGTCCTGGTCCATGAGCAGCATAATTTTGAAGAGGAATGGCCTTATCGTGATGAATCGTCATCAATTCACCATGAGAACAATCATAATCATAGCGATCGGAAGGAAAAACGAGAGGACTCTAGACAGGAAGGTAGACCTGGCCACGGTCCCGGACATGATCACCCGAGAGGGAAAGATGCACCATCCTTTTAAGAGCCGGCAAACACTCCGGCTTTTTTTTGCTGAGATTTCTGCAAAGAGCGCAAAAATCTCGCAAAAGCGAACTCTTCGCTGTTCGGTTTTGGTATACTAAAAGAAAAAGTAACTGTAGTGAGGGTATATAAATGACAGCACATACACCAATGATTCAGCAATATTTACAAGTAAAAGCACAGCATGAAGACGCATTTTTATTTTTTAGGCTTGGCGATTTTTATGAACTATTTTTTACGGATGCCACAGAAGCATCTCAAATTCTTGAAATTACGTTAACGAGCCGCGATGCCTCAGGGGGGCGTGAGCGTATTCCAATGTGTGGCGTGCCGTATCATTCGGCTGCCGGTTATATTGAAACGCTCGTCCGCAAAGGGCATAAAGTAGCGATTTGTGAACAAACAGAGGACCCGAAAACGGCAGTAGGCATTGTGAAAAGAGAAGTCGTAAGAATTATTACACCCGGTACAATGACAGAAGGGAAAATGATTGACGCGAACACAAATCATTTCATCGGTGCCGTAGATAGTTTAGATGACGACCATTACGCGCTTGCTTATCTTGACCTCGCAACAGGAGAAGGTAAGGTGGAACGCGTTGAAGGGGATGAACGGTCGTTAATCGCGGAAATCGAGGCGCTCGGGATGAGGGAGATTGTTGTCGGTGAAAGGCTACATATCACACTTAGCGATAGTATGGCGAAGCGTAATATTGTGCTATCCATTGAACATAGCGATGAACAGAGCGAGACGTCGGAGTTGTTTGGCAATATCCCTGCGATTGTAACGGAAGCGTGTACGATGCTCGTATCCTACATTAAAAGGACGCAGAAAACGGCACTCGACCACATCCGACCTTTTGAATTTATCGAAAAGCAGGAGAAACTTTCCATCGACGCCAACTCCATGCGCAATCTTGAATTAATCCAATCCATCCGAAATGATGGAAAGGAAGGCACGCTTTATTGGCTGTTGGATGAAACCGTGACAGCGATGGGTGCGCGTAAGCTGAAAATGTGGATTCACCAGCCACTTGCACAGCAAACAGCTATTGAAAATCGTCAGGATACCGTCACTGAGCTAATGGAGGAATTTTTCCTCAGTGATGAGCTGAAAACGAATTTGAAGGAAGTTTATGATTTGGAACGATTGGCTGGGCGTATTTCGATGGGAAGCGCCAGTGGTAGGGATTTGGCGCAATTGCGAAACTCCTTGCGCCGTGTACCAGAGGTCAAGCGCTTATTGCAGGAGGCACAGCGACCATTATTGAATAATTTCGCACAACGTATTGATGTTTGTGAGGAAGCGTTGACAATGCTCGAAGCAGCGATAGCCGAAAATCCACCGTTATCTGTAAAAGAAGGCGGCGTTATTAAAGATGGCTATGATGCCAAACTTGACCAATATCGAGATGCTTCGAAAAATGGGAAGGTATGGCTGGCGGAACTTGAGCGAGAAGAGCGTGAGCGGACAGGTATTAAAACGTTGAAAATTGGTTATAATCGGGTATTTGGTTATTTTATCGAAATTACGAAATCCAATATTCACCTTGCTGACTTAGAGCGTTATGAACGCAAGCAAACGCTCGCCAATGCAGAACGTTACATAACACCTGAATTGAAGGTTAAGGAAGATTTAATTCTCAATGCAGAGGCGGAAGGGCAGGAGTTAGAATACCGCCTGTTTAGTACCGTCCGTGATGCTATGAAAACGCATATTCGAAAAATTCAACACCTTGCAAGTGTTCTCAGTGAACTGGATGTGCTGTTATCCTTCGCGGCAGTGTCGGAAAAACGTAATTATGTGAAGCCGATATTTCATGAAGACATTGCTTTGGAAATTAAAAACGGACGTCACCCCGTTGTTGAAAAAATGATGGATCATTCACTTTATGTACCAAATAGCTGTAAATTAACGGAGCAAGCGAATATGCTACTTATTACGGGGCCAAATATGTCTGGTAAAAGTACGTATATGCGCCAAGTAGCCCTAACAGTTGTTATGGCACAAATTGGCTGTTATGTGCCTTGTGAACATGCATTATTGCCTGTAACTGATCAGATCTTTACCCGCATCGGGGCCGCAGATGACCTAGCCTCGGGTCAAAGTACATTCATGATGGAAATGATGGAGTCGCAACATGCAATTGCCAATGCAACGGAGAAAAGTCTTTTATTGTTCGATGAAATCGGACGTGGGACATCAACCTACGATGGCATGGCACTTGCACAGGCTATGATGGAGTATATTCATCATGAAATTGGGGCCAATACATTATTCTCAACACATTATCATGAACTAACGAATTTGGATCAAGAGCTAAGTCGTTTGGAAAATGTGCATGTCGCCGCAATGGAGCAGGATGGTAAAGTAGTGTTTCTTCACAAAGTAATGGCGGGTCCGGCTGATAAAAGTTATGGAATCTACGTTGCTGAACTTGCAGGTCTTCCAATACCGTTGCTGGAACGGGCAAAAAATTTACTCTCTACATTTGAAAGCACAGACAAAGTAGTCTCAGAAGCCACAGAACCGCAGCAACTTGCCTTTTTTGATTTATCAAGTGAAGAGCTGCCGGTGCAAACACACTCAGCAGTAGAGCAGCAAGTGCTCGAAGCTTTGGAGAGTTATGATGTACTGAATATGACGCCACTTCAAGCATTCCAATATATTTATGAAATGAAAGAAAAGCTTAGTTCATCTGAATCCAGCGGAAGATCCCGTATCAATAAGTGATGAGATGAATGTAAGGGAATTTCATTCAGTAGTAGTTCAACGCTGCTGAATTCAGATGAAGCCTCCGGCGGATGTCACGGATTTTTAATGGAGATTTTCGAGCAAGCTCGAAAAAATCCGGACACAATTACGCCAAGGCGTAATTGATAGAAAGGGTGAGTCGGATGGATATCATCAAAGTGATGGATGATACGTTGTCGAATAAAATTGCGGCAGGTGAAGTCGTTGAACGTCCAGCATCCATTGTCAAAGAACTTGTTGAAAATGCGATAGATGCGGACAGTACAGTCATCGAAATTGCACTCGAAGAAGCCGGTTTAACATCCATCCGCGTGACTGATAATGGGAAAGGGATGTCAAGGCAGGATGCAGTCCAATCCTTTGAACGCCATGCAACGAGTAAAATTACCAATGATCATGATTTGTTTCGCATCCGCACACTCGGTTTTCGAGGAGAAGCACTCGCCAGTATCGCTTCCGTCTCTAAAATTAGTATGTGGACGTCGGATGGAGAAACGTCTGGAACAGAAGTCCAGTTAGATGGCGGGCGTTTAACGAAGCATGATAACGCAGCGTTTCGTAAAGGGACGGACATCACTGTATCTCAATTATTTTTCAATACACCTGCACGTTTAAAATATATGAAGACCATCCAAACGGAGCTAGGCCATACGATTGACCTCGTCAACCGACTCGCCCTTAGCCATCCGTCGATTGCCTTCAAGCTCTCGCATCAGAGTCAGGTATTGCTACAAACCTCTGGAAATGGCGATCAACGCCGCGTGCTATCTGATATATACGGCATTGCAGTCGCCAAGAAAATGGTCCCGTTTTCAGGTGCTAATGCAGATTACAGCGTACATGGCTATGTGACATTACCAGAAATGACTCGCGCATCGAAAAATTATATGACGTTAATTGTTAATGGTAGATGGGTGAAGAGTCATGCAGTGAATCATATCGTGTTGGATGCTTTTCACACTTATTTACCAATTGGACGTGCCCCAGTCGCCGTCATAAATGTTGAAGGGGACCCTTTTTTAACGGATGTTAACGTTCATCCTTCCAAACAGCATATTCGTATGAGTAAGGAAGGTGAGCTGTTGACGCTCATTAAAGAAGCGGTGCGAGAAGCCATTAAGAAAACGGTTATTGTGCCAGATGCGATTAAAAAAGAACCCATCAAAAAGAACCAGTCAGAGCAAGTGAATATGTGGGATTCATTCCAACCAGTTAAATCGTTGCCAGTGCAAGAGAACCCACCGATGATCGAGACAGAGTCAGTGCCACCCACTGTCTATCACCCCTATGAAACGTTGGAAACGGAGGTTGAGAGTGAACAACCCCTTTGGACGGTCAATGAAGCACCGCCTACTACTGAACGACCGGTAAGCGAACCGAAAAAAGCGTTTCCCTCACTCGTTCCAGTGGGGCAGGTGCACGGGACGTATATTGTGGCACAAAACGAAGATGGTTTCTTTATGATTGACCAACATGCTGCACAAGAACGGATAAAATATGAGTTTTTTAGAGATAAATTAGCGAAGCCGGATCATGAAGAACGCCAGCTGTTATTGCTGCCAATGATGTTTCATTATTCGGCAGATGATAAGACGAAAATCGAGGAAAACGCCACGCTTCTTCACGATGTTGGTATTTTTCTTGAGGAGTTCGGATCAGCCTCTTATGCGGTAAAGGAATATCCATCCTGGTTTCCTGAAGGACAAGAAACGGAGATTATTGAAGAACTCATTGAACAAGTATTGGAAAAACGTAAAATAGATGTTGGCAAACTTCGCGAGGAAGCTGCGATTATGATGAGTTGTAAACGCTCCATTAAGGCTAATCATTATTTGACAGTTGCGGATATGGAAAGGCTGTTGCATGATTTAGAGGAATGTGAAAATCCATTCACTTGTCCACATGGACGACCTGTACTCATTCATTTCACCACATACGAACTTGAGAAAATGTTTAAACGTGTCATGTGAAGACGATAGGACGGAGGATGATTATGAAGGACTTGACAATGGAAATGTCGGACGGTTTTGCAATCCATGCGTTCATCTTACAGCCGGCTGGTGTGCCAAAAGGGCATATCCATTTGTTGCATGGGATGGCTGAACATATTGGTAGATACGCAGAGTTTGCACATTTTCTATCGGAACAGGGCTACATCGTCTCTGGGCATGACCACCGCGGACATGGGAGAACAGTTGAATTGAATGGCACACTCGGGCACTTTGCAGATCAAGGCGGCTTTGAGCGGGTTGTACAAGATGTTTATGAAATTATAACAGCGCTGCGTGCACAACATCCGTCAAATCGTTTTATATTATTCGGACATAGTATGGGCTCGTTTGTAGCACGTAGATTTGTGCAATTGCATGGCGAAGAAGTGGATCTTACGGTATTTTCGGGTACAGGTGGAAACCCAGGTGTGAGTCGTTTGGCAGGGCAGCTCGCAGCTTATGTTAATGGCAAGAAAAATGGTTTCGACCAACCAGATCATTTTTTGAATAAGCTATTGTTTGGCGGCTTCAATAAATCCGTTCAAAACCGGAAAACGCCATTCGACTGGTTATCGAATAATCCGGAGGCTGTTGCACAATATGAAGCGGATCCTGCCTGCGGTTTTGTCCCAACGACGCGATTTTTCGCAGATTTGTTTGAAGGGGTCGGGAAAGTTCACGCTTCCGATGAAATTAACAATATTCCTAAAGATTTGCCGATATTATTGTTTTCAGGAATTGAGGACCCCGTGGGTAATCATGGAAAAGGGGTTTGGAATGCAGCGCAGCATTATGATCGTGCGGGTATTGAAGATGTGACGGTGATGTTATTTGAAGGTGGTAGACATGAAATGCTCAATGAAAACAATCGTCAGGATGTGTTTGAGGCGGTGGTCAATTGGATGGAAAAACGATGAGCAAGAGGCCAGAAGTCATTGCCATCGTCGGACCGACAGCGTCGGGGAAAACCGCTTTAAGCGTAGAGCTTGCCAAGGCTATTGGTGGGGAAGTCATTAATGGCGATGCGATGCAAGTGTATAAGAAGCTGGATATTGGCACCGCAAAAATTACAGTCGAGGAAATGGATGGCGTACCGCATCATTTATTTGATGTGAAAGAACCGGACGAGCCCTTTTCGGTAGCTGAATATCAAACCGCTGTACGTCATTGGATAAAGGATATTCAGGACCGTGGGAAAACGCCGATAATTGCAGGGGGAACAGGCTTGTATGTGCAATCCGTGCTGTATGATTTCCGTTTTACAGAAGAGGCGGCGAATCTTGCGGTGAGGGAACGATTGGAGCAGGAATTGGCGGAGCAAGGTGCTGATGCACTCTATGCGAAACTATTGTCTGTCGATCCAGCAGGTGCTGAAAAAATTCATCCTAATAATCATCGCCGACTTGTACGCGCACTTGAAATTATTGAAGTGACAGGTAAAACAAAAGGAGCCCACGAAGAGAATGCAGGTCATGCGCCTCTTTACAATCATCTGCTCATCGGGCTTGAGATGGACCGGGACGTGCTGTACGAGCGAATTGATCGCCGCGTGGACATCATGATGGACAATGGATTGTTCGCTGAAGCGAAGGGCTTATGGGATGTAGGCATACGGAATGTGCAATCTGTTCAAGCAATTGGTTATAAAGAACTTCATCAAACAATCGAAGGAAAACTGTTGCTCGAAGAGGCTATTGAATTAATCAAAAAAAATACACGTCATTATGCCAAACGCCAAATGACTTATTTTCGTAACAAGCTAGAGGTGGATTGGTTCGATGCACAATTGGGGACTACAGAAATTATTCGGGGTATTTTGACAATTGTGCAGGATTTTGAGCATGGAAAGCGAATAAGGTAAGGGGAGCAGGAGAAATATAAGCACACCAACAGGAGGATTCTGCGTATGGCACAGGGGAATATGCAAGAAACATTTTTAAACTCGTTACGAAAGAATAACACATTTGTAACGGTATTTTTACTCAATGGATTTCAATTGAAAGGACTTATTAAATCGTATGACAATTATACTGTCTTACTTGAAACAGACGGCAAACAGCAATTGATTTACAAACATGCGATTTCAACTTACGTCCCAGCGAAACCAGTGATTTTGAAAGACCAAGAGTAATGCGAGAAAGCAGAATTAGGAGCGAGCCTCCTGGTTCTGCTTTTTTACTTTATTCAGCATCCATTCAGTGGGGGCGGTAAAGCCTCCGGACGCAATCACGCCGAGGCTCGATTGCTTTGTGAGTTCTGGCATCAGCATTCTACCGAATGGGGTTAATTGATTACTAAAACATCCTTAATCGTTGACCTACACGGACAGACTGATAAGATAATGAAGTGACTATTTTACGGAATGAGGAATTAACATGATGTTGGAAGAACAAGATGAGTTTCTGTTTGCAAAAGCGGAAGAAATTGAAGAAAAGCTAACTCCGTTTTTTAAAGAAGTTGAAAAAATAGCCTTTTACAATCAACGGAAAGTGCTTGCGGCGTTCCGTAAAAATATGGTAAGTGATTTTCATCTTACTGGCTCTACGGGTTATGGCTACGATGATAGCGGTCGTGATGTGCTGGAACAGGTTTATGCTGATGTTTTCGGAGCAGAGGCTTGCCTTGTGCGCAATCAAATTATTTCAGGTACACATGCGATTTCTATCAGTCTCTTCGGCATTTTGCGCCCAGGAGATGAACTGCTGTATATTACAGGGAAACCGTATGATACATTGGAATCTATCGTAGCAGGTAAAGGGAAAGATACTGGTTCTCTACAAGATTATGGCATTACGTATAAGCATATTGATTTGAATAAAGATGGCTCTGTTGATTTTGATGCAGTTGCTAAAAATATGCATAGTAAAACAAAAATGATTGGAATTCAGCGGTCGAAAGGTTATTCAGATCGACCGTCCTTTTTGGTGGATGAAATCAGTGAAATGGTACGTAAAGTAAAGGCGATTAATCCTGATGTTGTTGTGTTCGTCGATAATTGTTATGGGGAATTCGTCGAGGACAAAGAGCCGATGCAAGTAGGTGCTGATTTAATGGCGGGGTCGCTTATTAAAAACCCCGGTGGTGGACTTGTGCGAACAGGTGGATACATAGCTGGGCGTGCCGATCTCGTTGAGCAATGCGCTTACCGCATGACGTCCCCAGGACTAGGGGCAGAAGCTGGGGCATCGCTAGATACGCTGTTAGAGATGTACCAAGGCTTTTTCCTTGCACCACACGTTGTTAGCCAAGCCGTGAAGGGTGCTTTATTTACGGCGGCTCTTCTCGAAGACTTCGGTCTGACGACATCGCCACATTATACAGAGAAAAGAACGGATTTAATCCAATCTGTATCCTTTGCCAATGCCGACCAAATGATTGCTTTCTGTCGTACTATTCAAGCTAACTCGCCCATCAATGCGCATTATGCACCAGAGCCGTCGTATATGCCTGGTTACACGGACGATGTCATTATGGCGGCGGGAACGTTTATCCAAGGCTCCAGCATCGAGCTGACAGCTGATGGTCCGATTAGACCGCCGTATACAGCCTATGTGCAAGGTGGATTGACCTATGAGCATGTAAAGGCAGCGGTGCTGTCCTCCGTCGAGAAGCTAGTAATAGAAGGATTGATTGAACGGTAAATTGAACAAACTATCATTATAATACTCAACAAAACAAAAGAAAGAGCTGCTCCCATGTAAAGGGAGCAGCTTTTTACGTTTAGTGGATATAACGATAGACACCAACTACTTTTCCCAAAATAGATACATTGTCAACGATGATTGGGTCCATTGAAGAGTTTTCAGGTTGAAGACGGAAATAATCTTTTTCTTTGAAGAAACGCTTCACCGTTGCTTCTTCCTCTTCAGTCATCGCCACAACGATTTCTCCATTTTGCGCAGTTTGTTGCTGCTTGACGATTACATGGTCACCGTTTAAAATACCGGCTTCAATCATGCTGTTACCGACAATTTCAAGCATGAAGAGTTTGTCCTCAGTTGTCCCAAATGATTCTGGTAATGGGAAGTACTCCTCAATATTTTCAATTGCAGTAATTGGCAAACCAGCCGTCACCTTACCGACTAGTGGAACGTTGAGAACACCTGGTTTCATCGCTTCTAGGCCTTCCGGGTCAAGAATTTCGATAGCCCTTGGTTTTGTAGGATCTCGTCTAATGAAACCTTTACTTTCTAATCGTGCAAGATGCCCATGGACAGTCGAACTAGATGCTAGACCAACAGCCTCGCCAATTTCTCTTACGGATGGCGGATAACCTTTTTTCTTTACTTCAGCTTTTATGAAGGACAAAATATCTTCCTGCCTCTTCGAAATTTTTTTCATTCCGTTCACCTCTCAGCTCATATTCTACTCATTTTTGAAAGACGTGAAGCGAGTCACGATCAGTCGTCTTATTTCAATATGTTCAGTATATCAGCATTGCGAACAAATGGCAAACACAGGTTCTGAAAAAGTATTGACATTTGTTTTTTTATTTTCTATACTAAGAACAAGTATTCCGAACAAACATTCTAGAGGAGGATTATCATGACTTTTATTAAAAATAACAGCTATATTTTACTTCTTATCTTTTTATGTATGGGATTTGCAATTATAGGCGCTACGAAATCTGTAAAAGAACACACGATAACTGAAATTACTGTGATGGAGGGTGATACGCTTTGGGGACTCGCGCTTCATCATGCAGAAAATATATCCAAGGATCAATGGATGAAAGAAGTAATGCGGTTAAATGACCTTCCTACTGTGACAATCAAAACCGGAGAAGAGTTGGTATTGCCGATCTTTGAAACAGTGGAGGACCTTCAACCGATAACACAGCTAGCGGGTGATGGTCGGTGATTAAACAACAGAAATGTGTGCTCTATTGTCGCGTCAGTACGGAAAAAGATACACAAGAAGTATCACTAGTACGGCAAGAGGAAGAGCTCGACAAGTTAGCAGCTGAACTTGGTCTGTATGTGCTAGACGTATTTAAGGACAAACATAGTGGCTTTGACATTGAGCGTGAAGGGTTACTTAGTTTATTAGATTTTATTCGCGATGAAGAGGTTGATGCGGTTTTAATACAGGATGAAACGAGACTGGGGCGTGGAAATGCTCGGATGGCTGTACTGCATCTGCTAGCGAAAACGAATACGGCTATTTATTCCCGGAATGATAACGGCCCCATTGCGTTGAACGAAATGGACACAATGTTGCTTGAAATATTAGCGATTGTCGAGGAATATCAACGCAAATTACATAATGCCAAAATTAGGCGAGGAATGAAACGCGCAGTGCGAGAAGGCTATCGACCAGAGCGTAACTTGAGAAATAGGGGTAACGCAGAAGGTCGTGAACGTTTGGAGGTACCTGTCCAAGAAATTGTAGCGCTTCGGGCGAAAGGACTCACCTATGAAGAAATTACAGATGTGTTAAAAGGACTTGGGCACGACATTAGTAAAGCAACTGTCCATCGTCGTTTTAAAGAATATGAATTGGAGCAGAAAGGCTGATTGGTTGCACTTTCTGCTCTTTTTGTATACGTTTTATGTATTCACGAAATAAAATGGAGGAAGTCAAATGCTATTATCGGAAAAAATGAACCGTATTAACGAACTTTCAAAAAAATCAAAAACGACTGGCTTAACAATAGAAGAAGCCAAGGAGCAAACGCTTCTGCGCAAGGAATACTTGGAAACATTCAGGTCGTCTATGCGTGGTACAATTGAACAGGTGAAAATAATCGATCCTGATGGCAATGATGTGACACCGGAAAAGGTGAAACAAGCTCGCAATAGCAAATACTTAAACTGACCTTTGCAATCATTGCGCAAATTGTCTAAACTAGGAGTTGTAGAAAAATAGATTTTACGGGAGAGGAAGTATACAATGACTCAACAGATTGATCAGTTAGCTATTAATACAATCCGTACACTATCCATTGATGCAATTGAAAAAGCAAATTCGGGGCATCCAGGATTACCGATGGGCGCAGCACCAATGGCTTATACACTATGGACAAAACATATGCATCACAATCCTTCAAATCCGCAGTGGTTCAACCGTGATCGCTTTATCCTCTCGGCAGGGCATGGTTCAGCACTTCTTTATAGCCTGCTTCACCTAGGTGGCTATGGTCTTCCAATGGAAGAGCTTAAAAAGTTTAGACAATGGGGCTCTTTAACGCCTGGTCACCCAGAATATCGCCACACAGTTGGTGTTGAAGCGACTACGGGCCCACTTGGGCAAGGAATTGGTATGGCAGTCGGTGTAGCGATGGCAGAAAAACATCTTGCTGCTACATACAATAAACCGAACTTCGACGTTGTTGACCACTTTACGTATGCACTTTGTGGTGATGGTGATTTAATGGAAGGTGTTGCGGCAGAGGCTATTTCTCTTGCAGGACACTTACAATTGGATAAATTAATTGTTCTTTATGATAGTAATGATATTTCACTTGATGGCGATCTTGACATGTCATTCTCTGAAAATACACGTAAGCGTTTTGAATCATATGGCTGGAATTATATTCGTGTAGCTGACGGTAACGACGTTGCTGAGGTTTCACAAGCGATTGAAGCAGCAAAAGGAAACACAGGTGGTCCAACAATTATCGAAGTGAAAACGGTTATTGGTTATGGTTCACCAAATAGAGCTGGAAAATCAGATGCACATGGTATGCCTCTTGGCTCGGAAGAAGCGAAACTGACAAAAGAAAACTACAAATGGACATTTGAGGAAGATTTCCATGTGCCAGAAGGTGTTTACGAGACGTTCCAACAAGCAGCTGAAACACTTGGCGCTCAAAAAGAACAACAATGGACAGAGCTATTCACACAGTATGAGGCAGAGCACGGAGAGCTTGCGCAGCAGTTGAAAGATGCGATTGACCGCAAACTACCAGCAGACTTTGAAAAATCATTGCCGAAGTATGAAGTAGGTACATCACATGCATCGCGTTCTGCATCTGGTGATGCTATCAATGCGATTGCCAAAATGCTACCATCATTCTTTGGAGGAAGCGCAGACCTTGCTGGTTCTAACAAGACAACAATCAATGGTGCAGGTGATTTTCTTCCAACGGATTACTCAGGTCGTAATATCTGGTTCGGTGTACGTGAATTTGCAATGGGGACAGCGTTAAACGGTATGGCGCTTCACGGTGGTTTACATGTATTCGGTGGTACGTTCTTCGTATTCAGTGACTACGTGCGCCCGGCAATCAGACTATCATCACTTATGGGTGTTCCTGTCACATACGTGTTCACACACGACAGTGTAGCGGTTGGAGAAGATGGTCCGACACATGAGCCAGTGGAGCACCTAGCATCACTTCGTGCGATGCCAGGTCTATCGGTAATTCGTCCAGCAGATGCGAATGAAACAGCGGCTGCATGGAATATCGCAGTGTCATCAGAAAGCACACCAACTGCACTCGTTCTATCACGTCAAAACTTGCCTACACTACCAAAATCGGGTGAATTGGCAATGGAAGGCGTTAAAAAAGGTGCTTACACGGTTTCACCTGCTATGAAAGAACAAGCGGATGCAATTTTGATTGCTACTGGTTCTGAAGTAGGATTAGCTGTTGCTGCACAAACGAAATTAGCCGCTGATGGTATCGACGTAGCAGTTGTTTCTATGCCTTCTTGGGATCTCTTCGAGAAGCAGGACGAAGCTTACAAACAAAGCGTTCTACCAAAAGCAGTGAAAAAACGTCTTGGAATTGAAATGGCTGTTTCATTCGGCTGGCATAAATATGTGGGTGACGAAGGTGCAATCATCGCCATCGATACATTTGGTGCAAGTGCGCCTGGCGAAACAGTTATTAAAGAATTTGGCTTCACTGAAGAAAATGTCATTGCACAAGTAAAAGCGCTGTTCAATAACTAACTTACTTCAGCAGAAAACCTTTGCTGAAGTAAGTTAGCAGTCCCCTGGAGGATGTCACAAATTTTGAGGGGAGTTTTAAGAGGGCAGTCTAAGTCCGCGACGTCCTGAAAGGCAAGTGCCTTAATTTCTGCAAAGAACGCAGAAATACGGCAAATCGAACCCTGCGTTGTTCGATTCGCAACGACTGCATGACCTACATTCTGTAGGCCTCAAGCGCAATTCAAAATTTGGACGCAATTACGCCAAGGTGTAATTGATTAAATTATCAAAGTTCCATTGGCTGTAAATTTGACAGCCGATGGAACTTTTTTTGTAGGATTTTAACTTATCTATCTTTTCCGACAATAATAGTGCTGTTCCATTCCGCAAT
>NZ_JAWLIR010000005.1:0-1358 GCF_033485195.1 Sporosarcina beigongshangi
TGTAATTGATTAAATTATCAAAGTTCCATTGGCTGTAAATTTGACAGCCGATGGAACTTTTTTTGTAGGATTTTAACTTATCTATCTTTTCCGACAATAATAGTGCTGTTCCATTCCGCAATATGACAGCCTTTTCATTCCAAACGATGTACCTTAGTAATAGGGGGTGGCGAAATTGCGATCATACGGAATTTATAAAGTGAAAGAAATGTACCAGCCATTCGTTATTGGGCGCGAGCGACTATTGTATGACCTTTTGAAAGAAGATGGGCAGCATCATGATTGTATGCGAGAAGTAGATTACTTATGTGACCGGCTGGAAGAAGAGTTAATCAACGAAGCGATAGTGACGAATCTCGGTAAAGGCTTTACTTCCATTGAGTGCCGAAACGGGGAATATAAGCTGACACATCCTGTCAAGGGGTCTATCCTCGTCTCTCACTCATCGTATTCACTGAATGTGTTCTGTGATGGTTCCCGTATGCTGGACCTTGATCTGTTCGTTGCCTTATCTGGTGCTGGCGACCGTTTCTTTGCTGTAATGGATGGACATGGGGAGTGGGGCTGGTTGAAGCCGGTCAAATATGCGGATCTTCGCATGAGGGAAGAAAATGTATTTTTATGAACAGAAATAGAGCCACGTAAAAAAGGTCTGCTTGCGTGTTAGCGGGCCTCTTTTACATGGCTCTTGTGTTATTCATGGACATGCATGTCACTATTTTTTTTCAACTTATAGATTTCCAATTCATTTCGAGTCGTTTTTTGATACGTGAAATCCAAAATATCTTTTATTTCTGCTACTTCGCCATGCAGTTTGTGGACATCCATTGTTAAGTTTTCTAACTTGGCGTCTGTTTCTTCTTGTCTGTCAAAGATGGCGCGTGTCAGCTGTGTATTTTCATCAAGCTGTGCTTTCATGCTTTGTTGTTCAGTCTTAAATCCTTGCATTTCGGTTTTAAACTCTTGCATTTCAGTTCTCATTTCTTTAAATTCACCCAAAATTTGTTGCAAAAGCTGTTCGCTCATCGCTAACATCCTTTCCTATATTTTCTTTCAGAAAAATATTTCGATATTACCAGTATATCATGAAAGGAATTTTTCATGTAGGACCATTGCCATTCACTACCGCTATACTGTATAATCCATCATGGTGGAGTACACTCGAATGATGGAAGTGAAGGAGGTAATTAACGATGGGAACAATTTGGTGGATTATAATTGTCATCGTTGCGCTAGCAGCAGGTGTGGCACTTGGATTTTTCATTGCACGTCAATATATGATGAAATATTTGAAAGATAACCCGCCGATTAATGAAGAAATGTTACGCATGATGATGATGCAAATGGGACAAAAACCG